>NC_014960.1:963375-1284501 GCF_000199675.1 Anaerolinea thermophila UNI-1
CGAGGCTTTGCCTGACCTGATTGCTTCTCTGCGCTTCGATAAGACCATGCGCTGGAATGCCAGTCAGGTGGCTTTCTCCCGCCCCATCCGCTGGCTGGCGGCTTTGCTGGGAAGTACGGTTATCCCGTTCGAGTACGCCGGTCTGCGTGCCGACCGTGTGACCCGCGGCTTGCGCTTTTACCAGCCTGAGACCTTTACTCTGAACACTGCGGCTGAATACCAGAACGTTCTCCGTTCGCAGGGCATTCTGCTCGATCCGGAAGAACGCCGCGCTTCGATTGCTGAACAGGTTCAGCGCCTGATGACCGAAGCAGGGGGTGTCCCGAAACTCGATGAGTCCCTGCTGGATGAAGTAACTCAACTGGTGGAAGCCCCTACCGCCGTGCTTGGTACGTTTGACCCTGCACACCTCAAATTGCCAGCCGAAGTGCTGATTTCGGTGATGAAGAAGCATCAGCGCTACTTCCCGGTGTATGCCTCTACCGGTGAATTGTTACCCTACTTTATCACCGTGCGCAATGGCGATAACCAGTATCTGGATATTGTTGCCGACGGCAATGCGCAGGTCATCGGTGCGCGCTTTGCCGATGCCTCTTTCTTTATTCAGGAAGACCTGAAGTATACGCTGGAAGAGCGCCTGCCTCGTCTGGGTACGCTGACCTTCCAGTACAAACTGGGTTCGATGCTCGACAAATCCCGCCGGGTAGAAGCCCTGGTGGACAAACTGGCGCCCTTCTTTGGCTTGAGCCAGTCCGATCTGGCAACTGCCCGCCGCGCCGCCTACCTGCTCAAAGCCGACCTGGTGACCCACATGGTCATCGAGATGACCTCTCTGCAGGGCATCATGGGACGCTATTACGCCGAGCACTCCGGCGAGCCCAAAGGCGTTGCCGATGCCATCTTCGAGCATTACCTGCCGCGCTTTGCGGGCGATGCTCTGCCCGAGACCCTGCCCGGTATTCTGCTCAGCGTTGCCGACCGTCTGGATACCCTCTCCGGGTTGTTTGCCGCCGGCTTAGCGCCCAGTGGGACGAAAGACCCCTTTGCCCAGCGGCGCGCCGCTTTGGGGCTGGTGCAAGTGCTGATCAGCCGTCAGATTCCGTTTGACCTTCGCCAGGGGCTGGCGCTGGCGGCGCAGGGGCTTCCCATCACAGCCAGCGAAGAGAGCCAGAATGCCTGCCTGGAGTTCATTTACGGGCGTTTGCGCACTCATCTGATGGATGATTACGGCTTCCGCTATGATGTGGTGGATGCGGTCATGGCAGAGCAAGCCCACAATCCCTTTGGCGCATACCGTGCCGCGCAGGCGCTCACTGCCTGGGTACAGCGCGCTGACTGGAATACCATTCTTCCCGCCTATGCCCGCTGTGTGCGCATTACCCGTGATCAGAAAGAGCAGTTTGCGGTTCAACCTGAGCGCTTTGTGGAAGTCGAGGAACAGGCGTTGTATGCTGCCCTTCTCCAAGCCGAAGCCGCTCCGCGTCAGCCTGGTTCGGTGGATGATTTCTTTGCCGCATTTCTGCCGATGATTCCTGTCATCAATCGTTTCTTCGACACGGTGCTGGTAATGGCAGAGGATGCCGGGGTACGCGCCAATCGTTTGGGATTGCTTCAGCGTATTGCTGCGTTGACCCGCGGGGTGGCAGATTTCTCCAAACTCGAAGGTTTCTAAATCCTCAAAATGGTTGAGAAAAGGCTGGGAGCGAAACTCCCAGCCTTTTTATTCTTTGCGTATCAGCCCTTCTTTCCAGGCGTAGATAGCGGCTTGAGTACGGTCGGCAAGGTGCAGTTTGCTCAGAATATTGCTCACATGTCCTTTAACCGTTTTCTCACTTACCACCAGATGGGCGGCAATTTCGGCATTGCTCATCCCCTGGGCGATGCATTTCAAGACTTCCTGTTCTCGTTCGGTCAGTGCGGTGTACGGGTTGGGCTTTTCGGCGGGCGTTCCGCGCATTTCCTTCACCAGCCTGGCGGCAACCTGTGGATGCAGGACGGCTTCACCGCGCGCGGCGGCGCGGATGGCTTCGCCCAGTTCTTCCGCACTAACATCCTTGAGCAGATAGGACAACGCTCCGGCTTTGATGGCAGGGAAGATATGGGTGTCTTCATGGAATGAGGTCAATACAATGACCTGCGTGCGCGGGCTGATCTGCCGGACGCGCTGGGTGGCTTCCACACCGTCCATTTCCGGCATGATTAAATCCATCAAGATCACATCCGGAACCAGTTCGGCGGCTAATTGCACGGCTTCTTTCCCTGAGGCGGCTTCCCCCACCACTTCCAAGTCGGATTGCGTTTCCAGATAGGTGCGTATACCGGCGCGTACAATGCTGTGATCGTCTACAATCAGCACAGTAATTTTGCTCATGGCATCTCCTCCTCACGGTGACGGCTGGACGATGACAGAGGAAAACCGGCTTGGACACAGGTGCCTTCAGAACCGCTTTCCAACACGAACATACCACCCAGCGATTCTACCCGTTCCCGCATGGAACGCAGTCCTACCCCCCGTGCGGGAATCTGGCTGGTATCGAAGCCATGACCATCGTCCCGCACGCACAGCCACTGGTAACCCTCGTGAATGCTCAATGAAACAGAGGCAGAACGTGCACCACTGTGCCGGGCAACGTTGGAAAGGGCTTCCTGAGCCACCCGGTACAGGGCTTGCTGTTGCTCCAGGTCGAGGGTGATACTGCCTTCCTGCTGGTAGGTGATGGGAATTCCGCTTTGTTTCTCCCACAGCCGTGTCAGGTCTTCAAGAACTTTCTCCAACCCTTTTTGTTCCAGTTGGGGCGGGCGCAGGGTTTGAATCAGGGTGTTCAATTCCTGTTGCGATTGTCTGGAAATCATCAGTGCGGTCTCGACAATCTGGCGGGCTTTGGCAGGGTCTTTATCCCATAATTCCTGTGCCGCTGAGAGATTCATGCTGATGGAAAACACTTGCTGTTTGATAGAGTCATGCAGGTCGCGGGCAAGGCGGTTGCGCTCTTCCAGCGTTGCCAGTTCCTCGCGGGTGTTCAGCAGGTTTTGCAGTTGAACGGCAACTTTATTCAACTCTCGCGCCAGCATACCGATTTCGTCGCCTGAGCGGTCTTCAATACGACGCTCGAAGTTTCCCTGTCCCCATGCCGCAGCCGTCTCGGCAACGGCGCGCAGACGTTTTTCCAGTCCTCGTCCCACCAGCAAACCAAAGACCAGTCCGATGATACCTGCACCGATGGAGAGGAACAGTGTGGTGGAGAGCAGGGTTTGCACGGTGTATCCCAGCATTTGCCAGCCACTGGGGACGACCAGGTTCAGGCAGACCACACCTGTAACGGTTGAGGTAGGTGTTTCCCGGATGGGTGCGGCAATGAAAATGCTGTTTTTTTCCTGCAAGGTGAGCATGGAAGGATGATTCATTCCGTTCATGGCGTGGTCAACGATGCTCAGATAATGCTTGTCCAGGACTTCGTAGATGTTCTGCTGAGTTTGAAAGCGTTCGGCAGGATCAACAGCAATGATTTGTCCCTCGCGATTGGCGATGATCAACCATGAGTTTGGGGAGATGGTGGTGTCCAGCGAGTACGAGATGGAAAGAGTATCATCCTTTTCCTCGGTCTTGGACAAAGTCAGGGATGAGCCCTGTCGAGTACTTTCAATCCAGCGGGTGAAGACTTCCGGGTTAGGGGAAGGTGCAGCCAGTTCCTTCGCCAAAGGCGCGGTGACATCTTCCAGCAAGGTGGGCAGGACGTAAACGACCATGGGGGAATAAACGAATGTTCTGCTGGTGAAGAGGTACAGAATACCCAAAAGCAGGGTAAACGCTGTAACCGTGACCAGCGTGTAGAGGAATGCCATGCGCCATTGGAAACGGGACAGCGCCGACAGCCAGCGCTGTCCCCGTTGAATGATTCGATCCAGTACATCTTCCTGCTGAGATTTCATCTTGTTTGCATTATACAACGCGATCGGAGGGTTCTTCTACCAGGCGCGCTCGCATGCCTACGGTAGAGATCAGGAAAACCAGTGCAAACACGCCACTGAGAATCAACCCGGCGATAGACAAAACGGGCTGATATGGATTGGGTTTGGGCTGGGGCACATACATGGTATTCCCCATGAGAGTCAATTCCAACAGCCGGTAAAATGCCGTGGAGATTCCTGCAATAGCGAGTACAACCACACTCTGAAGTCCGGCGATGCCTGCTCCTACCCATTTAAGGGGGGACAGGGCAAGAGCAAACAGGAGAATGGCAAGGGAGGTGAAATTAAGGATTTGAGAAAGAGCCGTAACCCAGAGAGAGGCAATCCCCATGGTACGCGAACCGCCCAGCGAAACAGCATATCCCAGTGGAATATTGACGATGAGGGTGAGGACTATCGCAACGACAAAGAGGATGAATGCTAACCAACATAACCTCTTAATGGAGCGGGAGACGTTCTGGACGGATGAAACCAGAAAAATAAAGCCGACCAGTTGCGCGATTCCGGCAACAATGGTGAGACATGAAAGTGCCGTCATGATAGGGTCGGTTCCTCCCTCCAACAAATTATCAAATGTGGAGTGTCGCAGAGAATAGGGTACGGTGTAACCGGCTGCCAGTGCCTGAAGCAGCAGAGTGATGGCAATCATCAGCATCCCGGTAAATGCGCGACGGGGGATTTTTTCTTCCTGCTCCGCAGGTGAGGTAGAAAGAGTGGTTTCCATCTTGTAGGATCCTTTCTGCTTTTTATTCTGATCTTAAGGCTTCTACAGGTGTCAATCCGGCAGCGCGGTTTGCCGGATACAATCCAAAGAAAATCCCGATGGCTGAAGAGGTGATGGTCGCCAGCAGGATGGCATCTACGTTAAGGGCAAAGCGAATGGGACTGCCGCTTTGCGTGGAGATAAGTTGAATGACTGCGCCAATCATCCATCCGGTGAGGATGCCCAGCATGCCTCCTACCAGACTGAGCAGGACAGACTCGGTCAGGAATTGCATGAGAATATCGCGCCGGCGCGCTCCAACCGCTTTGCGCAAGCCGATTTCTCGGGTGCGCTCGCTCACCGAGACCAGCATGATGTTCATGATGCCAATGCCCCCAACGAGCAGAGAAATGGCGGCGATGCCTCCAAGGAACACGGTCAGGATGCTGGTAATCTGGTTGAGCGCGTCCAGTACATCTTTCTGCACAAAGACGGTCACATCGCTCAATCCTACCGGAATATTGTGACGGATGCGCAACGTTTCGGTGATGCGTTCGCTCACGGCTTTGATTTGGGAAGCCGAGCGTACCTGTACGGTGATCAAATCCACTTCTCCGCGCACCCGTTCCGGGGCGAGGCGCAGTTTTGCCGTGGTAATGGGAATGAGCACAGCATTATCGGTTTGGGTAAAACTGAGCCCTCCTGAACCTCGTGAGCGCAGGACGCCAATCACACGGTAGGGTTGTCCATCAATGCGGATGGTCTCACCCACAATTCCCGCCTCGCGCTCAAACAAGGTCTTTGCCGCCCGCGCCCCCAGTACGGCTACTGCCGACTGTCCCAGCACCTGCTCTTCGTGAATGAAATCCCCTTCGTTGAGGTGCAGATTCTGCACGTCTTTGTAATTAGCAGTTACGCCCAAAATGCTGGTTGCGGTGTTGACGGTGCCAAAGGAAACACTGGCATTCAGGTTAATTTCAGCGGCAACGGCTTGCACTTCCGGAAAATGCGCCGCATCCATCAGGGCTTCGGCATCACTCAGAGTGAGCGGTTGAGGGTTGCGCACCTCGCGGTCGGGCATGGCAAACAGGGTAATCAGGGTTGACCCCACTCCTGCCAGTTGGTCATTTACCGAGGCTTCCACGCCGCGTCCCAGCGAAATCATGGCAATAACCGCCGCTACCCCGATAATAATTCCCAGCATGGTCAACCCGGAGCGCAGTTTGTTGGCTGAAAGGCTTTCCAATGCCTCTTTAACGGCTTGCAGGATGTTCATGGTTTTCCTCCACAATCAAACCATCTCGCAGGAAAATAGTGCGCTGAGCGTAAGCCGCAATCCGTGGATCGTGCGTCACCAGCAAGAGAGTGGTGCCTCGCTGGCGATTGAGTTCCAGCAAGAGGTGCATGATTTCCTCCCCGGTCTTGCTGTCCAGCGCGCCGGTGGGTTCATCGGCAAGAATGATGGCGGGGTCGTTGACCAGCGCCCGCGCAATAGCAACGCGTTGTTGTTGCCCTCCTGAAAGTTCGGTAGGTTTGTGACGCACGCGATCTGCCAGCCCAACCGCCTCCAGTGCCGCATATGCGCGCTGTTTCCGGTCGTGATTGGCTCCCCCATATCGCAGGGGTAATTCGACGTTGGCAAGCGCCGTGGCGCGGGGGAGTAAATTGAACTGCTGAAAGACAAATCCTACCTTACGGTTACGAATATGTGCCAGGGCGTCATCCCGCAGTTTGGACACCACTTTGCCGTCCAGAATGTACTCTCCGGATGTGGGACGGTCGAGACATCCCAGAAGGTTCATCAGGGTAGATTTCCCCGACCCCGAGGGTCCCATAATCGCAACCACTTCCCCACGGGCAATTTTCAGGGAAACGCCGTTCAGTGCCGGTACCTGGACTTTCCCCATCTGGTAGATTTTGGTCAGGTTGGTGGCTTCGATGACCCAATCCTGTGCGTTCATCTTTCCTCCACTAGCGAATCACCACGCCATTCCCCCCTTGCTCCTGCAATTGCATGAGCAAATCGGGGTTCAGGATGACTTCATCTCCCTCTTTTACATCCCCTTTAAGGATTTGGCTGTGCGTTGCCGAAGAGACTCCCAGGGTAATGGGCACGGCTTCGGGTAAACCGGTGTTCTTCTTGACGAAAACTACCCGCTGACCGTTCAGCACCCGTACCGCACGGTTGGGTACCAGCAAAACCTGATCCAGTTTCCTGGTTTCAATTTGCACCATTGCTGTCATGCCGGATTTGATGTTTTCATCGGCGTCGGTAATTTCAATCGTCACCGGGTAGGTAACCGCACCCTGTTGATTGTTCCCGCTCAGTCCAATTTGTACAACTCTCCCGTGATAGGTTTTCTCCGGCAAGGCGTCAAAGGTCAGAGTAGCCTCCTGTTCCAGGTGGATGTCGTTAATTTCAATTTCTGAAATGTTGACCTCTACATACAGATGAGAGCGGTCTTCCATCTGGAAAGCCAGCGTTCCCGCTGTGACCACGTCCCCGGGTTGGATGCGCCGGTTGGTAATGATGCCAGCAAAAGGTGCTTTGAGTACAATCTGATCCAGGGTTTGCTGGGCGGCGCGCAGGCGCGCCTGAGCGGCGGTCAGTTCCAGGGTCGAAACGCCTTTGGAAAGTTCTTCCACTTTCTTTTTTGCCTGATCCAGACGCGATTTTGCCAGTGCCAGTTCTGCCTGGATTTTCTGGGCTTCTGTGTTGCTGGGTTTGCCGGTAACATACAGATAATTGAAATACGCCGAGTCACGAGCCTGCTGGGCTTTTGCCAGCATCTTCAGCGCTTCGGCACGTTCCGGGTCATTGGCATCACGCCCTTTGAACAGGTCAAAGTATTTCTGCGCCATCTCAAGGTTCTTTTCTGCCAGTGCCAGGTCTGCTTTAGCCGTGTCAATGGTGGCTTGGGAGACATTGCGCCGCTCCGGGTTAAAGTTGCGGTAGCGTTTTTCCACCTTTTCATACTCTTCCTGTGCCTGCGCCAGTTCCATTTGAGCCTGTGCCAGTTCGGGCTGAGTATCTTGCAGGTCTTTGAGATATTCTTCGGCTTGCAGGTAATCGTTCCATGCCAGCAGGACGTTTTGTGGCAGGCTGTCTTCCGCCAGACGAGCAAGTTCCTGTCCATCCTGCACGGTGTCCCCAATCTCTCCGTGAACTTCCTGCACCTTCCCGCTGATTTGCCAGGTCAGATCGGCACTGCGGACAGGACGCACCGCACCGCTGGTGGTAATCACCGCGCTGATTGAACCGGTTTCCAGTTTGGCAGTTTCATAATTGGATGTTTCTGTGTTGGAACTGCAGGCAACCAGCAATCCCATCAATACAACAGAAAATAAGTAGAAAACCCATCGTTTCATTTTTGCATCCTCCAGAATGTGCTACTCAGGATAATAACCACAATACCTGAAGAATGCACGAGTCTGCAGACCGGTTTGGACACCTTCTTGAGATGGGTTTGGAGTAGTGACTTAACGCAAGGGATTCAGCCAGTACTCGTTTTCATCCCCTTCTGCCGCCCAGCCGGTGTATCCGCCGCGTTCGGTGCGCACTTTCCACCATACCCAGCCTTCCGCGCACATGGGACCTTCCAGAACGGTCACGGTTTCGCCGGGTTGAATCCAGCCCACCCGTTCGCTCTCTTTGCCGGGTTCTTTGTGCAGGCGTTGAGGCAGGTCAGGTTCTTTGAAAGTGTATGCCCGCATGCCCACTTGCAGGCGAGAGTAAGGGGCATCTTCACAGGGTTTGGTGGCACGCTGGATGGGGGTTGCGGTTACAACCGGCGTGGGGGGGACTTTCTCGCCGATTTCGATGCGCGCCTGTACCTCGCCGGTGAAGGAGTCCAGACGGTATACCGCGCCATCGGCAGGGGCATGCACCCAGATTGCACCCGCACCGGCAGTGATGGAACGCAAAGGCACTCGCAGAGAAGTGCGCGAGCGTTCTGCACCGGTGGAAGGATCGAGTTGTAACACATCTCCCCAGGGCGTGGCAAACCATAGCGAGCCATAAGCAAGGCGTAAATCGGCATACCCGATGGGCTTTTGCTGGCGCAAAGAAAAGACACTGTACAGCCTTCCATCCGGGTTCATGCGGTAGAGGCGGGCAAAGGCTTGCGAAAACAACCACAGGCTTTTATCGTCCGCATGAAAGGCATCTTCCATCAGCCAATCGTGGGTACCATGCAGGGTGATTTCTTCCCGTTGCAGGCTTTGCGGATCGATGCGGTACAGTGGGGTATCCACCGTGTTGCGCGTCAGCGCCCACACATAACCCAATCCGGTGGTTAGGCGGGAAACACTTCCCACTTCTGCATACCCGTTGACCTGATTGATGCGCGGGTCAATGCGGATAACACCGCCATTGGGGATGTATTCCTCGTAAGGACGCAAAACGTTAGAGAGGGGACGCTCTTCAATGCCTACCCAAACCCCACCCTCGCCGCTTGCCAGTGCCATGGTTTTTCCTTGAGGAATGGGAATGACGGCTTCCATTTGATACGTGGTGAGGTTGAAGCGCAAGACGCGGTCGGCGGAGCGGTCCAGCGCCCATACTGCACCTTCTCCAATGGCAATTTCTTCTGGATGGAAGCCGGTGGGGATAATCACAGCAATGCTGTTGCTGGAGGGGTCAATCACCAGCAGGTTGCCGTTGATGGGGTTTGCCGTCCATACCCATTCAGCCGGGGATGGAGTAGGAGAAGGGGTGAACGCTGGGGACACGCTTGTTTCCATTGTGGGGGAGGGTACGGGTAGGGTGTTTGTGCTCTCTACGGGCATAGCCGGGGTGACCAGCATGGCAGAGAGCGGGTTGGCTTGGGTACAGGCGCTCAACCCGATGATCAACACGATGAAGATGAGCATCCTTAACTGGACTGTGCGCCCTTTTTCATGGAAACATCCGATGGATTTACCTGATGGGGAAGGTTTTACCCTTTTCAGAAAAAGTTGAGCATCAAAAGGCATGAAGACACCCTGAATGTTTTTTGCCCTTGAGGATCGTTTCAAGGGTTTATTTTACCCGCATTCCTGGAGGGAAAATAAAAATGCGGAGTACTGTCTCCCTGGACAGTACTCCGCTTTAGGGGAGGGGAGGTGGCTAATGGAATGGCGGTAACATATCGCCATGGGCTTCGATCAGATCATCCACCAGACTCCAGATTTGATCCAGATCCAGTTCGGCGGCGGTGTGCGGATCGAGCATGGCGGCATGGTAAATGTGTTCGCGCTTGCCGGTCAACGCGGCTTCTACGGTCAGGGCTTGCACATTGATGTTGGTCTGCATCAGCGCGGCGAGTTGCGGTGGTAACATGCCAATCTTGGTGGGCTGGATGCCGTTCTTGTCCACCAGACAGGGCACTTCCACGGTGCATCCCTGCGGCAGGTTGTCAATCAGCCCGCGGTTCTCCACGTTACCGTAAATCACCCGCGGGATGCCTGTTTCCAGTGAGTGGATGATGTAAGAGCCGTATTCGTGGGACTTTTCAATTTGATCAAATTTGGATGCTATCTCGGTTATCCAGTTGATGTCCCAATCGGTAGCACCCGCTGCGCGCAGTTTTTCCTGAATCAAGGGGACGTTGATGGGCAGGTTGGGGTTTTCCACCACGTCTTTGGTGGCTTCCCATCCGGCTATCTGTACCTCGCAACGGCGGATGTACTCATCCAGCGGAATGTTGAACTTCTCAATGAGGTCTGGACGGTCGCGCTTGATGAACCAGGGCACGTATTCGCTGAAGTGTTCGCTGGATTCGGTGACAAAGTACCCCAGGCGTTTGAGCATTTCGTAACGCACGCGGTTCCAATCGGGCACGCGCCCTTCTTTGTATACCTGATGAATGCGCGGGTACAGGTCTTCCACGCCTTGCGGGGTCTTGCGCTCAAATTTCAGGTAAAACGCCATGTGATTGATGCCTGCGCACAGGTAGTTGATTTCCTCAATGGGCACGCCGATGTCCTGGGCAATCTGCATGGCGGTTCCCTGCACCGAATGGCACAAACCCACGTTGCGAATCTTGCTGGCGCGGTTGAGCGCCCACATGTTCATTGCCATGGGGTTGACGTAGTTAAGCAAGAGAGCCTGCGGGCACAGTTCTTCCATATCCTTTGCCAGATCTAGCAGGACGGGAATGGTGCGCAGGGCACGCATGATACCGCCAATGCCCAGCGTATCGGCGATGGTCTGGCGCAAGCCGTACTTTTTGGGAATCTCGAAGTCAATCACCGTGCTGGGGCGGTAACCGCCAATCTGGAACATGGTGATGACGTAATCTGCCCCAGCCACGGCTTTGCGCCGGTCGGTGGTGGCTTCGATGGTAGGATGCGCTCCCAGCGTTCGGGCAATGCGCTCTGCCACCAGTCGGGTGGTATTCAGGCGGGTTTCGTCAATGTCCATCAATGAGATGGTGGAGTCAGCCAGTTCCGGAAAACTGAGGATATCTCCCAGCAGATTCTTAGCAAAGACTGTGCTTCCGGCTCCGATAAAAGCAATTTTGGGCATACAAGTCTCCTTTCTCCTGAATGAATTCAATTATTGGATTTGAAATTGTGGCAGCCACTGCCTCTCGGCTTCGAGCATCTCCCTGACCATGGCATGAATTTGCGGCAGGGTGCATACTGCCGCGGTGAGCGGGTCGAGCATGACTGCATGATACACTGCATCCACTTCGCCAGAAAGAGCGGCTTCCACAATCAGTTCCTGGGCGTTGATGTTGGTGCGGTTTAACGCCGCCAGTTGTGGCGGCAGGTCGCCAACGCTCACCGGCTGGATGCCGCTGGCATCTACCAGGCAGGGGACTTCCACGGTGCATCCGTGCGGCAGGTTGGGGATCAGCCCAAAGTTGGGCACATTGCCGTTAATTTTCACGGGGTGATTGGTCTCGATGGCTTCGATGATGTACGAGCCGTATTCGTGACTGCGCTGGTTGCTCAACGTACGCACACCTTCGAGCAACTCCTGAAATTCCTGCTGGAAGGTTTGGGCAGTGCGCTGGCAGTGGCGCAGGTATCCGCCCGTGCGCCCGAAGTCGAACCAGAAATCCTGCGGGCTCTTGAAGCGCGGCACCAGATCCTGTTCGATCATCTCTGCCGATTTGCGGAAATACGGGACGTATTCGCTGGCATGTCCGCTGGATTCGGTGACAAAGTAGCCAAAGTACTTCATCAATTCACAACGCACCGGCTCGGTCTCGTAGATTTCCGGTTTTTCGATGGCTTCCCATAGGGCAGGGTACAGGTCTTCCTTGCCACGGCGGAACTCCAGGAAGAAGGCTTGATGGTTAATTCCCGCGCACAGGAAGTTGACTTCTTCGTACGGCACGTTGACCCATCGCGCCAGCATCTCGCTGGTGCCCTGCACTGAGTGACATAAACCAACGAAAGGACGTCCGGAACCGGCGCTCACCGCCCAGCAGTTTGCCGCCATGGGGTTGACGTAGTTGAGAAGCAGGGCATCCGGCGCGTAGTCGTCCATCTCATCGCAAATGTCCAGCAGGACGGGAATGGTACGTAACGCCCGGAAGACACCGCCGGGTCCCAGGGTATCGCCCACACACTGCCCTACGCCGTACTTCAGAGGAATTTCGATATCCAGACGGTACGCTTCCAGCCCGCCTTGCTGAAATGTGGTGATCACGTAATCTGCTCCGGTGATGGCTTCGCGGCGATTCAGAGTTGCCTGTACACGGGCTTTCAACTTCCGTTGCTCAATCAGGGCTTCGACCAGTTTATACGCGGCGTTCAAGCGCTCCGCGTTGATGTCCATCAGGACGATTTCGCTTTCCTGAAGCGCCGGGGTGAGCAAAATATCATTGCACAGATTGCGGGTGAAGACAGTGCTTCCTGCGCCGATGAGAACAATTTTTGCCATGCAACATTCCTTTCTTTACTTGTGTTCGATGTTAGAAGGGCAATTTCTCTGCCCAGCGACCTATGAGTGGCAGTGGTGCGATCAGCCCTCGGGTAGCATTGACCATGCCCATCACCCATGCCACTACTGCGAAGATCCATGCGGCAATCACCAGCGCAAACAGCGAAGCACTGAGCACAGGTCCTATGATGGGAATCCATGCCAGCAGAAAGCCCAGTACAACCCAACCCAAAAACACCCCGGCAGAGAAGAACACCAATCCCAGCGCTTGCAGCGCGTGGTAACGGGCATAGTCATCGCGACGCTCGAAAATCAGCACGTAAAGGCTTCCCAGAAAGAGGATAAGGTAACTGAGAAAGGCGGTGATGCGTGATCTGTCCATGTCAATCTCCTCCAATGCCTCGCAGACTCAGTTCTCCGGCAAAGTGACATGAGGCAAAATGCCCGGGCTCTACCTCGCGCAGGGCGGGTTCTTGCTGACTGCAAATGTCTTTGGCATAACGGCAACGAGGATGAAACACACACCCTTTGGGAGGATTGGCAGGGCTGGGAACATCTCCCTGCAAAGGAATACGTTGCATCTTAATATCGGGATCGGCGGGGGGAATGGCGGACACCAGCGCTTCGGTGTAGGGGTGGAGCGGGTGATACAGCACGTTCTCTGTTTCTGAGAGTTCGACAATTTTTCCCACGTACATTACCGCAATGCGGTCGGAGATGTGTTCAACCACTGATAAATCGTGCGCTACAAAGATTAGCGTCAAGCCCAAATCTTCCTTAAGGTTCTGAAGCAGGTTCAATACCTGCGCCTGGATGGATACATCCAGCGCCGAGACCGGTTCATCGGCGACAATCAAGCGCGGGCTGAGCGAGAGCGTGCGGGCAATGCCAATGCGCTGTCGCTGTCCGCCGGAAAACTCGTGGGGATAGCGATCCATGTAGGCAGGGTCGAGACCGACGGCGGTCATCAAATAGGCTACCCGGTCTTCCAATTCACGTCCCCGGGCAATATTATGGATGATGAGCGGTTCACCGATGATTTCCTTGACCGTCCGCCGCGGATTGAGCGAACTGAAAGGGTCCTGGAATATCATGCGCATTTCGCGGCGCAAGGGCATCATTTGCTTCTGGGTAAATTTGGAAATTTCCACCCGTTCGCCGTCTTTCTTACGGAACCAGATTTCGCCGTCGGTTGGGTCGTACAGTCGCAAGATGGTGCGCCCCGCAGTGGTCTTACCACATCCGCTTTCTCCAACCAGTCCAAGTACCTCGTTTTCCCGCACGCTGAAACTGATGCCATCCACGGCTTTGACATAGCCTTTAATGGTTTGGAAGAACCCGCCGCGGATGGGAAAGTGCATTTTCAGGTTCTTGACTTCCAATATGGGTTCGGTCTGCAGGTTGTTTGCCATATCGTTGCCTCTACAGGATGGTATAGGGGTCGGCGGCGTCGCGCAATCCATCGCCGAGGAAGTTCCACCCCAGCACTGCCATGAAGATAAAGAATACAGGGGAGATAATCCAGATGTTGAAGCCCAGCGTCTGGATAGTTTGCGCTTCGCGCATCATCACCCCCCACGAAACCAGCGGCTCCTGAATGCCAATACCCAGGAAACTCAGGAAACTCTCCGCCAGAATGATAGTGGGGATGGTCAGGGTCAGCACGACAATGGTATGACTGATAGTGTTGGGGTAAAGGTGATGAAAGATGATCCGCCAGTCGGATGCGCCCATTTCGCGGGCGGCGAGGACAAAGTCGGTTTCACGCAGTGCCAGTACTTTGCCGCGTACCTCGCGCGCCAGCAGAGTCCACGAGAGAAGCGCAAAGATTGAAGACATCACCACAAAAACGGCAAATTGATCCCATGTATCAGGGATAATGGCAGCCAGTGCCATCCACAGCGGCAATTGGGGGAAGGACTGCACAAACTCCACAAAGCGCTGCATGTACGTATCCACCGCCCCACCGAAATACCCGGAGATGACCCCCAGCACCGACCCCACTGCCACACTGATGATGGTGCCAAACAGCGACATGGAGAGGGAAATCCGCCCGGCAAGGCAGGAACGCGAGAAGATGTCCCGTCCAAATTTATCCGAACCCAGCAGGAAAATCATGCCTTCAGGGTCCTTCAAACCGTACAGGTGGATGTTCATGGGAATCAGTCCCAGCAGTTTATAATCCCATCCCTTCACAAAAAAGTAAATTGGGTAGGCTTTGGAAGTGTCTTCTACCCAGCGGGGGAACATGTTCTCGTCCAGTACCTGCTTCCACCCGTAAATGAACGGGCGTAGATGGAATTTCCCTTCTGCGTCAATAAAGTGAACTTTGTGCGGGGGGATGTACCCGTTGCGCATGTTGAGTTTGACCGGGTCGTAAGGCGCAAAGAAGTCAGAAAAGATTGCCAGCACGATGAGCATGATGACCATCAAGCCGCCCAGAATGGCGATCTTACTCTTGCGGAAGCGCCTCCACACCAGCGTGCCATAGGATTCGTGCTCTCTGGCGCGCAGGATCACGGCTGAAGCGGATTTGGGATTTTTGTTTGCCATGCGAAACCTCCGCAATCTTCTAACTCAGACGGATGCGCGGGTCAACCAGCGCCAGCACCACATCGGCAATCAGGTTGCCAAGGACCAGCAAGACGCTGTAAATGAGCAGGAAACCGCCCGAGACATAGATATCCTGATTGACCAGCGAACTGTAAAACATGGGTGCCAGCGAGGGCATGTTCAGTACAATGGCGGCTTCCAGTTCACCCTGGAGCATGTACGGCAACACTGTGCCCTGATACATGATAATCGGGTGCAGGGCGTTGGGTACAGCATGCTTGTTGATGACCACATCTTCCCTCAGCCCTTTGGCACGTGCTGTGGTGACGTATTGCATGTTGAGCACATCCAGCAGGTTGCCACGCATGACTCGCATATTGCGGGCAATGCCGCCAAACCCGGCAATGGCGATGACGGGCCAGGAATACTTTAAGATATCCACAAACTTTGCCCAGGAAAGCGGGGCAAAGGAATATTCCGGGGAAACAAAGCGGTTGACGTAGGGGGATTTTAATTCAATGACCAGAAAATACACCGCGATAATTGCCAGAAAGAACCGCGGTGCGGCTGTACCGATAAAGGCAAACACCGTCGCGGCGTAATCGCCAATGCTGTACTTGTGCGTCGCAGAGTAAATCCCGATGACAATGCCGAAAATAGTAGAAATGAGGTGCGCAGAAAGCGCCAGAAAGAGGGTGCGCGGCAGGCGTTCGGCAATCAATTGTCCAACATCCTGCTTATAGGCAAAAGAATAACCGAACTTTCCTTCAGTGACGATGCCTTTAATCCAGTTGAAATACTGCTCATAGACGGGGCGGTCCAACCCGTAAATTTTTCGGTATTCGTTTGCCGCCTTTTCCGCTTCTACAGGCGACATGTTCGCCTGATTGATGAGGAAATTTTGGTAGGTAGTGGCAAAGTCTCCTGGCGGCAGTTGGATGATAGCAAAAGAGACAATGCTGATTCCCAGCAACAGGGGAATGGAAAGCAACAGGCGGCGCAAGATATAACTGATCATACCGGCTCCAGTCCAGAGGATAATGGGGGGAGGGGGTGTCCCTCCCCCCAGAGACTACAGGTTACTGGCTAAAATTGGGGTAGGGGAAGTCCACTCCGGGCAGTTTGCCAGGATAGATTTCCTTCTGACCCAGCACCCAGCGGTCGGCTTCATCCAGCCAGATTTGCTCAGGCAGGAAGTTGTTGAAGTCCCACTGGTACAGGAACGGCGGTGTGCCGATGGGAACGTTCTTGAAGTACTTGTTCAGCATCAACCCGTAGCGTCCAACGACCAGACCGATGGTGTACACGTTTTCGGTGTGCAGTTTGTTGTACTCGAACATCAGATCCTTCATCTTCTGCGGATCGCGTTCCAGACAGAAGGCGTTGGCAATTTCCACCATCTTTTTCTCGTAATCGGCGTATTCTTCTGGCTGACTGCCTTCGCGGTGCCACGAGAATTCCTTGATGGTGGGGGCGATTTCCTTACAGCGTACATTCGGTGTGGCAAATGCCTGACCCGGGCGGGCGATGCGCATCTCCCACTCGCCGTTGGTATTGGCTTCAGTCATGGCAGTGTTGGTCAGGATGCGGAAGTTGACCTTAATGCCAATGTCCTGGAAGAGCAAGGTGAGCGCCTGTCCGAGCGTTGCACCGGCAGAGATATCTTCCCATGTGGTCATGCTGATTTCGACGTTCTTACCTGCCATGGGACCTTCGGTCCAGTTGAGGATACCGTCATTGTCGGTATCTTTCAGACCGATTTCAGCCAGCAGGGCGCGGCTGGTATCCGGTGAGAACGGATAGTACACCACCGACTCTTTGTTGAAGAAGTCCGAGCCGGGGAACAAGCCGCCGGGCCAGGGGCGGAAGAAGGGCCCATTGGTCAGCGAGCGCGCCAGACCGTCACGATCCACCGCCTGAGTGAGTGCGCGGCGGAAGCGCACGTCGCGCAGAAGTTCGCGCACAGCCGCATCGCGTTCATCCTTCACACCCGTGTATTTTGCCTGGTTGAGTTCCAGCCAGAAGCCCAGGGTTTCAGGACCCCATTCCACGCGGAAGGGCGCATTGGGGTCGCTGGCTTGTTTGACCGTCTCGTCAAAAGTTTCGGGGTTTTCTACGTTGGAATGGTCCGCCGTGCCGGCAATAGTGTTGAGGGTGCGGGTAACGCCCGTCTTGGAGTAAGTCCACTGAACTTCATCCAGGTAGGGCAACTGGCAGCCGTTCTCGTCCACCTTCCAGTAGTACGGATTGCGGCGCATGACCATGAATTCGTCGGTCTTGTATTCCACCGGCACCCAGGGTCCCATGGTCACAATGGGCAGTTTGTTGGGGGGCAGGGAGTCACGGTAGGACTGATAATCCTTGCCGCCGTATTTCGGGTGTAACGGTTTGAGAATGTGCGCCGGACCTGGCGAGAAGACCAGGTTGGTCATGTTGTACAGCATCGAGAGCGGGTAAGGCACCGGGAAAGTCCACTTGACGGTGTACTTGTCCAGCGCTTCCAGTTTGATGGGCTTGCCTTCGATGGTCCAGAAGGACGCCTGCGTCCACGAGTTCACGTTGGGGTCAAGGATGTTGTCTTCCCACAGGAACATGATGTCTTCAGTGGTGAACTCCACGCCATCCGACCACTTGGCGCCTTCCACAAAGTGCATGATCAGTTCGGTACCATCCGCCGACCACTCCCACGATTTTGCCAGTTGTGGGATGGGCTCAACGTTCTTGGTCAGGAACATGGGACCGGTCATCAGCGGCTCTTCCTGAACGATGGCTTCAATGCCGAACCATCCTTGGCTCACGCCAGCCGCCCAGTTCCAGCCTTCGGTGGGTGCCGCCCACACGCCGCGCCACACGCCACCGTATTTCCCCAACCCATCGGACATGAATCCGGCTTTGTACACAAAGGGTTCTTTGGGCAGGCGCTCTTCCACCGGCGGCAGTTTCCCGGCTTGCACCAGTTTGGTTACCCATTCGGGCTCGCAGTATTTATCCAGTTTCTTGAATTCAACGATCTCGTTGATCTCAAATTTCTTGGGCTCGCGCATGCCCGCCATCAGGGGCGCATCCGGGTAAGGAATGGGACCGGCGAGGACGAATTTCTCTACCTCCACCGTCTTGACGACTTCCTTTTCTTTCTCGACAACGACCGTCTCCACCACTTTCTCAGGGGTGGGGGTTGCCTGTGGTGCACAGGAAATCAACATACCTGCAATCACCAGCAGGGAAATGAGGGTTAAGATGGTCTTTTTCATATCCTTACTCTCTCCTTCGGAACGAAAGAACTGAACAGGTGAAATATTTTTCAAAGAAAGAACGTTTTTTTCTGCGGCTTCATCACCTCCTCGAAAGTGTGTTTCTCCGGTTGTTACTCATAAAGCCAGCACGAAACCCAGTGACCGCTTTCTTTTTCCTGCAACTCAGGGGCAACCTCGCGACATTTGGACATCACTTTGGGGCATCGGCTGGCGAATGGACACCCCGGGGGAATGTTCATGGGGCTGGGAACGATGCCCTCGATGGGGACGAGAATCTTTTTCCCTTTCCTACCCAGCACCGGGACAGAATTGAGCAACCCTACTGTGTAAGGGTGCAGACTGCGGTGGAAGATATCGTGGGTCTTGCCATACTCCACGACCTTGCCCAAATACATGACGGCAACGAAGTGCGCCATTTGAGAGACCACGCCCAGGTTGTGGGTAATCATGATGATGGAAGAGTCAATGTCCTCTTGCAGTTGGCGCATCAAGTCGAGAATTTGCGCCTGCACGGTGACGTCCAGGGCGGTGGTTGGCTCGTCGGCAATCAGAATGGAAGGGTTACAGGACAGGGCCATGGCAATCATCACCCGCTGGCGCATTCCTCCTGATAACTGGTGAGGATATTCCTTCAGGCGCTGTTTGGGCATGGCAATTTGCACTTTCACCAGCATTTCCAGCGCACGTTCCAGGGCTTCCTTTTTGCTTACCTTTTGGTGCAGTTGCACCGTCTCGGCGATTTGGTCGCCAATGGTATACAGCGGATTCAGGGAGGTCATCGGTTCCTGAAACACCATGGCGATCTCGCCGCCACGAATGGCGCGCATGGTTTGGGAGTGCCGATCTATTTTGACCAGATCAAGCACCTGCCCAAACGTGCGCGAGCGGAGCAGGATTTCTCCCGAAACTATTTTCCCCGGCGGTTCTTGAATCAGGCGCATGATGGACATGGCGGTAATACTCTTGCCGCAACCGCTTTCGCCCACCAATCCCAGCGTAGTCTTTCGCTGAAGTGTCAGGTTGACGCCGTCTACTGCCCGGACAGTACCTTTTTCTAGGAAAAAGTATGTTCGCAGGTCCTTAATTTCCAGCAAGGGCAGAGAGTCAGTGGAGGTAGTCACGTTCATGCGCTCAGTTCCTTAGATTTGGAAGAGGATGGATGAAGGAGTTGGTTAAGCGTTTTTGCCAGTTGATTGGGCAGGACGGGCTTGACCAGAAATACTCCTGCTTCAGGAGGAATTTCTCCGCGGTGTTCATCCTGTGTACTGCAGAAAATAATCGGGATATGCCGTGGAATGCAAAAGTCTGCCAGACTCTGGAGAAATTCCCAACCTCCACCGTTCTCCATGGCTGGTTCAAAGACCACTGCCGCAAGCGGTTCTCGTGCAAGCAGGGGAATTGCCTCGGGGGTGGAAGAACAGGGAAACACCACAAACTCATCCGAAAGTTCCCTCGTGTACAACTCAAGTGTTGGATGATCATCATCCAGAATGAGAATGGCAGGCTTCATGCGCACGCCTCCGGGACAAAACCGTCAGTGCCCGTCTCTGAGATGCCTGGTTGAGTCAGGGGATCATGAGAAAGCCAGTTTCAGTATAGAAAAATAAGTGGAACCGGGATTGGATTTTAAGAAGATGGTTTAGGAAAATTCACCGTTCGCGCGAATATTTGTTGGGAAGCAGTTTTCCGATAATTTTGTGGAGAGTCGCCGATTAACTTATTAAATACCCGCGTGAAATATCCTGGGTCGCTGAAGCCCACCTGTAAGGCAATGGCTTTGATACTCAGCGAGGTTTCACGAAGCAGGCGGCAGGCAATGCGAATGCGCAGGCGGGTAAGATATTCCCATGGCGTGAGGTGCATCTCTTCGCGGAACAGTGAAGTGAAGTAATTCTCGCTCAGGTTGACCGACTGGGCAATGTCTTTACGGCTGATCGGGTGCATGTAATTCTGATGCAAATATGCCAGCGCCTGCCGGATGAGCGGGCTGGTATTTTCCCCATTTTGAGGTTGCATCAGGGTTTCCTGAAGCACTTCTTTGAGTTCGTTTTCGGTAAGAATTTCCTTGCTCTGGAAGGTGACATAAGGATAATTGAGGCGTTGCAGGTCAGCATAGGTCAGCAACTTCCCACTCACCACGATGACCGGAATGGTACGGGTATGCGGCTGACGGCGCAGTCGTTCCAGCACTTCAAAACCACTCATTCCGGGCATCAGCAAATCCAGCAGAATCAGGGCGGGGGTTTTTGTCTCCAGAGCCTGCAGGGCTTCTTCGCCACTGGAGGCTTCCAGAATGAGGGTTTGTGGAAAATACGTTTCGATGAGTTGGCGGTAGGTCATTCGAGCATGCGGGTCGTCGTCCACAATCAGGAAGGGACGTTCGGGGCATTCCTGGGGGACAAGAGTGGAAATCCACTCCAGCAACGTATCTGAACGGGTAGGTTTGGTCAATACCTGAACCAATCCCGCTTCAGTAGTTGCGGGGTTGAAAAGCAGGAACGGAAGATCGCTGAAATCTACCTGGGTGTATAACCACTGATACAGCATCCAATCTTCGGCGGTCGCGCATGCCAGATCCCATGCCAGCGCTACCGGGTGATAATGGGCATACAGGCTTTCCAAATCTTTGGGGGAGCGCATGAACGCCGGAATGAGATTTTGCCGGGTGCAGATTTCCTGGATGGTGGGAGAAATTTCCCCTCTGGCGCTCAGAATGAACATGGCTCGCGGAAGGTGATTCTGTTTCTCGGGGTGATGGCTGAACTTGCCGGTCAGCCCAGGCAGAGGCAGGTAAATGTAAAAGGTACTCCCTTTGCCGGGTTGGCTTTCCAGTGTGAGCGTGCCACCATGCAGGGCAATCAGGTGGCGGGTAATGCTCAAACCCAACCCAATGCCGCTGGGACGGCGCTTTCCCATACTGGCACTGAAAGGTTCGAACAGTCGTTCCTGCTGTTCCAGTGAGATACCTTCACCGGTATCGGCAACGGAAAGACGCAAAAACGGCGGCTCAACGTGGGCGCTTAAGACAATCTCTCCCTCGTGGGTAAATTTGCGGGCATTGCTCAGCAGGTTCAGTAAAATTTGTTTGAGCCGGGCAGAATCTGCCTGGATGATGGGCAGACGTTCCGGTATTTCCACCCGCCAGCGGATGAAGGGGTTTTGCTCTTCAGAACGGGCAAAAGTTTCGAAGGCTTCCAGGATGATGGGACGCGGATCCATCCACTCAAAGTACATGTTCAAAGCACCAATTTCTGCCCGGGAAAGGTCGAGCAAATCGTTGATCATGCGTAAAAGATGCTCGCCGCTTTGAGAGATGATTTGCAGGTCCCGTTCAAGTTCCGTGTCATGATGTCCACTGCGCTTGTGGCGGTTGAGCGCAGACTGCGCATAGCCCAGAATGACATTCAACGGTGTGCGCATTTCGTGCCCCACATTTGCCAGCAGGCGCGTTTTCAACTGATTGGCACGTTCGGCGGTATTTTGCGCATTGCGGGCTTCCTGGTACAATCGGGCATTTTGAATGGCGATCCCCAGCATATCCGCCAGAAGTTGTAACCCCTGTTGTTGCTGAAGCAGGGAGGGGGTGGGTTGATCGCGGCGTAAATCCAGCACGCCGATGACTTCCTGGGCAATGTGAATGGGCAGAAGCACTCGCGAGCGAATCCAAGGGTAATTGGGGTCAGGTTGATACCGCTGACTGAAGGCAATATCCGGAATCAGTATGGCTTCATTCCGCTTTAACACCTCATCAAGCAGTCCACTGTGCTCGACTGATATTTGCGCCTGATTACCAATAAGCGGTTGCAGGGTTTGGGTATCCTGATGAAGCAAATAAACCTGGACGTCGTTGAAGCCGTAGGATTCTCGAATCAGTTCAGCAATGGTACTCGCCAGTTGTTCCTGGTCGAGAATAGCACCAATCTTCTGAATAATGCGCGCGCTGGTTTCAAGATGGTGAAAGCGGAAGACTTCATTTTCCCGGTTAAAACCCACCAGACGGTTCGGCAAACCGGCGATGGCAATCAGTTTACGGGTTGCCGTGGCAGCAACATTTTCGGCAGTGATCAGCCGAATGGTGTGGTAAATATGCGGTGGAAAGGGTAAGCCACTGGCAGCATCGCGGGCAACAAACAAAGCGCGAGCCCCAAAATCTTCCGCGCAGGTTTCCACTGTTGCCGTCATTGTGCCATTGGCAATGGCTTCCAGTGCCAGCGGGTCACCATTCAGTCCCACCAGCAGGGTGTGTGGGGAAAGGACACCCATCTCATGCCCGACATCCCGCGCCGCCAGCGCCACCCAGTCCGAAGCGCCAAAGATGGCATCTACAGGTCCCCTAAGGTGTCGAAAAGCCTCTCGCAGTGCTTCGCAGGCAGGGGCATAACTCCAGTAGGCGCCGACCACTTCCATGTGAATATCCGGGAAGGACTTCATGGCGATGCTGAAGCCTTCCAGACGACTTTCACCGCGGTCTTCTTCGAGAGGGTCTTCCAGAAAAGCCCCTACGAATACCACCCGTCCTTTACCGTTTAATTGTTTGGCAATGAATTCTCCGGCGAGATTGGCTGCCTCGCGCAGTCCAATGGGGGTCACCAGCAAAGGGTGACGCAGGGTGGTTTCTCCCAACTGGATGACGGGTAACCCGGCTTTCAACAGGGTTTCGGTAGTGGCGCGGGGAAGAATGGTGGAGATAAGAGCATCCAACCGGTGGGCGAGAATTTCTTCGGCTACGGCATAGGGATCGTAAGACCGGGCAACCTGAAAGGTCTCAGCGAAGTTAAACACCTTCAGTTCAGCGCCTACTTTTTCGTTGGCGCGCTGAATGGCTTCATAGGTTTGAATCCAGAACGGATCTCCCGGATAAATCAAAATGCCAATAACAGGGGAATGCATATTTAAGTCCTGAAATCAATATGGGACGTATTTACTCCTGGTCAGTTTGATTATAGCATTCTTGAATTTAAGGTTAAGAGAAACGGTTTATAATCTTTTATCATGTCACTTGAAGAACGGGTGTTGCACAACGCGCAAGAACGATGTCGCATTTCTCCGGAGTCCCCTCTGGTGCTTGGAGTTTCTGGGGGTGCGGATAGTTTGTGCCTGCTGGATGTGCTTCATCGTGCCGGTTTCAACCTGATTGTGGCGCACTTCAATCATCGCCTGCGCCCCGAAGCAGAGAGTGAGGCGGATTGGGTGTGTGCGCAAGCCCAACAGCGAGGACTGCGCGTGGAATTGGGGCAGGGGGAGGTCCTGGCTATGGCGAAAGAACAGGGAATGTCCATTGAGGAAGCCGCCCGAGAGGCACGCTACAGTTTCCTTTTCTCCGTGGCTCATCAGGTTCAGGCGCAGGCGGTGGCGGTGGCGCACACGGCGAGCGACCAGGTGGAAACTGTCCTCATGCATCTGATTCGCGGCACCGGGCACAAAGGGTTGACGGGGATGCCATATCGGGGGTTCTTGAATCAGTTTTCTACCACCACCCCCCTGGTGCGCCCGATGCTTTCCATCTGGCGCGAAGAAGTACTGGCTTACTGCCATGAGCGGGGGTTGACCTGGCTGGAAGACCCTTCCAATCGGGATGTGCGTTTTACCCGCAACCGCTTGCGCAATGAAGTTCTCCCGTTACTTAAGCAAGTTAATCCGCGGGTGGAAGAAGCTATCTGGCGGTTATCCACACTTCTGGCAGAAGAGGATGATGTTTTCGAAAATGCTTTTCAGCAAGCCTGGAATCAATGTGTTCTTGAGCAGTCTTCGAAACAGATTGTGCTTTCGCGGGAGCGGGTGCAGTCCCTTTCACCGGCATTGCAACGGGAGGTGTTGCGCTGGTCTTTGTCATTGCTTCGCCCTGCGCTTCGTGATCTGGATTTCGATACGGTGAATCGGGCAATGCAGTTTGTCCAGCAACCTACGCAATCGCGCCATATTCACCTTGTGGCAGGTTTGGGGTTGAGGTTGGAGGGAGAACATCTCATTGTGGATGATGAAACCTTTATTCAGAGCCTGCCTTCAGATTTCCCTCAAATGCCGCCACAGGCGCAGTATGTCCTTCCGGTGCCCGGTAGCCTAGTACTACCCAATGGTTGGAGTATAGAGGTGCAGAGGGTGGACGTTCTACCCGACTCATGGGACGAGGTCAGCCGGTGGGAAGCCTTTATAAGTGGCGATGCTCTGGGAGAGGCTTTGGAAGTGCGTCCATTTCGGCCCGGAGAGCGCTTTCAGCCGCTGGGAATGGGGGGAAAGTCGCGGAAGGTTTCTGATTTCTGGGTAGATGTGGGGCTTCCCCGGCGGTTACGTAGCGGCTGGCCTCTGGTATTTGCGCAGGATGAGGTGGTGTGGATTCCCGGCTTTCGGCTGGATCACCGCTGGAGAGTCACTCCCGAAACGAGGAGCGTGTATCGCTTGCAGATCAGGCGGGAGGCAGGTTAACTTTCCTGTTCCGCCAGTTGGCGCAGTTTCATGGAAATTTCGCGCCACTGAATTTTGGAAACGCCCAGTTTTTGGCGGATTTGATCCCCTTCCATGCCGTTTTTCCAATCCATCAAGGCGCTGGTCCAGCGGCACATGTCGAAGGAGAGGTGTTTGGCAAGTCCCGCCGCTTCGCTCAAGTCTTCCAGAATATATTCCAACCGTCGCGGCGACCAGGGGAAAATTTGATCGGCAGGCTGATACTGGGCGAGGTATTCCTGATAAGCCTCAATCCATTCCTCTGAAAGGGGCAGGTTGCGCTCTTTGTATCGGTTTGATGGGCTGGCATAGCGCACATAGAGCACCGGGCCTTCTTTCCCCTCCGGGTCAATATGATTGCGGGTAATCGCGAGACACTCACTCTTCTTGATGGCTGTTTCCAGTAAGAGTTTCACCAGCGTATAGGGGCGGGCATCGGGCTTGGAGCGCGAGCGCCAGTTACGCGCTACCTCCAGCACTGCTTCAACCTCTTCGGGGGTTAGCACTTCAGGTAAGGGGCTGATGACCGACTGCTGAATGACGCGCAGGGCGGGGTCATTGAGCAGGACGCCACTGCGTTGAAGCCAGCGGAAAAAGGCTTTGATGGAGGTGATGCGCCTTGCCAAACTCTTCGGACTGCAGGGAATGCCGCGCCCTTTTTCCAGCCACTGCAGAAAATGATTCAAGTCCTGTGTGGTAATAGAACCCAGCGTGCGATCGGGTGGCAGAAAAGATGCCAGCAAATTGAGATCCCCCATGAAGGCTTTGATGGTATGAGGTGACCTCCCCTGATCTTTCAGGTAAATTTCCCACGTCAGAATGGCTGGCATCAATGGTGTGTGCACCGTCAGGTGGGCAACCGGGGAAGATGGGGTTTCCGGTGTCATGGGGACTCCTTAACCTTTGCGTATAGGTGAGATTAGTCTACCCCGTGGATGTTTTTTTGTCAAATTTTCCAGAGGATGAATTTTTAGCGATACACTGCTTCGTACACGATGGCTCGAATGGCGTACAAATTTGGCCATAAGACCCATGCCCCTTCCGGTGTAATGTAGGGAGCGGCTTCTGCCGGAGAGAGCGCATACCGTTGAATCCGCTCAGGGTTCTGGATCACTTCCTGGGCTACAGGGGCTAGTGTAATCAACGTGTCCAGGGTGAGATTGGTTTCCACCGAGTTGGCATATGCGGCATAAATTTCAGGTGCTCGACTGATGCCGTCCAAACTCATCAATTTTTGGAAGATGCCGTACAGCACTTCCTGCGCGCGGCGTAAACGGTCGAAATCGCTGGAGGAATATCGGGAGCGGACGTACCACAGGGCAGTTTTGCCATCCATTGGGACGGTGGCAGGGGCTTCGATGGTGCAGTAGCCACGCCCATCCGCCCAGGGTAAATCACACTTATCTGAAAGCGACTTGCGTACCTTGACGTTGATCCCGCCCATGCTGTCGATGATGCTGACAAAGGCTTGCATATTGGTCATCACGTAGTAAGTCGGACGAACACCAAAGTTGTATTCAAAGGTATATGCCAGGGTGTTAAATCCACCTGCGGCAAAGGCAGTATTGATGCGATTGGTCATCCAGCCGGGAATGTCCACATACAAATCACGAGGGAAAGACACCATGCGAATCGTGTTGTCGTTGCGGTGAACGGAGACCAGCACAATGACATCGGTGCGAAACCCTCCACCCGGGCGGGCATCCGAACCGAGGATAAGGATATTCACCACATCGCCGGAGACGGCTCCCCCGGCTGGAATGCCAAACGGAGATTGGGGCATTTGCACATCCGGGGCTTCAATGCCCAGGGTTGGGGTAGGTTCAGGCGTGGGAGTAGCGGTAGGGATGGGAGTTGGGGTGATGGGCAAGGGTTGGAAGGGGGTGGGGGTAGCAGTAGCATCCAGCGCCGGGGTGACAAATTGGTATGATTTACCCGGAGCAATGGGGGTGGAAGAGGCAATTTCCACTGCCTGCATGGGTAAACTGCATGCCTGGGTGATAAAAATGAGGGTCAGAATAAATACCAGTACTTTTTTCACAGGGATTCTCGTCTAGGGTGTAGGTGAGGGGGTATCACTGGGAAGGGGAGTATCCGAAGGCGCCGGCGTGGAGGTAAAGGTAGGAGTAGGCGGCTCAGGGGTGAAGGTTGAGGTGGGTGGAACTGGTGTAAGGGATGGCGGAAGAGCGGTCGGGGTACGGGTTGGCGAGGGAGGTAGTGTCGTAGCACTGGGGGGTACCGGTGTCTTAGTCTGCGTGTGCGTGGGGGTAAAGGTGGGGGTAATGGGCAGGAAAGGTACATACAGCGGCATCCCTGCCTGAATGGCGCTGGGATTGCTCAGACAGTTTGCCAGTTGCAAATCTGCCACACTGACGCTCAGGATACGGCTCAGACGGTAAAGGGTATCCCCGGGTTTAACAATATAAATCACCCACCCCGGAGGGGGACCGCACACTTTGACGGTGGGTTGAGGTTGCGTGGCGGTGGGGCGTTCCGGTTCGGTGGTAAGGGTAGCGGTGGGGGTGGGTAATGGGGGGACGAAGATGACTGTCCCCGGGGTTAACTGTGAGGTAAACAGGCAATTGGCTTTGCTTAAATCTTCTATGGAGATTTGAAAACGGGCGGCTAAATCCACCAGTGTATCGCCACCTTGAATCTCATAAGGCACCCAACCCTGCGGTGGGGGGCATTGTGTGGGTGGAAGCGGAGTGGCTGTTGGGTACGGGGTTGGGCTGGGTTGACCCGGCGGCAGTGTGCTGGGGAGAGATGTTTCGGTGACCGTGGGCAGAATCTGAACCTTACCTCCCTCTGCCAGGGAAAGCGAAAGTGCTCCCAGCGCAAGAATGGTAGAGAGCAATCCCGTAAGCAGTCCCGAAAACAGTTGCCTGACGCCGCTCATTCTTCCGGTGTCTCCTTTGCTCCAACCGCACGCAGTGGAAGCAAAATACTGAACGTGGTGCTTCCCTGTTCCATGTTGCTCTCTACCCAAATACGTCCACCGTGGGCTTCTACCAGTGTCTTGGCAATTGAAAGCCCTATACCACTATCGGCGACTCCGGGCAGAACAGCATCTTTCCGGTGGGAAAACACTTTCGGTAAGTCTTTGGAGGGAATCCCTCCGCCATGATCGGTGATCTGCAGTACGGCAAAATGACTGCTATCCTCTTGCTGGAGGATGGCTTTGAGGCGAATCTCATATCGGGGCGGGGTAACCTGAATAGCGTTTTTCAGTAATTCGATGAGGATTTGATGCAGAGCATCCCGGTCAGCATAAACGGGAGGCAGGTGTTCGGGTAATTCCATGGAGATTTGAATCTCTTTTTCGCTCAGTAACGAGCCCATATCTCCCAGTACATCGTCCAGTACCTGGTCCAGTTCCACCGTTTGCTGAACCAGTTCCAGAGGTCCGCGATTCAACAAAGTTAACTGAATAAGATCGTCCAGCAAGGCACGCATTTGTTCGGTGGCGTTGCGCACTTTTTCGAGGAATTTCCGCTGCAAGCCCCCCAGAATGCCGACCGTTTCGGCGAGCAGTAAGTCCGTGTAGCCCATCACTGCCGACATCGGGCGACGCAGTTCCTGAATCAGTACCGCAATGGCTTCGGTGTCATCCTGGGTAGCGCTGGTGGAAAGGTTCAGCCGCCGTTCCAGTTCTAAAACACGCTGATTGGACCTGGCTAACTGATTTTGCAGGTGGGCTACTTCTTCCAGGGTGAGGCGCAGTTCTTTTTCCAACTGCGCGGCGTCCCCGGAAACCGCCGGCGATGCCTGAGCCGTGCGTAAAGCCTCATTCAAGCGGCGGTTTTCCGTCCGCAGGTCTTCCAGAATTTTTTCCATCTCTTGCTGATGTTTCAACAGGGTTTCAATTTGTGCTGTTGCTGCGGGGCTTTCCGCAGGTGTAGATTCGCGGAGCGTTTGCACTTCTGCCAGTAACTTCTGGTGGGATTGGCGCAATTGTTCCAGTTCCTGTTGCAAGAGAGTGTTCTGCTGGCGCAGTCGCAGGGCTTCATCCTCGCCGCGCGGAGTTCTGTCCCGTTCCAGAAGCAGGCGCACAATTTCATCGGTTTCTGTTGCCAGATAGGTGGTATCTTCCACCGTCCATACTCGACCAGAGTAGGGTGTTAGCAACAGGAGAGCGCCCCAGGGCTGATGATTGTGTTCCAGGGGGATGAGCAGGAAATTTCCCGCCCGTTCCAATCCCAGTGCCTGAGCCAGTGCATCCAGTTCGGGTAATTCAAGTTCGTTGAAGTTCACCCGCAAACTTTTCCCTTTGGTGAGCGAGGCGGTAATGGCGGGGATTTTGCCACGCTCAATATAGACAGGTGGAATGGGTTCATCTTTGACCATATCATACCCACCTGTGAGTGGCACGGGGGCAAATTCATTCTCGGGAATACGGGCAATGTAACACAGGTCTGCCAGCATGGTCTGCGCTACCGCTCGGGCAATGCCACTGTATAGTTTTTCTTTGTCTTGTATGAGGCTTAAGTCCAGCCAGGAATGGATGATACGAATGTCCAGTGCATGGGATTGAACGGGGTGGGTGTAGTCTTCCGGCATTGGCTCTGCCGGTTCCCACTCAGTCACCTGGCTTGGGGGTTGAATGTACATCAGCAGACTGGGGAGCAGGGGCAGACCGGCGAGAAACCCCAGTCGCAAATATCCCGAGAAGTATTCTCCGGTAGGGGGCAAATACAGGTGGGCAAGCGCCCCCAAACCCATCAGCGCAAACATGGCTACTCCTGCCCCCCAGTTATCCTTGCGTTGGAAAAATAGTCCATTAGTAATTGCTACCAGCAGGATCAGAATGACCAGGGTAATACTCCAATCCTGCCATGACCCATTGAAGGGTACACCGCTGCCTTCCTGTTGCCATGTCGTGTAGAACAACAGGAAAAGAAATATTGCTACCAGATTGAGCACTCCGGCAAGAATATCTCCCACACGGGAAGGGGTTGGATAGAGCCAGAGCCACCCCAGCCATACCACACTCCAGAACAGAACGACTCGATCCAGCACCGGCAGAAGAAGGGTGGAAGAAATCACCCCTTGCCAGGCCAGACCGCTGGCAATGAACAACCCCAACTGTCCAACCAAAAGCAGGTTCAACCCCAGGAGTAACCGACCGCTACCTTCGGGAGAGTGGCTGCGATGGGCTATCAGGGCAACTTGCAGGGTGGCAAATACCACAAATGCCAGCACCAGATGGTAGATCAGATTGCCCGGAGGGGCAATCAACAAACCAAGGAGCGATTGAAAGAGTGTGTTCATGGCGGTTTGGCTTTTAAGAAATTATAGCATCGTTCACGGGGTTCCTTATTTGTGGACTGAAAATGGACACAATCCAGGAACAACACGTGCAAGGGATGTGCCAGATTTCAGTAAAAAATTCTTCTTGACATTTGTTGAAGGGGAGATACAATACTTATTAACAATTAATTACTTTCTTAACTTTCAGTCATGCGAACCATTGCAACCATAACTGCTAATGAAATGCGAGCCATCAATCGCTCCGCTGTGCTGGAGGTGATTCGCCAGTATGCGCCTATCTCTCGTGTGGAGGTGGCTAACCGCTTGGGGGTTTCGCTCCCCACTGTCATGCGTTTGGTGGACGATTTGCTCGCTGAAGACCTGATTCGCCCATCTCAGACCAGTGTGTCTACTGGGGGCAGGCGGGGAGAACTGCTTGAGTTTAATGCATCCGGTCATCTGGTTGTGGGGGTAGATCTGGGAGGCACAAAAATTCATGGCGCCATTACCGACCTTGCAGGCAACATTCTCCATGAGGTCAATGTCACCGGGCATATGACCCATGGGGAGGATAGTTACTCCCTGCTGGTGAACCTGCTCGAAAACCTCAGTTCCATCGCCGCTTCTTCCGGGAAGCACTTGCTGGGCTTGGGGGTGGGAGTGCCCGGCGTGGTTCATCCGGAAAGCGGCGAGGTTAGTCTGGCACCAGCCTTGAACTGGAATGATTTCCCCCTGCGTCCTCGTTTAGAGCGCTATTTTGGTTTGCCGGTGGTGGTGGAAAATGATGTAAACCTTGCGGCGTTGGGAGAATTGTGGTTCGGCGCCGGGCAGGATGCCAATACGCTGGTACTGATCACTGTGGGTACAGGCATTGGCGCGGGGGTGATTGTCAATGGGTGTTTGTATGCTGGCACGCACTTTATGGCGGGAGAAGTTGGGTATCTCGTGCCTGACCGCACTTTTTTAGGAAAGCCACTGGAAGGGTTTGGCGCGCTGGAACGGTTGGCTTCGGGAACCGGAATTGCCGAGCGTGCACGGCAAAGACTGAAGGCGGTGCGCCCGGTTGAGGCGCTGGAATCTTTGACCGCTGAAGACGTGTTTGAAGCGGCACGGGCGGGCGAGTGCTGGGCAACCGAGGTGGTGGATGAAACGGTGGATTATCTTGCCCAAGCCATTGCTGCTATTCAACTGGTCATCGACCCTGAGGTCATTTTGCTGGGCGGTGGTGTCTCAAATTCTGCCGATTTGCTGATTGAGCCCATCCTGCAGCGTTTGGCGGGGGTAATTCCTGTTCAACCTGCGCTCCTTCCGTCCCGTTTGGGGTATCGAGCAGGAGTCTTGGGGGCCATGGTGAAACTCTTACGGGTTACAGCAAATTATTATCTGCTTCAAAAGTTTTCCTGAATCCTTCATGTGCAAGTAAGGAGTTTGGGGAAAGCAGTATGGTATCAGTTTGAAGTCAAGAGGAGGAAAACATGAATCGGTTTGTTCATTCAATGCTGGTCGTTTTGCTGGTGTTTGGTTTGCTGGCGGGGTGCACCCCTGCTGCAACCCCCCAGCAACCTGCAGAGCCCACCAAAGCGGAGCAACCTCAACAGGTGACGCTGAAAGTGTGGGATATTCTGGTCAACCCGACCGAAGATGAAGTCGCCAAAACCCTGATCGCCGAGTTTGAAGCATCTCATCCCGGGGTGAAGATTGAGCGCGAAACCATGACCTTTGATCAGATGAAATCGCGCGCTAAGTTGGGGTTGAGTGCCGCCGATGGCCCCGATGTCGCCCAGATTAATCAGGGCTATTCCGATATGGGCGCCCTGGTCGCCGCCAATCTGTTGGTGGACTTAACGCCCTATGCCAAAAAATATGGCTGGGATAAGAAACTCTCCCCCGGCATTGTGGCGCGCAACAGTTTCACCCCCGATGGCAAGACCCTTGGTGAGGGCAACCTGTATGGCGTGCCGATTACGGCAGAACTGGTTGGCGTGTTCTATAACAAAGAACATTTCGAGAAAGCCGGTGTCACCGTCCCCAAGACTTTTGCCGAGTTTGAAGCCGCACTGGAAAAGTTCAAATCAGCAGGCATTGTCCCCATCAATTACGGAAGCCTGGACGGCTTTGTGAATATCCACGTCTTTGCCGAGATTCAGAACCTCAAGATTGACCGCGCTTACCTGGATGATTTCATCTACGGGCGCAACAATGTAAGTTTCAATATCCCTGCCAATGTGGAAGCCGCTGCCAAGATGCAGGAATGGGTCAAGAAAGGCTATTTCACCCCCGATTTTTCTGGCATCGGCTATGATGACTCTCTGGCGGCGTTCCGCTCCGGTCAGGGCGCCATGATGATCACCGGTTCGTGGATCAGCGGGGATGCCATTGCTCAGGCTCCGGGTAAGTTTGGTTTCTTCCTCATGCCCCCGCTCGAAGAGGGCGGCAAGCGTATGTCCACGGGTGGCACTTCAACGGCTTTTGCCATCCGTAAAGGCACGGCCAATGAAGAACTGGCGGCACAGTACATTGACTGGATGGTCTCCGACCGTGCCGCGCAGTTGTGGGCAGAAAAGGGCATTGTGCCGGTGGGCAAGGTGGAAGTGAAAGACGCCGATCCTCTCTTTGTGGATTTGCTCAAGGCCTGGGCGTACCTGAATGAGAATGACCTGGTTGGGCATTACCTCGATTGGGCAACTCCCACCTTTTACGACACGATTGTGGCGGCTTTTGCCGAATTGATGGCTTTGAAGATCACCCCTGAAGGGTTCGTGCAAAAGGTAGAAGCGGACTACGCTGCTTACCTTAAGACTCGCAATCCGTAGTGTGAATGGGGATTGGAGTGCCTTCCGGATGGCTTGCCTTTCGGAAGGCACTCTTCTCTTTTGAAAAAGTTTTTGCCGGCTTGGAAATCGCATGAACCGCTCTTTCAATCGCACTGCTTACCTTTACCTTTTCCCTGCTTTGGTAATCTATGGGATTTTTGTCCTGTATCCTATCCTTCAAACTGCTTACTACAGCCTTACCGATTGGAATGGATTGTCCTCCCCCCAATTTCTTGGCTTGCAAAATTACCTGAATCTTTTTCAGGATTCAGTATTTCTCAATGCTCTGTTTAACAACCTGGCATTTATTTTCTTTTATTCCATTCTTGCTATTGTATTGGGTTTGTTTTTCGCGGTTTTACTCACCAATGCTCCTTTACGCGGCATGGCGTTTTACCGCGCCGGATTGTTTTTCCCTCAGGTGATGGCGAGTGTGGTCATCGGTATGGTCTGGCGCTGGATTTATCATCCCCAGTATGGTGCGCTTAACCAGTTTTTGCGTTCAGTCGGATTGGGAGCATGGGCGCGCCCCTGGTTGGGAGATTTTGACTGGGCATTGACTGCAGTGGGTATTGTGGGTACCTGGGCGCAGTATGGCTTTTGTATGGTGCTTTTCCTCGCCGGTATTCAGAATATCTCTACTGCGCTTTATGATGCTGCCCGTATTGATGGCGCGGGATTGTTTCAGCAATTCTGGTACATCACCCTGCCCGGCTTGCGCAATCAATTGCTGGTGGCGCTTATTTCTACCCTCATCGCTGCTATCCGCATCTTTGACCTGGTTTTTGTGACCACACGCGGTGGTCCGGGAAACGCTACGCTGGTGGCGGGTATGTATCTGTACCGCAATGCCTTTGTCATTAATCGCGTGGGGTATGCTGCTGCCATCGCCGTTCTGCTTACTGTACTGATTCTGGTTATTTCTTATTTCATCCTGCGGCTTCAGCGTGCGCAGGATGAGGAATCCTTTGCATAGGGAGAAAGAATGAGCGTTGTCAATCCTGCTGTGAATGCCCGTCGCATCCTGGGCAGTGTCCCTGCTTATTTCTTCTTGACACTGGGTTTGCTGCTGGCGGTGCTACCTTTCATGCTCATCTTTGTCACTGCCTTGAAATCCCCGGGTGAATTGGGCAATGCTTTTGCGCTTCCCCAACAACTGCACTGGGAAAACTTCCTGCGGGCGTGGACGCAAGCCCACTTTGGCACTTACTTCAAGAGCAGTCTGATTGTCACATTGAGTGTTGTGGGGGTGTCTTGTCTGCTCTCCCTGCTTACCGGTTATGCCTTTGGACAACTGCGATTCCCCTTTAAAAATGGGCTGTTTTTCCTGTTCCTCATTGGCTTAATGGTGCCGACCGAAGCCTATATCATCCCGCTGTATTACAGTTTGCGGGCGGCGCATTTGACCGATACCTACTGGGCATTGATTCTCCCCCAAATCGGTATGAGTGTATGTTTTGGCAGTTTCTGGATGCGCGGATTCTTTTCCGGTATCCCCCGGGATCTTGTAGATGCCGCCCGTGTGGATGGCTGTAACGACTGGCAAGCCTTCTGGCATGTGATGATTCCCATGGTCCTGCCGGGGCTGTGGACCATGGCAGTGTTGTTCTTTATCTGGACATGGAACGATTTCCTTCTGGCGCTGGTGATGATTACTAAAGAAGGCTTGCGTACTTTGCCATTGGGACTGGCAATGTTCCAGGGTAAGTACACTACCGATTACACCCTGACCGCGGCGGGTGCGACCATTGTGGCATTGCCCACGCTGTTATTCTATGTGTTGTTCCAACGGCAATTCATTCGCGGCGTCACCGCTGGAGCCATTAAGGGATAAGTTGATAAGCGATGGAGGGAGGTAGGATGAACACAACAAAGATTGTCTTTATCGGTGCGGGGAGCATGTCCTTTGGATTGAGCATGTTCCGGGATTTGTTCAGTACGCAGGAACTCAAGGGCAGTGAACTGGTGCTGGTAGATATTGACCCTGAATATCTGGAACGCATGTACCGTCTGGCTCTGCTGATGAATGAGCGCAGTGGCGCTGGCTTGAGAATCTCCCGCACGCTGAACCGCCGTGAAGCCCTGCCGGGTGCAGGTTTCGTTGTGAACAGTATTGCCCTGGAACGCACCCGCCTCTGGAAACTGGATTTTGAGATTCCAAAGAAATATGGTGTGCGCCATACCCTGGGGGAGAATGGCGGTCCGGGTGGCTTGTTCTTCACCCTGCGCACCATTCCGATCATCATGGACATTATTCGGGATATGGAGGAATTGTGTCCTAATGCCTTGTTTATTAATTTCTCCAATCCCGAAAGCCGCATCATTTACGCGCTGGGCAAGTACAGCCGTATTCAAGCCATTGGGCTGTGTCACGGTGTCTTCATGGGGCGGGATGATGTTGCCCGCATCATGGGACTGCCTGCCGAAGAGGTGGATGTATGGGCGGCGGGGCTGAATCATTTCCAGTGGTTCCTGCAGATTCGCCGCCGCCAAACCGGCGAGGATTTGTACCCGCTTTTGCGGGAAAAAGAAAAGACCTTTGATCCCGCTTTCATGCCCTTGAGCCGCCGCCTGTTTCGCGCCTTTGGACTGTACCCTTCCTGTTCCGATGACCATATTGGCGAGTATCTGGCGTATGGCTGGGAGGCGGGTGAAGAGGGTTATGATTTCGATGATGACGAACGCTATCGTGTGTGGTTAAAAACCACCATTGACGGCGTTTTGAGCGGCGCAGAACCCCCTGCCGATTTCTTCCAGCCCTCGGGCGAGCGCGGGGTAGCGGTAATTACCGGCATTCTTCATAATCAAAAGCGCTGGATTGAATCGGGCGTGGTGTACAACCGGGGCGCCATTCACAACCTGCCTGAAGATTGCGCAGTGGAAGTGCCGGTAGTGGTGGATGCTCATGGTGTGCATCCCTGTACGGTGGGCAATCTCCCGGCGGGCATTGCCGCGCTGTGCAGTGTGCAAGCCCACATTCAGCAGTTGAGCGTTGAAGCCGCCATGCGCGGCTCGAAAGAACTGGCACTCCAAGCCTTGTTGATTGACCCGGTCATTCATTCGGCGAAAGCCGCAGAGCAAATCCTGGATGAATTATGGCAGATCAACCGTCCCTATATCCGCGCTGTGCTGTGAGGAAACATGGCATACCGTGAAGATATTTTGCAACAGCCGCAAGCCGTGCTGAACACCCTGAACCGCTGGGGGATGACACCCTCGCTGGAGCAGGTCGTTCATCGTCTGCGCTCTGGGGAATATCGGCGGGTAGTGCTGACGGGAATGGGATCATCTCTCTATGCTTTGATTCCTTTGTGGTATCGCCTGCTGGACGCCGGTATCCAGACGTTATGGGTAGAAACCGGTGAACTTCTCCATTATGGCGCAGAGTGGGTGAAGCCGGAGGATTTGCTGGTTGTGGTCTCTCAATCCGGGCGTAGTGCTGAAGTGGTGGAACTGATTAAGCGGAATCCTTCTCCCATTCTGGGCGTGACCAACACCCCGGAAAGTCCGCTGGCGCAGACGGCGGAGACGCTGGTTCTCACGGATGCTGGCGAAGAGGCAACCGTGTCCTGCAAAACGTATGTGGCAACCCTGACTTCTCTGGCACTGCTGGGTGAAGCCTTTTTAGGGAATGACCTTTTGCAATTACAAAGAGGTCTGGAAGCCACTGCTTTCCAAATGGAAGCCTATCTTTCTCGTGTGGATGACCACGTTAACCACCTGGCGGGCATATTGCAGGGCATTGAGCATGTCATTTATGCCGGGCGTGGGGTTTCGCTGGCGAGCGCCGAAACTGCCGGGTTGATCACCAAAGAGTCGGTCAAAATCCCTGCCGAAGGGATGAGCGCCGCGGCTTTCCGCCATGGTCCGTTTGAGTTAATTTCCCCGCGGCTGTTTGTGCTGGTCTTTGAAGGCGAAGAACCCACGCGAGCCTTGCACCGTAACCTGGTAAATGAGGTCAACCGCTTACAGGGCAGGGCGCAGTTGGCAGGAGAATCTGCGCAGGATGAAGTCTTCCACCTGCAACCTTTAAACATTCATGTGCGTCCTTTGATGGAAATTTTACCCGTTCAGATGATGACCCTGGCGCTGGCGCACCTGCGCGGCAGAATCGCCGGAGAATTTACCCTTGCCAGTAAGGTGACCGATGTACAATAAGGGATATTCCTGGCGAAAAGGGGAAGAAAGTATTCCCTTCTAATTTATCCTTTGGAGGCTCATCGTCATGTCATTGCTGACTCGCTTCAAGCAAGCGCCGCAAAACCTGAAAATTTTTGCCACGGTTTCCCTCTTAGCGGGAATGGCGTACAGTATTTACGATTCCACGTTCAACAACTTTCTGGAATCGCGCTTTTCACTGACCGGATTTCAGCGCTCATTTCTTGAGTTTCCCCGCGAACTTCCCGGTTTCCTGGTCGTTTTTGTCTCTGCTCTTCTGTGGTTTCTGTGCAGTCGCCGCTTGAGCGCTTTCTCATTTCTGCTGAGCGCCATCGGCGCGCTTCTACTGGGATATTTCACCACTAGTTACGCGGTGATGTCCATCTGGCTGTTCATTTACAGCATGGGAATGCATCTCTTTCTGCCACTTTCGCCCACCATCGGCATGGAACTGGCGCACGAAGGACAAACCGGGCGTCGTTTAGGGCAGTTAAATGCGATCCGCAACTTTGCGGCTATTCTGGGCAGTTTCCTGGTGGCTTTGGGCTTTCGATTCCTTAACTTTAATTTCAAAATTACCTTTACCATTGTGGCGGTGGCTTTGTTCCTTGCCACGTTGCTGATGCTTCTGATGGACAGGGGGCGTCCCCAACCTTCGGGGGTTTTCCTGAAACTTCATAAAGAGTATCGCCTGTACTATGCGCTGGTGGTTCTCTACGGTTCTCGCAAGCAAATTTTTGTGACCTTTGCGCCCTGGGTGCTGGTTTCCATCTTCCAGCAACCCACGCAGTTGATGGGTACGCTCTTCACCATCGGCGGAATTATCGGTATCATTTTCCAGCCTTTCCTTGGCTGGCTGATTGATCATTACGGCGAGCGCTTTGTCCTTACCGCTGAGGCGGTGCTGTTAGCCTTTGTCTGCATTGGTTACGGCTTTTCGCGCTCTTTCCTGCCCGAAAACCTTGCCCTTCTTCTCACCATCATCTGCTTCCTGCTGGATCAAATGTTGATGTCGGTCTCCATGGCACGGGCAACCTACATGAGGAAGATTGCCAAGAGCCCTGAGCATGTCCAAACTACGCTCACCGCTGGTGTAACCATTGACCACGTATTTTCCATCTCGGTGGCGTTGCTGGGCGGAGTGATCTGGAATGCCTTCGGATACCAGTATGTTTTCCTGTTCGGGGCGTTGATTGCGGTACTGAACTTCATCGTTGCCCGCCAGATACGCCTGCCCGGACGCGAAACTGTGCCTGTTTCTGCCGATTAAGGCTCTTCTTCCAGCAGGTCAATCCATCCCGTAGAACCGTTAACGCGGATGCGTTGACCGGTTTTCAAGCGCTGTGTCGCTCGTGCTACTCCCACCACTGCCGGGATGCCGTATTCTCTGGCAACCACCGCACCATGCGTCATCATCCCGCCAACTTCCATCACCAGCCCGGCTGCCGAGAGGAACAACGGCGTCCAGGAAGGGTCGGTGCCGGGACAAACCAGAATCTCTCCGGGTTGCAAATTGGCTTCCTTGGGGTTGAGGACTATCCGTACCTTCCCTTCAACCACGCCTGGCGAAACCGGGTTTCCTGGAATACGTGCATGGGTGGTTTCTGCGTTGGCAATTCCATCATAAAAAACCCGTCCATCGCTGAGCAACAGGCGGGGAATTTGCCTGCGGCGTTTCTCGCGTTCAAACGTATGGCGTCGTTGTGTGATGATTTCGCGCCATTGGCTGTCTTCTGGATGCTGAGAAAATTCGGCAAGTTCATCGTAAGTCAGGTAAAACACATCATCAGCAGAGCGCAGGAAACCTTGTTGAACAAATTGCTCGCCGATGTGGAGCAAGGTATCCCGAATAGCCCCCATCAACCGCACAGCAAAGAATTTGGGGTACTCTCGCATGCCCATTAATGCACGTAGCCGGCTGGCTAAAAATTGAATGATGTGCGCTTTGAAAAATCCCATCCGCGTGTGGCGAACACCTCTTAAAATCAGATTTAAAGCATTGCGAACCTTTTCTTCTCCGCCGGTAAAGACTTGTTCGGGGGTCAAATCCTGAGCGTTGATTTTCTGGAAACTTTTCAGCACTTCAAAAATATGGGTGGGATCTTCTTTCCAGCGTTCTCTGCCCAGGTCAATCTCGGCAAGCCCGCGCCTTCCGTACCGCTGTAAGAATTGGGAAATGGACTGCTGTAACTCTTCTGGTAAGCCATGCTGAAGATAGGCCTGGGCTAAATCGGTCGCTGTCATTTGCTCGAGCATCTGGTTTGAGAGCGGATCTTCCTTTGCCCTGCTGGCAATTTTCCACAATTGCAAATCCATCTCTGTGGTGGGGTTGTAAGGAAGCCCGCGGGTCAGTTCCAGGGGAAGGTCTGTCCATTGTTCTCGCGAAAGCCCTTCAGCCCCTTCTGGAACGTGCTTGCAGAGGATGCGGATGAGATTCAGAGAGGCGACCCCTGTGGCAACAATTGAAACCAGTCGCACAAACACATGAGGAAGGTTCTTTTTTACATATCCGGAAGCAATTGTAAGCGCATGTTCCAAAGCCTGTGCGGGGGGCAGGTCTTCAAGAGATTGAAATTGAGTATCCAATTGCTGAAGTAGAGCCTCTGTTCTGGAAACTAACTGGCGCCGGCGGGGATGGGGAGCAATTACATTGAGCAGGGCATTGAAACCTACGGGAATCAAAAAGCGGGCTAGCCGTAAGCGGGTGATGGGACGCACAATGGGGTGCGGGGATTGCAAGCCCGGTTCCCTCAAAAGCACTTCGAGAAGGTTGCGTGTGGAAGGCTCAACCCATCCCAGCGCTCCACAGGCTGCCTTCCTTCCAAATGTTGTGCGCAGGATGGGAGTAATATTTGCCCATAACCGTTCACCTGCTGAGAACAATGCGCGCTGGGTTTTATGAGTAAAGCGATAGCCGAACAATCCGGCACCAGCGGCAAACAGCATGGCAAACGTATCTCTCCCCAGGGGGGTGATGGGGTCTAACATGCCCTGAACCGCTCCAACGGAGAAGAAGACGTGTAAAGGCTCTTCAGGCAGGTTTTCAGGGAGCGGGTAAAGCGAAGTAATGGGACGGGATTGCAGAATGTAAATCTGTTCCTTCTGGATTGCCCATTCGATATCCTGAGGAAAGGCATACAACCGCTCAATTTGTTTACCCATCTCTGCCAGGGCAAGGATTTGGGTGTCGCTCAGAGCAGGCAGACTGGAACGGTCGGAGATGTCTTCCTGTAAACCGCCTTCGCTTTCACTCTTCAATGACAGGGCTTTTGCGCCTAACCGTTTGGAAATAATTCTTGCAGGGGAAACTTGAACGAGATATTCATCGGGCTCACTGCGACCGGAAACCAGGGCTTCCCCCAGCCCTAAAATGGCATTGATGACCACTTCGCGCCTTAATCCGGTCAGCGGGTTAGCGGTAAACATGACGCCGGAAACTTCGCTTTCCACCATGGACTGGACGATCACCGCCAGAGCCAGATTTTCCTGTGGCAGTTGATTGCGCAAACGGTAGCCGATGGCGCGCGCCGTCCATAAACTGCTCCAGCACTTAATGGTGGCTTTCAGCAGAGAGGTTTCTCCCCGCACAATCAGGAAGGTGTCCTGCTGACCCGCAAAAGACAGATCGGGTAAATCCTCAGTGGTTGCTGAAGAGCGCACGGCAACGGGGGGCATCCCCATGCGCTGATAGGCACTCAGCAACTCTTGTTTGAGGTGGTCAGGAAATTGCCCTCGCCGGAATTGAGCGCGGATGGCTTCTGAGGCTTTCTCCAATTCCTCCAATGTTGGATTGGAAAGCGAGGCTATGGTGGAGCGGATGAAGTCTTCCAGCTGGTTATGCAGAACAAACTCAAGGTAGGCTGGGGTGGTCAGGATCATTCCTTGAGGTACGGGAAACCCTGCTTGCGCCAGTTTTGCCAGATTTGCCCCTTTGCCTCCACTTAGATCCAGAGAAAGCGCGCTGGAATCGTAAAAGGATACAAGTTTCGGTGAGAACGCAGTCATGGGGTTCATCCTTCATTTTCGTGTGGAGATGATTCATGATAGCACGGTTTGAATGAATCAAAAAGCCGAAGCGGACGCTTCGGCTTTTTGTAAAAGACAAATCCTTTTATGGAATTATGGAAGAGTTCCAATGACATCAAAAGTGCGCAGAATCTCATCAAACGCGGCGGCATCCTGATCGTTGGTCATGTTGACCATAACGGTGACCAGCATGGATGTCTTGTACTGTTGCGGGCGGGCGGCGAGGACGACCAGTGTATTGGCAGAACCACTGCATTTCTGGAACACATCATATGCGCCTTCAAAGGCACTGTCTTTATAATCGTAACGCCCGCCGTACTCGCAACTGGCTTTGAATGATCCGCGGTAAACATCCAGCAATTGAATGTAGCCGCCCAGTTTGGCGATATCGTCCGATACGCCAAAGAATACACCGGATTCATTAAAAGTGTTGTTGAATGCTTCCAGATTCGCCGCGGCGGTAATGGAAGCGCCAATCACGTCACCATTAGAAATCCACGGCGAACCGTCTACCTCGCTCCATGCGCTGGGGATGTTGACCTGAATAGACTGATAGTCATCGGTGACGGTAACATACTCATCGTAACTTCCACTGGTTTGCCCTGAAACATCATCTCCCAGAGTGTTGGCAAAGGAAAAACTGGTCTCCAGGGCGCGTCCGTTCAGTTGTCCAGCAAGCACTTCGCCGGTAGAAAATCTTAATACTTCAATAGAAAGTGTATCGTCCGGTTGATGACTGCGTAGAATATCACAGTAATCGGAGTACGTGCCGTCGGTTGCCAGAATCAGCCCTTCCATGCGGGTCAGGATGTCTCCACCCTGCAAGCCGGCTTTATCGGCAGGCGACCCGGATTTCACCGAAGCCACCCATATCCCGCTGAGACTGCCATCTTCAGAAACTACAGCCTGTCCGTTGATGCCAATGGATTCATAATCTTTCCCGGAACGAAGCGTTTCGATAACTGAGAGAGCATCCTGAGCATTGATAGCAAAGTTATAGTCGTACTGGTCGTTTCCAGCATAATTAATACCGACAACTTTGCCTTCGTTGTTGACGAGCGGTCCTCCGGAATTCCCTCTCCGAATACGGGCGTCATGTTCAATCACCGAGTCCACGGATGCCCATGAGACTTCTCCGCTGGCTTTGGCTTTGGAAACAATGCCTTTCGTCAGGGTGTATTCGGGATCGCCCAGGGGGAATCCCGCGGCGTAAACCTCCAAACCCGGCTTAACCTCCCCTTTGTAAAACTCCAGGTAAGGATATCCGTCACCTTCCAGGTCAATTACAGCCAGGTCCCAGCATTCCGAAACCCCCAGTACTTTGGCATTGCGGGGTTTGCTTTCTCCGGCAACAAAGACTTTCAGCAGCGCTGCGCCGGTCACTACGTGATTGTTGGTCACCGCAATACCTGAAGGATCAATAATCAACCCACTTCCACGTCCTGCTACGTTATATAATGTGCCGAATTCCGGGTCAACAAATGTCCCCTGGGCTTCAATCTGGATAGTGGCTTTACGTACATCCTCCACACTGGTTACCAATCCTTCGGGTACAGGGGTAGCCGTGGGTTCTACGGGCTCAGGGGTGGCGGATGGGACGATGACTTCGGGTGTCTTAGGCGTGGAGGGCGCACATGCACTTAAGATCAGCCCGAAGAGGACAATTACACTAAATATTCGAAAGGGATTCATACTTTTTCTCCTTGGGATTTAGACTTATTTTACCTAATTTGGTAATATATACAAAATTTTTACATATTTTGTAATGAAACTAGAATACAAAAAGATCTCCTTTTCATGCTGAAATCAATTGCAGGAAAGGTGGGGGCTTTTCTTGTTTAGAAAAACACTTCACACTTTCGTGGTAAATTTTTATACTATATAAACTGCAAGATTATACATTTTCCAGAATCATAATCCATTATGCATATTTTCTTGTAAAAAAATAGTGGGGGATGGGTGATTTTTATGCAAAAAGCCCTTGCATTTTTGCAAGGGCTGATGGGCTTATCCTCTTTTCCACGCTGTTCCTTTTTGGATGGCTTTGAGGGTATTCCAGAACACGCGAATCCACAACAAAAGCAACCCCAGTGCAAAAAGCGCTCCCAGCGTTTCAAAGAAAGCAGACTGCAGGGTTCGGGCGAGGGATAACGTCAGCGCAGTAAATGCCCCGCCGGGAAAAATATACCCCCACCAGCCAGGATTGTATGGGATACCTCCATGTTTTTCCGCCCGGAGGGTGATGGGCAGAACGACCCCCAGCCACCAAATGCCCAAGCCCCACAGGGCCAGTGCCGCTACGCTGGCGAGTGGCAGGAAGATCGTCATGGCTTCACCCAGGAAGGAAGTCCCGGCTTGTGCCAGACGCAAGAGCACCAGGCCGCCTACGCCAAGGGGACCCAAACCAATCCACAGGGAGGGAATCATTCCGGCAGGTGGCAGGGAATGAAAGATGAGCCGTTCATAGAGAATTGCCGCTACCATCAGGAAAAGGAAAAATCCCGCACCCCAGAAGGCAATTGAAAGAGCATATAGAGGATTCTGAAAGGATTCCGGCGCAAGAGGAATGAGGGAAAGCAAAGCCAGTGGAATGATGATGTTGGTTACCGGCGGAATAAACCACGCCCCGTTGGCTTGGTCTTTGCGCACCTCCGGATTGAGAAACAGAAAATACGTGAAAGCCACACTGAAGGCAAACCCAAGTACTGTCCCAATACCGCTCAGGATAATCAGCAGACTGGTGGAAACAGAAGGAGGAAGCCAGAGTTTTCCTGCGCTGGCAGTAGCACTGGCTAATACCAGGAAGCCTGCCGGCAAGGTTGCAAACATGGCTCCGAAGATGGGATGTTTGAGGTCTTGCAGGCTTTCTTGAGGGTAAACGATCCAGCGATATACAGTGGGGATCAGCAATCCGATTAGTAAGATCAGTGCGAAGAGATGAAACCCCACAGCAGCGGCTTGCAATACTGGCTTGAGAGCAACGAGACCGGCAGGGTTGAGCGAGAGAATGGTGGCGAGGATTGCAGTTCCCATTACAGCGCCAAACCAGCCGGGGTGGAAGGTACGCAGAATTTCCTGTCGAGAGCTTTGGACAGACATGTGCGGTGTTTATCTCCTTTTTGCCGAACTCTTTACATCAGATGCACGATGTTTCAAAAAGATACTTTTTGAAAAAAGCCGATTTCAGGTGCTTGTCGGAATTATTCTGTGATAGACTAAACCATAAGGGTGCTTAAATTTCAGGGACAATGATTAATCCTGAGCCATTGGACAAATTACGGAAGTTCTTCGGGGCAGAAGGGGAATCCTTTGTCCGAGAGGTCGTTACGCGCTACCTTCAGGGCGTAGAAGGGATGCTTACCGATTTGGAGCGTTTTCTGCAACAGCAGGACACCGTTCAGTTCGCCCGGGTTGCGCATACTCTGAAAGGCAATAGCGCCTCGGTGGGTGCTGAGGAAGTTTCTTCCCTGGCGGCAGAATTGGAGATGATGGGCAGAAATGGCGATCTGAGCGGAGCCCCTGAAAAAATTCTGCTTCTCCGAAATGCTTTTTCAATCGCTAAAAATGAATTGGAGCAGATGCTCCGAGGGAAGGCCCCCTGAACCTCTCAGTCTCCCGGACTGGGGGTGGAAACCAGCACAATCGTACCCAAGTCCTGTGTCTTTCCCCGTTGAACGGAAATGGGATATTCATTTCCCATACCGTTGCGCGCTACTACCAGCGAATAGTTTCCTGCCGGAAGAGTGAGAGAAAATTGTCCATCAGCATTTGTGCTGGTTTGCCATTTTGTCCCAGTGATGAAAATCTCGGCATTCAAAGGTTTCCCATCTTTGTTCACCACGATTCCCTGAACGCTGCCTGTACCTGCAAGCGTTTTGGCTGCAGGGCTCTGGAAAAAGTTAATGGCGGCTAAAATTATAATGATTACTGCCATCCCCACCAGTAAAGACCGAAAGCGCTTTCTGCCGGTGGATGAATTGCTCTTTTTCTCCACAGGCAATCCCTTGCGATAGGTTTCCAGAGAAGGTGATTGTTCTTGTGGCATGCTTCCTCCCCTTTGGGTTTGTCATTTCACCGAATTGACCGTTACCTGATCGACGCTGATGGTGGAATTATCCCAGGTGCGCAGTCCCATACCGCCCTCAGTATAGGTGTTATCACGGGCTTCCAGGACCTTAACCCCATCCACATAGGCAATGTACGTGTTCCCCTGAACGACTAACTGGATATTTCGTGGCTGGCTGTACCAGTCGAATGAAGGGGCTTTGGCAACGGCAAAAGGCGGGCTGATTTCACTGCCATTGACCCATTTTCGGAAGATGAACCCCCCATATCCCGGGTCGTATTGAAAAGAATACCCGTTGACGGCATTCGGGTTGGTAGCACGGAAAAAGATGCCATAGCCATTGCCCTGAAACAATTGGGCTCCGTTTAACGAGATAACATAATCTTTCTGGGGGAGGTCACGGAAAATCCTTCCTTCTCCAGGACCTGCCAGCAACTTGCCGTCCTGGGTCTTCCAGATACCGCGCACAATCGTCCAGGCATTCAGATTATTAAAGTCATCGCTGAAAAGGGTTTGACAGGCGTTGGAGCGGCTGATTCCACAGTACACCAGGGTAAAAGCGTCACGCAGGCTGAGTCCCATGGCTTGCAAACTGAGATAAACGGCGACCAGCAGAAGCGCCACAAAAAGGGCGTATTCGATTAAACCCTGTCCTTGTTCTCGATATCCTCTTCTAACCATGGCTGTTCTTCTCCGCAAGGTACTCCATCACCCGCTGATAGGTTGGGGTTGGATTGACGGGCGGGTTATTCTTGTGATCTTCCCGGCTCAAGAGATAGGCAAAATTTTCAAAGAGGGCAACCAGAGGGGGGTTGGTGTCATCCAGGACTGCCGGCACACCCAAATTAATGGATTTGACCAGAGGCTCTGAAGCATATGGAATCACCACGTCGATTTCCCGTTTCAGGGTCTTTTCAATGGCTTTTCGTGCCAACCCGCGACGTTCAAAGGTCCAGTTCAGCAGTAACTTGACACGCTCCAGGGGGTAGTTGAGCATTTGGAAAGTTTCCATTGCAAGCAAGGTGGCCCGCACCGAGGCTAATTCCGGCGCCAGCAACAACCAGATTTCATCGGCTGTGTCCAGTCCGGCGAGGGTTTTCTCGCAGAACTCATGGGGCAGATCCAGGATGATATAGGGGTATTCTTTTTTCAGCAAGTCCAGCACATGGGACACTTTGGGTCCGTCAATCATTTCCCCCTCTTCAGGGTGATTGGGGGCTACCAGCACCAGAACTCCACTTTCATGGGGACGGAGCACATTCCGCAGGACTTCAATGTCTATCTCTTCATTGGGAATGCGTGCCAGATCTGCCCAGGAATTGCGTGGTGGGATGTTCATCATCAGCGCACATTGTCCACATGCCAGCACCAAGTCCACCAGGGCAGTGGGTGTACCCCAGAGTCGTGTCAGCGCAATCGCTGTGTTGGTAGCCAGGGTGGTTGTGCCAATACCCCCTCTGAGAGAGAAGAAAGCAATCACCTTCCCCGGACGTACCTCTGGAGCCTTCACTGTGGCTTTGATGCGAGCCATACGGCGAAGCAGCACATTCACCCGCATGGTAAGTTCAATGGGGTCGAATGGCTTGGGGATGTAATCATCGGCGCCCGAGTCAAAGCCCTTGATTTTGTCTTCAACCGTTGAAAGTGAGGTGACCAGAATAATGGGGATGGCTGAGGTAATCGGATTGGAACGGATGCGCTGACAGGCTTCGTACCCGTCCATCTCCGGCATATTGACGTCCATAATGATTAAGTCGGGCTGATGGGCAATGGCTTTCTCGACGGCTTGTACCCCGTTTTCGGCTTCGAGAAATTCAAAGCCCTCGGTCGAGAGGGTCTTTGTGACCATCAGACGCATCAACGCATCGTCATCTACCACAAGAATCTTTTCGGGCATGGTAGAACGCCCTCCTATCTCAAGGTTCTGCGATGATTGACCTGTATCTCTACAAAAAGAACCATTTTTATTTTACGGCTTTTTTTGAAGAAAATATCCCCAGAGTCATCCTTGTTAACCAGCCGTAAAGAACTTATCCTTGAGGAAAGGGATAAATTTACATTTACTTTTCACTTCGTAAAATCGTCTTGTCAGTCTCCCGGGTTTCGTATATTCTAGAATGCGGGAGGCAATCTATGAGGGGAGATAACAGGAGAGAAAAAGGTCAGGGGTTACTTGAATATGCTCTGATTATTCTGCTGGTGGCGGCAGTAACAGGCTTGGCGCTGGCAGTGAGCGGCGTTTCACTTCGGGATGTCTATGAGCGGATGCTAAATGCCTTGAGTGGTAAAACCTCTCCCGCAAGTTGCAGTGTGAGTGCGGCTCAGTTGGCGAACTGGCAGGGACTGGAGGGGAACTGGCGGGGTGGCATTCAACCAGCAGTGGACGGTTTTCAGGTCTGTCAGTTGTGTGCAGGCATGCTGGGAGGCTATTCGGGAAGTGATTATGTTCTTGACCTGTCGGGTGTACAGGTAGAGAATGTTTTACCCGCCAATAACGGTTTTGGCGTGGCATTTCGGGCTGAAAGCGGCGAAAACGGCATGAGCGGGTACATGTTCGAAATCGAACAGCAAAATAAAACTAAGCCTCCTGTGGTTTCCTTTACCAAGTGGGTGAATGGTGTTCGGGTTAACCCTTCGCTGGGGGAGGTTGAGTTACCCATGGGCTATGATTGGACAACTTCTCCCAGGATTCAAATTGATGTGCGCGGAGATACCTTCACGGCTTATCTGGACGGCAAACCCATTCTCACGGTTAAAGACACTACTTACAAAAAGGGTGGGGTAGGGGTCGCTACCAAGAACGGTACCACCCTGAGATTCAAGGACATTACCGCTCAGGACCCTGCTTGTCAGCCTGTTCAACAGGGAAGTTCCCCCGTGGCCACTGCCACACCTGTTCCTTCTCCCACAGTTGGAAAGACATTTTTTCCTCAACCTGTTGAGACCTTGCCGCCCGGCAAGCAAAAACCCTAGATGGGAGGAAAGATGATTTTCGAAGAGTCTCCCTCGCTGGAATTATATAAAAAGGGCATTCCTGAGAAACTGCCCGATCCTCATCGCAGGAAGAAAATACTTTGGGGAGCCATCTCCGCTTTGATGGTCGTGGTTCTGGTTTTAGGCGGCATACGGATGAAACAAAGCGGCGCGCTGGATTGGCTCACCGGAAAAGGTACGCTCACGGGGGTTGTGGTGGATGACTTTCACCGCCCTATCCCTGCCGATGTTTATTTGCTCGACCTGGATCGGAGTACCCGTTGTGATGAATTTGGACGCTTTACTTTTGAGGGGGTTCCTGCGGGAACCCACACAATACTTATTGCGTACCGTGTAGCAGGCAGAGAATATCCTGCGCAGGTTTTCAGTGGCCGCATCAATGATGCAGGTACGTTGCGTTTTCTGCCGGGAGATTTTGATCATGGGTGGAGTCAGGCGGTGAATGCGTTGCCTTAATTGTGAATTTACCGGTAAAGAAAAAAGCCCTCTGCAAGATGCCACTTGCCCGCAGAGGGCTTAACTTTTCAATCATCGTCCTCGGTTTTATTCTCGTTTTCTTTGCCCGTTTTGCCAGTGGCGTCCTCACCGACTCCTAAAGAATTTTCCAAGCCAAGAATCAGGGCTTGCTTTTCCTGAGCGCTCAGGCGTGCCTCGGGGTGCATGGGAAGGTAGAACCATGGAGGCATGGAGCCATTTTCAATCACTTTACGAACCTCATCGGCTTCGTTCTTTCGTATTCCCCACTCCGAAACGTTCAATTTGTTTCGTCCTTCTCTCACATCTCGAACAATCAGCCAGGAGGCGGGGGCAATGCGGGAATACCAGGGCCAGGCGGTCTCGTTGCTGTGGCAATCTCCACAGGCGCGCATGAACATTTCGCGAGTTTGTGGCGAGTCCCAAGCCGGCTCTGCAATCACAGCAGGGTTTTTCTGCACGGCTTCTACAGGTATGACCTGAAGAACCCCAAACACGATCAGAATAAAGAGACTTCCAAAGAGGAAAACTTTGTTTTTCACTTTAGACCTCCCTCAGAACAGTCTTTACTCGGTAAAGGATATCTGTAATGATTGAAAAAAATCCTGAAAGGCTACTGAACATTTGCTGAAAATTTCATTGTTCTGTGACAAATGCAAGCCAGCCCTTCCGGTGGGTTTGTTCTCCCCATTCTTGAGGGGAGGATAGGAACACCCCGGGCAGGTCGAAAAGTTCATGTCCATGGCTCAGCCAGTCGAGGACAGCCCGGCGCAGAGAGGTGTCACGTGGAGCATCGTTTCCGGGGTATTCACGGCTTCCAAATACAAATTCCAGCAGAAAACCTGCACTTCCCGGATGGGGGTAGAGATAGAATTCCCGCTGAAACTGCAAGATGTGGCTATCCGGACGTAAAAGGTGCTGAAGTTGCGGGGTAAACATCCAGGTGTGGCAGTACACTCCTCGGAACGGATTTTCTGGGAAATGCCCTGGGAAGAAGGCAAAAGCCCTCTGTAAAGAATCTCTACACTCCTCCAGGTTAAGATTTTTTCCCCGGGGAATATGCACGTCCAGTACCCAATCCCCATGTTGCAGGGCGATTTCCCATGTGTCACGGGTGAAGAACGCCGGGACTTTCAATGCATACCCCTGTGGGGAAATGGGATGTCCCATCCATCCATCTTCATTCTCTTGTCTTTGTGGATACCAGACCTCTTCGGTCGGAACAGGCAGGTCTGGGTTGCCAGCCCCAACCGCATAGCCGTCTGCGCGGAGAGGTTGATCAGGGTCAGCCAGCAGGATGACCTGGTGGTGAAAGCGATGTCGCAGAGCCAGCACTTTACCTGGAAAGGGCAAGAGCATGAATTGCAACCTTCCCAGTGAAATCAATCTCCCTGAGAGATGGCGGGCAATCCATGGAAAGTGTTCAAATCCCCAACGCCCATACTTTTGCGCATACCACTCTATGTAAAAGGGAATGTCTGCCATAGTTTCGGCAAAGGTGTCCATGGAGATGCCTCGACGTTGATAGGCTTGCAGGGTGTGGGGCAGCGCATTGAGATAAACCAGAAGGTAGAATAGAGATGTGCCGTCCCCCAGTTGGGCTTCTATGACCGGGTTAAAAGAGAGTGGAGACCAGTCAAAATGCCATTCTCCCCGATGAGCCGTTTGTTCATGAAGTGCAAGGAAAGACTCCATGAGGTTGGAAGAACGTTGAATCTGATGTGCCATGTCTTCTAATGCCTGGACGGCTCCCTCAGAGAGACCTAAAAATTGCCACCAAACCAGGCGGTTTTTGGCATTCCACCAATCCTCTTCTGAGAGGGTTTCTTCAATTCTTTTCATCATACATTTCTACCCGATTCCTGCCGGATTGTTTGGCATGGTATAGTGCCTGATCTGCATAACCAATCAGGTCTTCAAAGGTTTGGGTAAGTTCATGTTGTTCTGCCACGCCCACGCTGACGGTGATGCGCAGTTCTCCCTCAGGTGTAGAAACAGGACTTTGCTCGATCAGTTTCCGCAATCGCTCAGCAATGCCTGCGGCTTCCTGTTTGGGTGTTTCCGGTAAAACCAGTACAAATTCCTCGCCCCCGTATCTTCCAAAGATATCCACCTCCCGAATGGTTTTGCGAATTATGTGGGCAAGAAATTTCAGGGCTTCATCGCCTACTGCATGTCCAAAAGTGTCGTTAATTTCCTTAAAGTGATCCAGGTCAATCATCAGCAATGAGAGTGGACGATGATGGCGCTTTGCCCTGGAAAACTCCCGTTTGCCTTCAATGAATAATTGACGCCGATTGAGAATGCCGGTGAGGTCATCCAGCGTTGCCAGTTGTTGGACTTCGGAGAACAGGCGGGCATTTTGCAGGGCTAAGGCGGCTTCACTGCAAAAAGTTGCCAGCAAACTGGCGTGATAGGGAGTATAAACGTGAGGTTTCACGGATATCAGTGAGAAACAGGCAATGACTTTATTCTTTGCCACCACCGGCGCTCCAATCCATGCCCCCCAGAGGAATTGGGCTTTCAATCCAGGTATGATGTTTCTCGATAGCGGGGATGATGACCGGTTCATGGCTATCCAGAAGGCTGGAGAAAAACGGTGAATTTTCCAGATTGAAAACAACCTTCTGGAGAGATTTTGCGAGGGCATTGGGCATGGACTCATGGATGCGGGTGCGTACCAGTTTAGGGCTATTCTTCTCCATGAGGTACAGATATGCGGCAGAGTATGGGACAAGGCGACCGACCTGCTCTACCAGTAAATCCAGCAAACGTTCCATGTCCAGAGTACTATCCAGCACCGCACCAATTTCACGTAAGGACTCTGCCAGCAGGCGTTGCTCTCGTTCAATTTTCATCAGGCGCGAGTTTTCAATGACAACGCTGGCATGGTTGGCAAAGGTTTGCACCACACTGGCTTGTTCAGGGCTGTGGTAAGCGTTGGGTGTATAGTGATCCAGTGTCAGACACCCGATGACCACCCCACGGGCAATCAGTGGCACACCGATCCAGGATCGCACATGGTGGGTACCGCCATATCCTCGAAAACCAATTTGTTCATCCACAGTGGGAATAAGCAAAGGTCGGCGCATTTGAATCATTTGGGTAAATAACGCATCGTCCAGCACGGAGTAAGATTTTCCGACTACCTCACTGGTGTTGGCAAACCCCCTTGCGGCTACGGCTATCAATTGATCCCCTTGGAGCAGGAAAATACAGGCGCTGTCGTATTCGATGAGGGTAGCAAGGTGAAGCAGAATGTTGTCCAGCACTTTTTCCAACTGGATATCCGGCGTAATTTGTAAGATGACAGACTGTAAAACTTCTGCCACCTCACGCCGACGACTTTCTTCCTGAAGAATCGTGGCATTTTCCAGCGCAGAAGCAATCCCTTTCATGAGGCTGTCCAGCAAGGACAACTCTTCAGGTGAAAAAGCCTTCTCGTTGTTCTTTTTCCCGATCCCAACAAACCCGAGAAGTTTTTCCTTAGCTCTTAAGGGGAACACAACTTCCAGATTGCATTCCGGCGACAGAGGAGAAACCTGCAATAAAGGGAGAATTTGTTTGGAAAAGAGCGGGGAACTGGCTTGTGAAAGTAATTGTATCAATTGGGCGTCTGAGGGGAACGTCAGCCTGAGACGTTTCTCTCCTGTTTCAGCCTGAAGGGTAAATTCCGATTGGCTTCGATGGAGAGTCCAGAATCCCACATGGTTTACATCCAGGGCTATACGGATCTCTTTAACCACCGTGTGGCAAAGTGTGGGCACATCAAGCAGGTTCTGGATGGTTCTTTCCAATTCTTTGAGATGATGTTGCAGTTTGTACCGACGGGGAAAAAAGAATCGCTCCAATCCCTGTTCCAGGTGAAGGTATAAAGGGTACGAGAGGATAGCCACTATTGCGGCAATCAGCGCAATTAGCATCTTTCCGATATTGGATTCGAACCAGTGGATTCGAAAGACAAGGGTGAAAACAAAGAGAAGCGCTAGGTAAACCAGGGCTAGTAATGTAATCCCGATAATCCGGAAAAAGGTGTGCTTGAAAACAAGGTTGATATCGGCAAGATGATGGCGCAAAATGGCGTAAGCCGTCAGAATTGCCGCAAAGAAATTGGCTACAAAATCGATGTATGGCAGATGAATGCCTGGAAAGTAAGTGAAACTTCCCAGAAAAATCAACAAAGTAGCAGTGATGAGGTACTTGATTTGATTCCGTTGAAGAGGGTCTCGGGAATTTTTATAGGTTTCCAGCAAGTCGCTTATAGCCATAGCCAGGGCAATGCTTGCCAGTGCAAACATGGGGAAAAATCCCCAGCCCATACGAAAAAACGGAAAAGAATTGACCAGGGTAATGCCCGTCACCAGTTGATTGGTCAGGTTCAGGATTTGAATGAGAAGGTATGCGGTGTAAAAAAAGTAGCGCCAGCGAAGGCGGATCTTGGCCGTGTAAACTCGAACAAATTCCCAGAATGCCACCGGCACAAAGGATGCTCCGGCAATAGCCAGATGATCCCAGAAGAGAAAACTGATAGGGCGGTTAGGGAGTGTTATAGAAGTGATTCCTAAACTCCAGAACGACATGGCTCCCAGATAGACCGAGAACCAGCGGTTGACCGGGCGTTCGGAATGTTTCCATAACACCAGTGCCGCCAGCATGGCGTAGAACAAAAAAGCAAGCAGCCCCAGCACCGTTACAATCATTCGGACGTTGTGAAAACCAGAATTGTTACTCCAATTCTAATGGATATCTATGATATTCGGTTAAAGAGGTTTTTTTGAGTGCTCTGTTGCAATCATGGTTGAAATGTGGTAAACATACGGTATGACCACACGAGAAAGCAGATACGTCCGAGTGGCGAGGATCGCCTACCGGCTTGCCAAACAAGCATTACCGATGTATTCACATGCCAAGAGTCCCCATCACTTCACGTTGCCGCAGTTGGGGGCCTGTGTTTTGTTGATGTTCTACCTGAATCTCAGCTATCGCGACATGGAAGAATGGCTGCTGGCAAGCGATGCGGTTGGTAAGGAGCTGGAATTACCGCGTGTTCCCGATCATACGACCCTGCAACGTACCTACGCCAAGATACGCAAAGCGGATTGGATGCGCATGAACGAGACCTTGCTCGAGGAAATCGGACGGCCTGAAGAAGAAGGGGTGGCTGCCGATAGTACCGGCTTCTCACCCGGCCCGGCCAGTTCTTACTACCAAAGCCGTTCGGGAAAAGCCTATCGCCACTGGGCGAAGGGCGTTTATGCCGTTGGAATTGTCTCGCAATTCATCCTTGCGATGCAATCCGGCTGGGGTCCAGGTAGCGATGCCCCTTATCTGGGCTATCTGCGCCGCAAAGCCAGGCGGTTTGCCAAACGTCGGGCTTGGGTCTTGCTGGCCGATTCAGGGTTCGATGGTCGGACTGTCCGGCCTCAAGACTTGATTCCACCCGTTCGGCGAGGTGGAAATTTGCTGGCCCCTGAACGACGAGCAAGAAGCGAGCTTGTCTCTGCGGCTCGCCTGGATGGTCTCTATGGTCAACGCTGGAAGACCGAAACCGTGAATTCGGTCATCAAGCGCAAATTCGGGCAAGCCATCCGCTCGCGGAAACGCAGCCTGCAAAACCGAGAACCGATTATCAAAGGACTGGTCTACAACATACACCGCTAGGTGTATCTCTTCCTAACCTATCTTTGCAACAGAGCATTTTTTGAGCCATTTTTATCTGTAAAAATATCTTTCTCTTAAATGTGAAATGTCATGATGTTTTTGTAATGTTTTTAATTCGTGGAAATCCCTCAAAGTAGTATAAAATGAAATTACCGCTCCCGCATAAATTGAGTTGGATTGAATGAATCTTATACGGCGTTTCTTTCGCATCTCCCGCTTACGGCTGGCGTTTCTTTTGTTCGCCTTGATATTAACCCTGCCAGCCTTCGGCTTGAATTTGGCAAGTGCTATGGAAAACCGTCGAAGGGCAGAGGAGAATGCGATTGCTGGAATGCTGTCCATGGTCAGGATGCTCAGCCTGGCGCAGGAACGCCAGATTGAGGCGTCGCGTCAGGCGCTGGCAGTGCTTGCTGATCTGGCGCGCCAGGGCAACGGTGACCCGGAATTTTGCCGACAAGAATTAACAAAGCAATTGGAGCGTTTCCGTCAATATAACTTTTTTGTCGTCGTGGATCAGAATGGGCAGGTCACCTGTAATGTGACGCAGGTGCATTTTGAGGACTTGCACGGCCGCATGTGGTTTCAATATGCTTTGAGCAGCAGACAATTTACCGTTGGAGAGTACCGCATCAGTCCTTTCACGGGAACTGCAGAATTGCTGGTGGCTTATCCCTTCGAAGTACAAGAGGGCCATCTTAGTGTCATGATTGCTGCGCTTAATATGGAGTGGTTACGGGAGGCTTATCAGCAATCTTCTCTCCCGCCTCAATCTGTAATCACTCTGACCAATGCTTCCTCAATCGTTCTTCTACGTTTACCCGATCCAATTGGTTTTATCGGGCGTCCGATTCCTGAAGAAAATTTTATTCCTCTGAAGGAAGATCCCACCCAAGTAATCATTCGCGGGCAATCACTGGATCAAGTTCCCCGAGTCTTTGGGGTGGAGCGTTTATATAACTCTGTTGGGGATCTTGTTGGATACTTATTTGTCGGAATACCGGAAGTCAGTCTCTATCGGGAAGCCAATCAGACGCTAAGGCGTGATGCTGTATTGCTCGGTTTAGTGGTTTTGCTGAGCGCATTACTGGCGTGGTTTGGCTCTGAGGTGGTTTTGCTGAAGAATATCCGTCAAATGGTGCGCACCACCCAGCAAATTGCCGATGGAGATTTCTCTACCCGAACAGGAATGGCAAATGAGTGGGGAGAATTGGGGGTATTGGGCAGGGCCATTGATGATATGGCGCGCGCGCTCATGGATCGCGAACGCAAAGTTCAACAGGCGGTCAGTGCATTGGAAGAGAGTGAAGCCCTGTTTCGCTCGCTGGCGCTCAGTACCAGTTCTGCCATTTTTGTCTATCGTGGAGATAAGTTCATTTACTTGAACCCCGCCTGTGAGGTTTTGACCGGGTATCCGCTGGAAGAATTACGTCATATTCCTTTCTGGCAGATTGTGCATCCTGAAGATCGAGAGATGGTTCGAGAGCGTGGCCTGGCACGCCAGCGGGGTGAACAAGTTCCCAACCATTATGAGTTTCGGATTCTCACCAAAAACGGGCAGACACGCTGGCTGGATTTCACTGCTACCCTGATCCAGTACATGGGGCAGCCGGCAGGACTCGGCACAGCCTTTGACATCACCGCGCGCAAACTGGCAGAGGAAACCCTGCGAAAGAGTGAGCAGAGTTTTCGTCTGATGTTCTTCAACAACCCTCTGCCTATGTACGTGTACGATCAGTTAACCCTTCAGTTTTTGGATGTCAATCGTGCCGCATTGGAATTGTATGGTTATCCCAGGGAAGAGTTTCTGGCGAAGCGCTTGCCAGACCTGTACCATCCAGAGGAATCCAAGACTTTACAGGAATGGCTCAGTCAGCGGATTCCCGGGCAATTGCACTCTGGCGAAAGCCTTCATGTTCTGAAAGACGGCCGCATCATTGCGGTCGAGGAACATGCTCATTCATTGCCTTTTGAACAGCATGAAGCAGTGCTGGTCGTGGTGTACGATATTACCGACCGTAAAAAGGCAGAACGGGTACTGCAGCGCAACCTGATTGAACTGCAAACCCTGTATGCTGTGGCAGTGGCAGGGGTCGAAAGTGAAGACGAAGATGAACTGATCAGCCGGTTTGTAAAAATTGTTCGCACTGCCTTTCAGTTAGATCATCTGGGGGTGGGGTTGCTCAATGAGACGGGCGATGCCGTTATCGTTCACCCTGCCTCATATTCTGGGGATGAGAATGTGCGTTATGAATCCATTCCCATTGATAAGGGAATTACCGGGAAGGTTGCTCGTACAGGGATCACCTGTCGCCTTTCGGATGTACGTCTCGATCCCGATTATCTCGAAGTGCGTTCTCAGGTGCGTTCAGAATTGTGCGTACCGATTAAACTGGGTGGAAAAGTAATTGGGGTGGTCAACGCGGAAAGTTATCAACTGAATGCTTTTTCTGAGACTGATGAGCATTTGTTGAATGCTCTGGTAGGGGTGCTGAGTTCGGCGTTTGACCGTTTGCGATATGTTGAGGCGGAACGCCGTCGGCGGCTGGAGGCCGAAAAACTCCGCGAAGTAGGGGCTGCTCTTACGGCAACCCGAGACCTGAATACGGTGTTAGAGCGCATTCTGGACAACCTGCGGGAAGTGGTTGAATACACCAGCGCTTCCATCTTCCTGTTTGTGGGCAACAGTGTTGTTATGGCGGCGCAACGTGGTTTGCCTGCCTCAGTAGTTCAGGAACTGCCCAGACACATCGATCGTTTGAGTACCTCTTCTATCGAGCAGGCAAAGAAGGGCCCAATGATTATTCCGGATACCAGACAGTCATCGCGCTGGCAGGTTCTTTCTGGTGTTGAATACATTGCCTGCTGGATGGGAATTCCTCTGGTGGTCGAAGGGCGTCCTATTGGTATGCTCAATCTGGATCATCAACAGGCAGGGTTTTACACTCAGGAACATCTTGCCCTGGCGGCGGGGTTTGCTCATCAAGCCGCCATCGCGATTGACAATGCCCGCCTCTTTCACGAACTGGAACAGAGCAATCGCGACTTGATTAAAGCCTACGATGAAACCATTGAAGGCTGGTCACGTGCCCTGGAATTACGCGATCAGGAAACGGAAGGACATACCCAGCGGGTAACCGAGATGACGGTAGAACTGGCACGCGCTTACGGGGTGCCTGAAGAAGATATTGCCCATATTCGCCGGGGAGCCTTGCTTCACGATATTGGCAAGATGGGAATACCCGACTCTATCCTCTTAAAGTCGGGCGAGTTAACCGAAGAAGAACGCGAGATTATGCGCATGCATCCGGTGCTGGCATATCGCATGCTGTCCGATATCAGTTTCCTGCGCAAAGCCATGGAAATTCCCTATTACCATCACGAACACTGGGATGGAAATGGGTATCCCTTTGGGCTAAAGGGGGAAAAAATTCCTCTCTCGGCTCGCTTGTTTGCGATTGTGGATGTCTGGGATGCTCTGCGTTCCGACCGCCCCTATCGAAAAGCCTGGAGCCGTGCAGAGGTGATTGAATATATCCGTTCGCTCAGCGGGAAGCAGTTTGATCCTCATGTGGTGGAAATCTTCCTTAAAGTGGTTTGATTCGGGTCATGCCTGTTTCAATGAACTTGCCCGAACCTTTTCCACCAAGATCATCCACCCCCAGATTGCCCAGAGAAGTACAGCAGGGCGCGTACCCCATGTGACTGCATCGGTTATTCCGTGAAAAACCAGCACCCAGAAAGCGCCAAGCCCTGCCGCTCCCGAAGCGCGAATCCACCAGGGGGCGGTCGAAGGCGTCCGATAGGCTCGCCATGCCCACTTAGTGCATTGCCAGAGGCATGCTAGCCACGCCAGTAAGCCAGGAATACCTGTATCCAGTGCAATCTGGATGAACAGATTATGGGCATGCGAAGCAGGGGCAAGAGGGGAAGGCATGGGAAAGAGATGATTAACCGCCAGTCCATAGGTTCCCATGCCGGTACCGCTTAATGGAAAGATTTCGATCAGCCAGAGACCGCGCTGCCATAAAGCCTGGCGCAGGTCCAGCGAGGCTTCTGCCGAACTGAACCAGTACAGAGGCTTGATGAGGGAGTGCATGCTGGGAAAGATCAGCCATCCGATGACCCCCAGCACAGTGATTCCCAATAGAGCGGGTAGTTTCCAGCGCAGGATGACCAGCAGAATCAGGCTGGTCAGCGCTGCCAGCAATGCTCCCCGCGAGAGGGTGAGCGCCAGGACTGCAAGGACGAGGCTGCCTGTCAGCAGGGCAACAGGGGCACGGAGCAGGTGAATGCGCCCTTTGCCCCATAAGAAAATTGCCGCGGAAACAGGGAGTAGCAGAGCCAGATTCCCTGCAAACACGTTGGGATGTACCTTTTCACCCAATTGAGGAAGATAGCCTATCCAGTCCAATGGATTGAGCATTGGAATTTTGTTTGGCACCCATTGAATGGTGAATAATCCGACTCCTGCCAGAATGACACTGAGAAGTGCTATCCCGTAAAGAATCAGGCGTAAGTCCAGGTCTTCTTTCTGGCGAGCAAGGGCGTAGCAGACTCCAATCCCGCTTAAGGCACGGGCAATTTGTTCGGCTGTCCAATCTTTGAGGGGGCTGACCCAATAAGAAATGCAAAAGGCGAGTAAAATAATCAACACAGGGACATCTAAAGGGGTTCTACGGTCTTTGCGCTCGTGAAGTAACCAGAACACTGGGATGAGCATCACCGAGAGAATGAGCGCGTTGCGGCTGAACAATCCCAACCCCGCACCAGCCAGCAGTATGGGAAGTTCCAGTGAGAGCCATGTTCGGCGAAGAGAGAACCAAACGCGCATCAAAATTTAGTATAACCCCATTGTTTTCATGGGTTCGCCAAAATCCTATGGGAACATTCGTCTTGCTTGTGTTTTTGGGGTTGTTGCTAAGTGGTGCCCTCTGGCGAGCCATACAGGTCAACCAGGCAGGCATTGACGTGCTGCATGCCCTGAGCCATCAAAATTCTGGAGAACTACAACGGTTTGTGAATCGCTGGTCTGAAGATCCACCACAGGATTGCCGCCTTGTATGGCTCTCAGCGATGGCTATGGTTGGAAAGCAGGGGGTATTGCCCAGTCATGAGGTTCTGCATAACGCGATTCGCTGTCAGCCAGAGTACCTTGCCGCTTTAGAGGGATTAGCGCCCTATGATGTGCGCCTTGCGGAAGAGGTTGTGCGTATGTACCCCCGCAACTCATCAGCCCTGATGTGGCTTGCTCAGGTCAAGGAACGCTTCGACCGTGCCCAGGCAGCGGAGTTGTACGAAATCGTTACCCGCGTGGATGCAACCAATGGGCTGGCATGGTGCCGCCTGGGGGCGCAGCGTCAGAATGAGGGAGACCTGAGCGGGGCTCTGAAAGCCTTTCAGGAATGCTGTCAGCACGGTGACCCGGGCTCTAATGGATGCTGGCGGGCAGGTGGAATCCTGGAGAAGCAGGGCAGGCTTGAAGAAGCCATCTTCTGGTATAACCAGAGTCGTTTTGCTGAAGCCCTGAAACGCGCTCGTGAATTACAAAGTCAACTATCCCCTTCTCCATGAAAGATTTTTCCTCAAATTCTCTTTTTAGACAATTGTGGTATATTTATGCATATGTCTGAGCAGAAACCTGGTGCCAAGCACTCTCCAAAAAGCAAACGCGCTTCCGTCAAGCCACCGCGGGTGAGCAATGTGGAAGAGCCTACCGAAAACGAAATGGATGTCACCATTCCGCTCCCCGAAGAAGCGGAAGAAGAGGTGTTGCTGGAAAAAGATCTGATAGAAGATACAGAAGCCGACTCTCTGGTGGAAGACTGGCAGGAACTGGCTCTGGAGGAACCAGGCGATTTGCTTGATGAGTCGCTGGCAACACTGGAATTCTCCGAAGACCCGGTGCGTTTGTACCTGAAAGAAATCGGACAGATTAACTTGCTGGATGCCGATAGCGAGTTTCGCCTGGCAGCACGCATTGAAGCCTGGCGTCATCTGGAGGCTTTGGAAAAGCATCTTGCCCCCAAGGACGGCACAGGGTACTATTCCTCGTTGTATCAGGTGATTGCGCGAGAATTACTTACCGAGTGGAGCCGCTTGGAAGAGGATGCTCACAACCTTCAGCAAGGTGAACTGCCTGATTTAAGCCTGATTCTGGCAGAGGCTCAATTACTGCGTTCGCATTGGCAAGCCAGCGAACCCAGTTATCTGCGCACGTATCTGGATAATGGCTTATGGGGCAAGGACCCGTTGTGGGAGGGGTTGGTGCGTCACGCTTTTAGTGTGTTCATCAACCTGTATGTTTTGCCCCCGCAACTGGCACAGCCACTGATGAATTATTTACGTGAGGTGCATGCCCTGCCGCGGGTGGAGTTTTTTGTTGAACACATGCCCGATGAAGACATACTTGCCGAGGAAGTGGAAGGCGTTCGTCGGCGTGCCGAAGATGCTAACCAGACGCTGATTCGTGCTAACCTGCGTCTGGTGGTAAGCATTGCCAAGCGCTATCTGGGTAGAGGGGTGTCTTTCCTTGACCTGATTCAGGAAGGCAATTTGGGGCTTCTGCGGGCGGTCAATAAATTTGATCCCACGCGAGGGTACAAGTTCTCTACGTACGCTACATGGTGGATTCGCCAGTCCATCAGCCGCTACATTGCCGAGCAAGCCCGCACCATTCGCATCCCGGTACATTTGTTCGAATCCATCACCCGCCTGCTGCGGGTTCAACGCACCCTCATTCAGCAGTTGGGGCGTGAACCAACGGCAGAAGAACTTGCTCTGGAGGCGGGTTTCCTCTCCGATGAGGATGCCCAAGCCATTCGCAAAGCCCGCGCAGAAGGCAAGTCCATTGACCCTGAACTGATGCGCCGCTGGAATTTTGCCACCAGCAAGGTACAGCGGGTACTGCAATCTGCCGAAGAACCCGTTTCGCTGGAGCGTCCGGTAGGCGATGAAGACAGCAGTCAACTGGGGGATTTCATTGAAGATGACGAGGCTTTGGAGCCGATGGATGCCGCTGCGCGTGAGATGCTCCGTGAACAGGTGCAGAATGCCCTGAGCATCCTTTCCGAGCGCGAACGGCAGGTGCTCGAATTGCGCTTTGGTTTGATTGATGGCAAAGACCATACGCTGGAAGAGGTTAGCCGTTATTTCAATGTAACTCGTGAGCGTATTCGTCAAATCGAAGCCAAAGCCTTAAGGAAACTGCGTCACCCGACCCGCAGTCGTCATCTGCGGGAGTATCTCTAGTGAATTTGAGGCTGTGCATTTGCACAGCCTTTTTGTACATGGCACGTTTCTGGCATCCTTTCCCAATTGAAAGGAATTTATAAGGTGAGTGCAAAGTCAGTCTTTGTATAATTAGGGCGGACTATGGCGAATCGTGTCTTGTTGATTCAGTCGGATATGCGCCCCGCGCAACCACTGGCGCGTTATTTCAAGCAACGCGGCGATGAAGTGTGGCAGGCCTGGGATTTAGGGCAAGCCCAGGCATTGGTGCAACAGGTGAAACCTCACCTCGTGTTTTTCGATTTGCATTTTCCCAGCAATGAATGGTGGGTGTTCCTGCGAAATTTGCGCCAGTTCCACCCGCAGACCAAAATCATCATGACCAATAAGTACCCCGATTTGCAACGGGAGTTGAAAGCCCGCGAACAGGGGGTACAGGTGTTCCTGCGACAGCCCTTCTCTCAGCGCTGGATTGAGGGAGCCTTACGGCGAGTGTACGAGCAGACACAGCCTCGTCCTGCTCAGGCTCTCTTGCCGCCACGCACCATCCAGGTGCGCGTCCCCGTGCGGGTAAAAATTATTCTCCCCTATCTGGTGCTGGCGTTGCTCTTTGCGCTGGCAAGCGCCTATGTGGTCAGTCGTATCCTGATGGAATCCAGCCAATCCCGCTTTCTGAATCAACTATATGCCACAGGCAAGCAAGCGCAGGACTGGTTTGTCCAGGAAGAAGACCGTCTGTTGGGGACTTTGCGTCAGGTTGCTAACACTGACGGAGTGGCAGCAGCGCTTCAACAAGGGGATGCCGAATCTCTGCGTGTGCTGGTCTTACCGGTGGCGGTGAATGCTCGGGAAGAAGAAATTACCCTGCTTAATCTTTCGGGGGAGAGCGTTCTCACTCTGTTCGCCACCCCTGGAAGTGCTGGCGCCAGTTATGAGTCCTCGAGGGGAAATACCGCCTATGGAACGTGGGCTTTTGTTCAGCGCACCCTGCGTGGAGAGACGGATGAATTGGGGGATAAATTTGCCGGTGTTGGGGAAGGCCCGCTGGGGAAAACTTTTTACGTTAGTGGACCGGTCTTCAACGCAGAAGGCGTTCAGGTGGGGGTGGTTCTGGTGGGAAAGACCCTCAGTAGCATTGCCCGCGAGGTTTCGGAGGATACGCTCAGCGCGGCAACCTTCTACGATTTGAATGGGCAGGTGCTGGCGTCTTCCCTCTTTTCTGCTGGTCTCTCTTTACCCATCTCCGGAGAGGTAGTTCAGCAAGTGCTCTCGGTGCAGGATCAGAGCAGTTTAACCCGTGATCTGACCCTCTCTTCCCTGGATTACACCGAGGTATTGGGACCCTGGGAGGTCCGCGGCGGCTCTGACCTGGGTGTGGTGGGAATCTCGCTCGCCAAAGCCTTCTTGATTCGTACCAGCCGGGCAACACAGGTACAGATTTTCTCCCTGGTACTGGCAGGTATCTTGTTGGTGATCCTGGTGGGTTTGGGACTGGCAAATCTTTTTACCCGTCCTGTTCTCCGCCTGCTGGAAGCCTCGGCGGAGGTAGCCAAAGGCAATCTGGAAGTTAAGGTGGATGCAGAGGGCAACGATGAGTTAGCCGTGCTTTCTCAGGCGTTCAATTCTATGGTGGCGGGTTTACAGGAAGGTTCGATTTATCGTGACCTGTTAGGGCGTACTGTCAGCCCGGAGGTGCGCGAGCAGTTGCGTCAGACGTTTACTTCGGGAAATTTGCGTCTGGAAGGTCAGGAAGCCGTGGCAACTATTTTGATGACCGATATTCGCGGCTTTACCTCGCTTTCCGAAAAAGTGGATCCAGCCACAGTCTTCCAGTGGCTGAACGAATACTTTGAGCATATTGTGCCTGTGATTACAGCATATGGTGGTGTAGTGAATAAATTTGATGGAGATGCTGTGCTGGCGTTCTTTGGTATTCTACCGCGACTGGTCAGCCCCAAGCAATCGGCGTTGTCTGCCTGCCAGGCGGCGGTGGAGATTCTGGAAGCCATCGAGCAATTCAACCTGCAAAGACGTGCGCGCGGTGAGCCGCAATTGATTACCGGAATAGGAGTGCATACCGGCGTAGTCATGGCAGGGGGATTGGGTACGTCCGATCGCCTGCACTATACCGTTATTGGCGATACGGTGAATACTGCACAGCGTATTGAAGCCCTGACCCGGGAACTTTTCGATGGATCAGCGGTGTTAATCAGTGAAGCCACCTATCTTGCTCTAGCGGAGCATCGTGAGAAGTTTCAACTGCGCTCCATGGGAGAACAAAGTGTCAAGGGCAAGAGCGAGAAGTTGTCTGTGTATCAACTCCTGCCTGTCAGAGGAAGCGGCAAATGGGAGGCAATGCTATGACTACGCTGGCATCTTCCCGGCAACAATCTGATCGCCACTGGTGGTTGTGGTTCCTGCTATTTTCTTTGATTTTTCTTCTCGGTGTAGCCGTTCTGGCATTGTTTGTCTTTTCTGCCGAATGGGTACAAGCCTCGGGACTTCTTCCTGCATCCCTGCGTTCCGGGCTCGCCGCAGATTACAGCGCAGATTTGCGGGCTTACTCGTTTCGGGCATTACAGATGGGGGTGATAGAGGAAGCCATTCGAGACCGTGAGCGTTTGGGCGAGCCGGCAGGTAGCAGCATGTTACCCACGCTTGCCATTTTCTTGCAAACTCCTGTGCCCACTATCACACCTACGGGGTTTGCCGGGTTTAATCCCACTGCAACGGCGGGAACCTCTCCAACCCCAACGTTGCCCTTTCAGGAAGCCACGCCGACGGGGCTCATCACACAAACCCCTACGGCTACGCTGATTCTTTCGTCTACGCCTACGCTGGTGCGGAGTGCTACTCCAACGCAGTCACCCACCTCTACCTTGCCAGCCAGTTCACCTACCCGAACGCCTGCCAATACACGCCCGCCCTTCCCCATCACAATGACCCCATCAGCAACCCGTCCAACATCTACCCCGCCTGCTCCTCCAACGCCTACTCACACCTTGCCGCCGCCTCCTCCTTCGCCCACTCCTTACCAGCCCCCGATAGAGACTCCTCCACCTCCAACGCCGTATCCATAAACCACTGCCATGTTTCCATGGTTTGAAATCCTTGCAGGTGGGTTGATTCTCCTGCTCCCCGGAGCGGCATTCATAGCGTGGATAAAAAATGACTCATCCGACCTGCTCTGCAGGATTCTGGATGTCGTAGGGGTGAGCATTGCTCTTACCTCTCTGGTTGCTATGCTGTTTTGGGTGGTTAGGGGTTTCCCTGGAGCATGGGGAGCGCTGGTGTGGTTTGCCCTCACATTGATCCTCTGGGTGATGGCTGTTTTATCGAAAGGGGGAGGACTGTCTCTGCCTGCATTCCGGCATGGTGTTCTTCAGTTACTGGTGGGGTTGGTGTTTTTTGCTGGTCTGCTGGTGTTTCGTCTGGAACAGGCAAAGTCTCTGGTTCTGCCTGCCTGGGTGGATTCAGTTCATCACACCTTCTTTGTGCGGGTGATTCTGGAACAGGGCGGAGTTCCTCAAACCCTTTCTCCTTACCTGAATGCCCCCTTTCATTACTACTATCCTTTTCACCTGTTCACGGCTTTGTTCTCGTGGATGACCGGCTTGCATCCAGCCGATGCCGTCCTGATTTTCGGACAGGTGATTAGTGCCCTGCTGGCGTTGGCAATCTATCGCCTGGGGCGGGCTCTGGAAATGCCTTCACTTGCTGCAGGCATGGCGGCGCTTTTATGCGGGTTTGTGACTCAAATGCCTGCCTATTACCTCACCTGGGGGCGCTATACCCTGCTGATGGGATTGCTGGCACAAGCCCTGGCAATGTCCGCCGTGCTGGAGTATCGCCGAGTTCCTTCCCGTATGCAGGGCTGGAAGGTTGCTTTGCTCTCCGCTGGACTGGCATTGACCCATTATCTTTCCCTGTGGGTTTTTGGTTTATGGATTCTGGTGCTGGCATTAGGGGATTTGCTTAAGATCCCTCATTGGGGACAGGTAGAACCCGAAAAAAAGCCTTCTCTTTTCCGGAGTCTTTCCCGCTGGGGCTGGTTAGGCTGGCTGGCATTAGGCGGGGTGTTTTCTCTGCCTTACCTGATTCCTGCTTTCCTGTTCAACCTGAACCATGTACAAATTACTGCGCCCACGTTTACTCTGAACCAGCAGGATTGGAAATATGTCTGGCAGTATCTTGGTCCCCGTTACAATCTGTGGGTGATGGGCATGGCGGCGGTGGGTGGGCTGTTTGCTCTGCGCCTGCGCTCATTGCGTCCCCTGGCAATTTGGGGCTTTCTGATTTTCTTTTTGGGCTTGCCCATTGCCCCCCGCTTCGGTCCCTTCCGCGGAGATTTGTACCTGATTCAGGTGTTTTTCCCTGCCGTGCTGGTGCTGGGGGCATTAATCTCGGATGCCATTCAGGCTTGGGGACAGAAAACCGGACGTTGGGTTCAACCTATCCTGTGGGTGGCGGTGATGGGGTTATTTCTTGTGTGGGGCATACGACAAACGCGCTCGGTGCTGAATGAGAGCACCATTTTTGTCACCCCTGCCGATAGAAAAGCCCTGGAGTGGATTGCGGAGAATACTCCACCGCAGGCGCGTTTCTACATCAATGCGACGCTATGGTCGTGGGAAATTTACCGCGGTGTGGATGGCGGTTACTGGCTGATGCCTTACACAGGGCGTTTCAGCCTTGTCCCGCCTGTCCCCTATGTTTGGACAGATTCATCTGCTCAGGATCAGTTTACCCGCTGGGCAAAGACGGCTGAGAATCTTAAAGGGTGCACCCCTGAGTTCTGGGATTTAGTGCGCGATGCCCAACTGACCCATGTGTATGTGCGGGAAGGGGTGGGCAGCCTTCAGCCACATGATCTCAAGGACTGCCCACGCCTGAAACGGATTTATCAGCAGGACGGGGTTGATCTCTATGAAATTATTCCGCTTCGTTGAGAATTTCTTCGGCGGGTACAAGTGTGGGATGGGGTTCTTTCTGAATCACCGTTAGGTCATGCATCCAGCGGCGTGAGCGATACCGCCAGTAACCGATGAGCAGTTTGACCAGTTCCTCGCTCATCACCAGCAGATAGACCCAGTGAATCTCCAGTTTGAACACAAATGCCGCCAGCAGTGCCGAAGGCACGCCAATTGCCCAGAGAGTGCCTACATCCAGTAATGCTCCCACCCGCGTATCGCCCCCGCTTCTCAGAACACCTACCACCAGCACCATGTTTGAGGTGCGAATCCACACGCATGCTCCCATGATAACGAGCAGGTTGCGGGCATAGAGTTTTGCTTCAGGGGAAATATTGTAGAGGGAAGGCACGAAGAATGAAGCCAGGATGATCAGCCCGCCCACAAGCACACCGCCCATGAGATTCAAACGCAGAGACCAGCCACCATAGCGGTAAGCCGTATCGCGTTCGCCTGCCCCCAGCCGATTGCCAATCATGATAGCAGTGGCATCTGTAACGCCGATAAACAATACAAACGCCATCCCTTCAATGGTAGCGGCAATGTTGTAGGCAGCAATGGACTGGGTACCGATGCGGGCATAGATGGCGTTATAGGTGCTGATGCCGAGCGACCACAAACTCTCATTCAGAATGACTGGAAAGGCTACTGCCAGAACGGCTTTCAGGTACGAGAAGTTAAAATCGTACATTTCCTTCACAGATGCCGCTGCAGGCAGATGCTTCCAGTAGGTGAAGAAAATCAGAATGGTAGTTTCCAGTACACGAGCAATCAACGTGGCGATGGCTGCGCCGAACACTCCCAGGCGTGGAAACCCCAGCCAGCCGAAAATCAATACGAAAGACAGTCCCGACTTAATCAGGATAGCAATGATTCCTGTGGTGGTGGGCAGACGTACCCATCCCGTACTGCGATGCACCATGCCAAAGCAAAACGAAATGGCCATCATCGGATAGGTGAGGCTGATTAAACGCAGATAGGGAATACCCGTTTCAATCACCTCTGGGTCACTGGTATAGATGTGCAGGGCCGTGGCGGGAGAAATCTGAACAAAGACCAGAAAAGCCACGCTTGCCAGCAGGCAGATGCTCAAGCCGATCCCCAGCACGCGGCGGATGCTGGGAATATCTCGCTTTCCCCAGTACTGAGAGATGAACGCCGCCGCGCCACTGGTGGTGCCGAACAGCACGAACATCATCAGAAAACCTAACTGGTTGGCAAGCCCTACCGCAGCAACCGAGACCTCGCCCAGTTGTCCCAGCATCAGGACGTCTACGGCGTTCAGTACTGAGGCAATGGCTTGTTGCAGGATGATGGGAACGGCGATGGACTTCAACGCTTCGAGGTAGGCGTCATCCTGTAAAAAGGGAAACCAGTGTTGTAAAGTGGGCTGTATTGATGACTTCATTGTCCTCTCTCCTGAAATTTGCAAGCGTTTTCATGGATTAAACCACAGTTTCCTTCCAAATTTGATGAGTATAATTCAAAAGATTTCATTCCATGAGCAACAGCAGACTGAAAATTTTCCTGAGTTATGCCGATGGAGCGGGCAAGACTTCTGCCATGCTCTCCGATGCCTTCCAGCAGAAAGCCCGTGGAGTGGATGTGCTGGTAGCGTGGGTGAAACTGCCTGAGAACAGCGAAACACGCCAATTGCTGGAAGAGTTGGAGGTACTCCCTCCTTCTTCCCATGGGGTGGATTTAGACGAGGTGCTTCGTCGGCGTCCTCAACTGGTGCTGGTGGATGAGTTAGAAGGGGTGAACCCTGCTGGAAGCCGTCATCTATATCGCTGGCAGGACGTAGAGGAATTGCTGAATGCCGGCATTTCGGTGTACACCACGCTGAATATTTTACACGTGGAAAGCCTCAAGGATACCGTTGAGGAAATCACTGGATTGCCTGTTGAGCAAACCGTTCCCGACCGATTGCTGGATCGTGCCGATGAACTGGAAGTGGTGGATTTGCCCCCTGAAGAATTGCTGGAACGCCTTCACCCGCATTCTCCCGCTCCACCGGCAGGAACCTTGCGTCAAAAGAGCAATCTGTTAGCCCTGCGCCAGTTGACGATGCGGCGTGCCGCCATGCGGGTAGAGGATCAAGCGCGGGCGTTGTTAGGGACGGCACGAGCCCCGCTGGGTACGGAGCGGGTTTGTGTGGGTATTTCTAACCGCCCCGAAGCCGAGCGCCTGGTACGTGAAGGACGCATGCTGGCAGATGCCCTGAATGCCGAGTGGTTCGTTCTCTATGTGGAAACCCCTACTGCCGCAGGGGAACGCGCCGAAGAACGGGCAAACCTGCTCAAAGCCATGCGCATTGCCGAAGAAAACGGAGCCAATACGCTGCTTATCCCTGCTGAAACCATTGCGGAAGGTATTGAGTCGTTTTGCCGCCAGCAGGGAATCACCCGCCTGGTTCTGGGAAAACCCCGCGACCCGCTCTGGCGCATGCGTTTGGGAGTTTCTCCTGTAGAGCATTTATTGCGTTCGGGGTTGCCAGTAGATGTCATTCTGGTTGATACCCCTCACAAACCGCTCGTTCGCGCAGGAACGCCGCCACGCTGGTGGGTTTACCTGCGCAATGGGGGAGCAGTCTTCCTTGCTGTCTTGCTGGTGACCTTGCTGGGATGGAGTTTGCGCCAGCGGCCAGGGGCAATGGGCATGGAAGGAATCTATTTGCTTCTGGTGATTGCCCTGTCTTTCTGGCTGGGGCGCAGTGCTGGTGTGCTGGCGGCCGGGCTGAGTACGCTGGCGTTTGCCTGGTTCTTTTTCGGTGCTTCAATGGGCTTGGATGGGGCAGACCTTCCCCTGCTGTTGACCTTTCTGGGATGGGCAACGGCCGGCTGGGTCACGGCTTCGCTGGCAAGAGCGGTGCGCCGCCAGACGCGCGCCATGCGCTGGCGTCAGGTGCAGTCTGCGGTGTTGAATACCCTCAGCCGTGAACTGGCTGGCGCCCTGGACATGCCCGCTGTGTTAAGCATCATTGTCCGCCATATTGTGGGTGTGTTCAACCGCGCAGTGATGGTGCTGTTGCTGGAGGAAGGTCAACTGAAGGTTGCGCACAGCGAAGGAAATGTTTCCTTAAGTGAACGGGACTGGAAAATTTCTCGTTGGGTGCTGGAACATCGCCGCCCTGCAGGATTGGACACCGATACCTTCGCCGATTCGCCCATGCGTTTTATTCCGTTGATGGCGCATGACCTGCCGGTTGGAGTGCTTGTGGTCGTCCCTGATCCTGCCAGTCATACCCTTTTGCCTGAACAGCGCGAGATTCGCGATGGTATTGCCGGGTTGGCATCGCTGGCGATTGAACGGGTGCGCCTGAATCAGCAAGCCCAGCAGGCGGCAGTTCTGCAAATGACCGAGAAACTTCAAACCGCTTTGTTGAATTCCATTTCCCACGATTTGCGCACACCGCTTTCTGCGGTAGAAGGTTCTCTCTCCAGTCTTCTGGAAGCCGAGACCAATGGATTACAAATGGATCGGGAAACGCGCCTGGATTTGCTGGAAAACGCCACCGAAGAAGCCGAGCGGTTGAATCGTCTGGTGGGCAATTTACTGGACATGACCCGGATTGAAGCAGGGGCTTTGCGCATCCGGCGCAGACCTTGCGATGTGCAGGACTTAATCGGGACGGCGTTGACCCAGTTTCAGCGGCGTTTGCAGGACAGGAAAGTCTCCACGCACATTGCCTCTGACATTCCCGAGGTGGAAATGGATTTTGTCCTCATCGAACAGGTGCTGGAACGTTTGCTGGATAATGCTGTCAAATATTCCCCGCCCGGTTCGGAAATTAATGTCGAAGCGAAGGTAAGGGATGGTGCTCTGTACATCTCCGTGGCGGATCGCGGCGAGGGCATTCCCCCGGAAGATTTGGAGCGCATTTTTGGTAAGTTTTACCGCGTTCAGCGTCCGGATGGCGTTTCAGGGACGGGGTTAGGGCTGTCTATTTGCAAGGGGATTGTGGAAATCCATGGCGGGCGCATCTGGGCAGAAAATCGTCCGGATGGCGGTGCCAAGTTTACCTTTACCATACCCATAAAAGCATCGGGAGAGTCAAAATGAGCGATACCGGTTTGAGAATTCTGGTGGTGGATGATGAACGCGCCATTCGCCGTTACCTGCGTACCTCATTGACTGCGTTGGGGTATGAAGTGCTGGAAGCCGCTACGGGGAACGAAGCCCTTCAATCCGCGATGACGGAGCATCCCGATATTCTTATCCTTGACCTGGGATTGCCGGATATCGACGGGGTGGAGGTGGTACGTCGTATTCGCGAATGGAGCAACGTGCCTATTCTCATCCTGTCAGTCCGCGACCGCGAAGATGACAAAGTGGTGGCACTGGACGCCGGTGCGGATGATTACCTGACCAAACCGTTTGGGATCAAAGAACTGCTTGCGCGTATTCGTGTAGCAATACGCCATCGTACTCCCGATCAGCAGGATACCGTGTTTGAGGTCGAGGATTTACGGGTAGATTTGGGGAAGCGGGAAGTGTTCGTGCAGGGCAACCGTGTAGCCCTGACACCCACTGAATACGACTTAATCAAGGTCCTGGTTCAGCATGCCGGCAGGGTGTTGACCCATAATCAGTTGCTCCGTCAGGTGTGGGGCCCCGCCTATGAGAACGAAGCCCATTTGTTGCGGGTGAACATCAGCAACCTGAGGCGGAAAATTGAGCCCAACCCCGATCAACCGCGCTATATCCTGACTGAGCCGGGGGTAGGCTATCGTCTGCGCGAGGATTAATCCCGCGGCGGGTAGCCGGTAATCTCGCGAATTTCCTCATACAGTGGTTTGAGGCGTTCGTACATCTTGCGGTACACCCGCTGATAGAGTTCATCGTACACGTGGTGATGTACCGGGTTGGGTTCGAAGAGATGCCCGGGGTGGGTCATTTCCTGAACGGCGGTTTCGAAATCGGGGTGCAGTTTTAGTCCTACCGCGGCATCCATGGCGGCGCCCAGCCCGGAGGCTTCGTAAACGTGTGGACGGGTCGCAGGAAGCCCGAAGATATCCGCCGTGAGTTGCATGGCGGCGTTGCTCTGACTGCCACCCCCTGCCACGCGAATTTCGGTAATCGGCACGCCACTGCGCCGCGAGGTACGTTCCGCGCCTTCTCTCAGGGCATAAGCCACACCTTCGAGAATGGAGCGGTACAGGTGCGCGCGGGTGTGGATATCCCCAAAGCCGATAATCGCGCCTTTGGCTTCCGGTCCCGGCACTTTTAACCCCGGCGACCAGAAGGGCTGAAGCATCAATCCCAGCGAGCCGGGCGGAACGGAGTTGACCAGGTCGTCGAACAGGGCTTCTACCTCTACACCGCGCTCTTCGGCAAGGCGCTGTTCATTCTGGGCAAATTCCCGCTTGAACCATGAGACCATCCAGTACCCGCGATAAATTTGCAGTTCCAGGCTATACGCTCCTGGCACAGCGGAAGGATAGGGCGGGATGAGCGGGATGATCTCAATGTATCGGCGGTGGGTGGTATTGATGGTTGCGGTGGTGCCGTAACTCAGACAGGCGATGTGGGGGTCCAAGCAACCCGCACCGATAACTTCACAGGCTTTATCTGCCGCTGCTGCGATGAGTGGCAAGCCCTCGGGTATCCCTGTGGCTTCTGAGGCACTTCGGGTAATGGTGCCCAGCACACCGGTAGGGGGAACGAGGTCGGGAAGGATGGCAGGGTCCATGGGTACGGCTTGCCATTTCCAATCGGACGAATGCGCCCACTGCAAACGCCGGTAGTCAAAGGGGACGTACCCCACCTGAGAGCCTACCGAGTCCACAAAATTTCCCGTCAGCAGGTAGGTTAAATAACCGGAGAGAAAAAGGTATTTGTGTGTTTGCCGCCAGATTTCCGGCTGGTGGGTGCGAATCCAGTTGGCTTCGGCTTCCGATTGCAGGTAGGCGACAGTTTCGGTCATGCCGGTCAGGGCAAAGGCGGTTCCCCAGAAGCCGCGTACAGGTTCTAATCCAGAGGTGCGGCGCTGATCCAGCCAGACGATGGCTGGGCGCAACGGATTGCCCTGTTTATCCACATTGATGACCGTGGAGCGTTGGGTGGTGAGTGCTACTCCGGCGATGGATTCACGGGATACGCCGGGGATTTGCCACAACCCCTGGCATGCCTGACAAACTGCCTTCCAGAACTCTCGCGGGTCTTTCTCTGCCCAGCCCGGGCTTGGGGTGTCGTAGTCTTCAATCAGGACGCGCGACTTTGCCAGCAGATTCCCGCGCAAGTCGAACACCAGAGCGCGTACGCTCTGAGTTCCATGATCAATGGCAAGTAAATGTTCTCCGGGCATGACCTTCTCCAGTGGAAATGTGTCCAAAATATATCACAGGACAATGAGCACGAACAGGAAGCCCAGAAGGTGTAATGCACACTTTTTGCACTATTTTGGGGGCTAAAAGATTTGTCAAATGAGTCGCCAAAGTATAATAGTGTAGGTGAGGTCCTTTTGTAACCTGAACCTGGTATTTTGTCGGTTTGGGTAACTTGTGGCTCACCATTTTCTTAAGGTTTGAGAATGCAATAAAAAAGAGCAGGGGAGATTAGATGCATCCATATTACAAACAGTATCAGTGGTCAAATGTCTTTACCATGATTCATAATCTGAAATTAGAGCCAAAAATTTGCATGGATGATTGCCCTCATCGACTGGTCGTGATCACCGGGGCGACATCGGGGATTGGACATGCTACTGCAAGAAAATATGCTTCTCATGGAGCAGATTTAATATTAATCAATCGGAATCAACAGAAATCGGAAGCAATATGTGAAGAACTGAAGCGTGAATTTCAGGTTAACTGCTCGTACTTTATGGCTGATTTTTCCAGATTATCCGACATTCATTCAACAGCCCGACATTTAGTAGCGCTTGAGAGAGACATTGATGTCTTAGTTCATAATGCAGGGGTGTATCTGACCCGGAAAACTATCACAGAAGATGGTCTTGAAACTGTCTTTCAGACAAATTACCTGAGTACCTTTATTCTGAATTATTACCTTCTGGAGAAATTCAAAGCCCAAAACAAAGGACGAATCATTTTTGTTAATTCGGAAGCCTATCGCTTTGCAGTATGGGGGTTGGATTTTGATGATTTATTCTGGAACAAACGTCGTTATTCGGGCATAAAGAGTTATGGCGCGGCGAAGTTGGCGCAGTTGCTTTCGATGATTGTATTGGATGAATATTTTCAGGGTACCGGTGTAACCGTGAATGCCATGCATCCCGGAAATGTCAGAACCAATAGTGGACAAAGCAACGGATGGCTTTATAAAAAGTTCAAGAGCCTGTTCATTGATCGGTTTGCCCGTCCCATTGATGATGCCGCCGAAGCCCTTTACTATTTGGGGGTTTCCCCCGAAGTGGAAAATGTTTCAGGCAAATTTTTCAACCTCACTACCGTCGAAGAACCCGCTCCGCCAGCGCTGGATCGTGATGCTGCCATGAAGTTGTGGAAAATCAGCATGGAGTTGGGAGGTTTTCATGAACAAAAATAAAAAGCGAGTGGTCATTGTAGGAGCAGGGATGGCAGGACTCACGGCGGCGGCATATTTAGCCCGGGAAAATTATGAGGTTCTGTTACTGGATAAAAATGATCGGGTTGGGGGACTGGTGGGTACTTTTGAAAGCAAGGGCTTCTTTTTCGACTCAGGACCCAGGGCTTTTGTCAATTCCGGAATCATCCAACCTATGCTAAGACATTTGGGGATTCAATGGGACTTTATCAAAAATACAATTTCTATTGGAATTGAAAACGATCTGTTCAGTATCCATTCAATGGATGATTTACAGGAATATCGACGAGTCTTAATACAACTCTATCCTGAGCACAAAACGGAAATTGACCAAATCATTGCTGATATTGCCCAAATCTCGGAATACACCCGGGTATTATATGAATTTGACAATCCCAATTTCGTGGATTTCAGGAAGAACAGGGCTTTCATCTTCAGGAAACTTATTCCGTGGACGTTCAAGTTTTTGCACGCGCTGGTAAAACTCAATCAATACAACATGCCAATGGAGGATTTTCTCAAGAGGCGCACATCCAACCAGTCTTTGATCGATATCTTAATCCAGCACTTTTTCAGAAAAACCCCTGCGCATTTTGCCCTGGGATATTTTTACGTGTATCTGGACTACTTCTACCCGAAGGGCGGAACAGGAGTTTTGAGCAATCTCTTGAAAGAAAAGGTCCTGGAGTGGGGTGGAGAGATCGAGGTAAATAAGACTATCGTGGAAGTTGTCCCATCTGAGTCGAAAGTGATTGACTCAGAAGGCAGGGAGTATCCCTACGATGATTTAATCTGGGCGGCAGATTTGAAAACTTTGTACCGCATCCTGAAGCGAACGGGTCTGGATGCAAGAACTCTCGAAAAAGTCAACGTTGAGTCTCAGCGTAAACTGTCATCGAGAGGGGCTGAATCGGTCTTTATCCTGTACCTTGGGGTGAATCGTTCGCCTTCGTTTTTCCGGCAACATGGTGGAGAGCATTTGTTTTATACCCCTTCCAGGCAAGGACTGGGAGCCACGAATCACGAAGAGAGAGTTCGTCTTATTGAAGAGTTCGATCAATTATCGAAAACTGAAATTCTTGCGTGGCTGGAAAAATACCTCAGGTTGAATACCTTTGAAATTTCCGTGCCGGTTCTCCGAGATCCCTCGCTTGCTCCGGAAGGAAAAACCGGGCTTATGGTGAGTTGCCTTTTTGATTACGAAATCATTAAGAAGGTCGAACAAGCCGGCTGGTATGATGAATTCAAGGATTTCTGTGAAACTCACATCATCCAGATTCTTTCGGAGACAATTTACAAACAAATGGATGAGGATGTCCTCTTCAGGTTTTCTTCTACGCCACTTACCATCCAGAAAATCTCCGGAAGTTCTGAAGGAGCCATTACAGGGTGGTCATTTGAAACCCCTCCGCCGGTCATCAGTTCATTAAGGGATATCCCCGCCTCTGTCCTCACCCCCATCCCGCATATTTATCAGGCAGGTCAGTGGTCTTATTCCCCGGCGGGTGTTCCTATTGCCATGCTGACAGGCTGGTACGCCGCCCAAAATATTATCAAGCAGGCAAAGAAAAAGTGAATTGACCTTTCACGAATACCTTTTCAAAACTTTCTGCATGGTAAGAGACGTAATACCAGAATGATTAACTGTCCGTAATGGATTGCGAAATTGGACGTTTTGTTTATCGAATCAATCCAGGAAATTCGTCCCGGTATGGGGAGCTTAACATGTTTGCCAAAATAGTCATCCTCGGTTTTGCCTTGCTGGAGTTTTCCAATGTGCTGGCTTTGTATTTCTTCCCCGCTTCCCGACGAGCCAATGCGGTGGGGGTGTTCTCTGCTTGGGAAAAATCCCGGCAGTACCCGGAAATTCATGATTTTGTTCAGTATCTGGTTTACTGGGTAGCGGGGGCAAAATTAATTTTCATTTTTCTTCTGGTGGGTATTGCTATTTTCGGCGATGCCAATCTTCAACGTGTTAGCCTGATTGCTCTGGCGCTTGCCACGCTGTCTTTTTACTGGCGCTTATTCCCGCTCATCAGGAAGATGGATCAAAACGGGCAGATTACTCCCAGGAATTACTCAAAAACTCTCGGCATGATGATTTTTTCATTGATTATTTTATTTTTGATAGCGGCTTTAATTTCCTTTTGAGCCGGAAATAACGACAATCGCGTGGCATGGATGAGGCAGGCACCCGGGCACGTTGACGATTTTCTTCACTCGTCATAAGATACATCTTATGAGCAAGAGTATTCTGTTGATTGATGATGACGCCCTCATGCGCCGCAGTCTGGGATTCAACCTGGAGCAGGCGGGGTTTCAGGTGTTTACCGCCGCATCTGCTGAAGATGGGCTGGTGCTGGCAAAGCGTACCCCACCTGATCTCGTGTTGCTGGATATTAACTTGCCGGGCATGGACGGGCTGGATGCCTTGCGCCGCTTTCGGGAGGAAGTTGGCGCGCCGGTCATTTTCGTCACCGCTCGAAGGCGTGAACTTGATCAGGTGTTGGGGTTGGAGTTGGGCGCTGACGATTACATTACCAAACCCTTTGATTTTAACATCTTACTGGCGCGGATTAAAGCCGTCCTGCGGCGGGTTTCCGGAGGCGAGGAACGTAAGCCGGCGGAACCTCAACCCCTTCTGATTGGTGAGTTGAGAATTGACCCGTTAGCCCACACTGTTCATCGCGCCGGCAAGCCGGTTGATCTTTCTCCCCGCGAATTTGACTTGCTCTATACCCTGGCGCTGGAAGCAGGAAAAGTCGTTCCTGCAGATGAACTTCTGGCGCGGGTGTGGGGGGCAGAGTTTGTGGGCGAGCCGCAGGTGCTGTATGTGCATATCCGCTGGCTGCGGGAAAAATTGGAAGATGACCCGCAGAACCCACACTATATCCTGACTGTCAGAGGGGTGGGCTATAAACTGGTTGGAGGGGAGGATACATGAAAACCCTGCGCGCCCGCATGATCCTCAGTCACTTGCTTCCTATCGTCATCGTAGTGCCCCTGATTGGTATTGCCCTGATTTATTTTCTGGAAACCCGTGTGCTTCTTCCGGGCTTGCTCAAAGCCTACTCCGGCAATGCCGCGCTGGTGGCTGAAATTACCCGCGATCAACTGCGCATCTGGAGCGATCCCGTTTATGCTCAGACGATTCTGGCGCAGGTCAGCCCGCGTCTTTCCGCCCGGGTGATGCTCTTCAGCGCCAGCGGGCGTTTACTGGCTTCCACCGATCCCGCCGACTTGAAAAACCTCACTGATTACCTGATTCATCCTGCTTTGCAGGAAGCCCAGCAGGGAAAGATTGTGCAGAAGGTGTACTATAACCGTCAATTGCGTGGTGAAGCCCTGGATTTGTGGGAGCCGGTCTATGATTCCCAGTTTGGGGTGGTGATTGGTGTGGTGCGCATCACCTATTTGTTTGAGGATATTGGTGCGCAGTTTGTTCAACAGCGCCTGCTTATTGCCGGCGTATTACTGTTGGGGCTGGCAGTGGGTGCGCTGATTGGCTGGCGGCTGGCTGTTGGGCTGGAAAGACCGCTCAGCCGGGCTACCGAAGCCGTCAGACGACTGGCTGAAGGCGAGCCCTCTGAGATTGTGCCAACGGGTGGACCCCAGGAAATACGTGTGCTGGTGGAAGCCGTCAATGTGCTGGCAGAACGCCTGAAAAATCTGGAAAGTGCTCGACGCCAATTGCTGGCAAACCTGGTGCATGAGTTGGGGCGTCCGTTGGGCGCTCTGCGCTCTGCCGTTCAAGCCCTGCTCAACGGAGCGGTGAACGACCACGTTCTATCTGGGGAACTGTTGAATGGAATGGAAAATGAACTGGTGCGCTTGCAAAGCCTGCTGGGCGAATTGACCCACCTGTACGATCAGGTACTGGGAGATTTGGAACTGGAGCGCAAACCGGTTGATCTCAAAGCCTGGCTTGGTGAACTGATTGCTCCCTGGCAGGTGAATGCGGCGGAACAGGGTGTTCGCTGGGAGACGGTGATTCCGGATGAATTGCCTTCTCTCTCGATTGACCCGGTACGTATGGGGCAGGCGCTGGGAAATCTGCTCAGTAATGCCGTCAAGTTCACCCCTGCGGGTGGCCTGATTCGCCTCGAAGTCTCTCAAACCCCCGCTGAAGTGCGCATCTGCGTGCGGGATACTGGGGCAGGCATTCCACCGGATGAACTGGAAAAAATTTTTACACCCTTTTATCGTGGAACGCAGGGCAAGCGTTTTGTTGAAGGCATGGGGTTGGGGTTGAGCATTGCGCGGGATGTGGTCAAAGCCCATGGCGGACGTATTGACGTCGAAAGCATCGTTGGGCAGGGCAGTGCCTTTACCATTGTTTTGCCTCTCCAGGGATGATTTTTTCCTTTTCTCTCTAATTTTCCCCGAACACCATTGTTCGGGGAATTTTTGTCTTAAGGAAATCATAAGGTTGGGATGAGGTGTTCTTAAAGACTTAATGGAATTCTCTCGGGTATATTCGGAACAGGAAAAACCTGAAAAGGAGTGCGGAGCGATGATGCGCCGGATATTTTGGAGAGTATCACGACCTCGATGGGGACGAGCGGGCTCTCGATTCTGGCTTCGCAGAATACGGGAAGGGGGCTGGCTTTTCTTCTCCTTCCTGTTTGCCGGTCTGGCGTTGGTGGTTTTCCTGCTCTATGTGTTTAACTGGTTCTTCCGATAAAACATCCTTCAACAGGAGGCTCTATGGAAAAAATCACATGGCGTTCACTTTTCAAAACGGGAGTAGTTCTTCTAACCGTTTTCACGCTTGCGGCCTGTAATGCTTTCCCTTCGTTCCTTGAGGCTTTGCCGTTTGTGAAATCTTCAGAACCTTCTCCGAATCTTCAGGAAGCAACTCCGGTTGCTCAGAAAAATATTCCCACCCCGACTGCAGTAGCGCCCGGTGCAAGTGGTGTGCTGGCAGCGTATGAAGGGACTCTGGAGCAGGTCTATCAAAAGGTTAACCCTTCCGTAGTCAGTATTCGGGTAGTCTCCCAGGTTTCAGCAGTGCCGCAGTCCTTCCCGGATTTCCCATTCTTCTTTGATCCCTTTGGGAATTTGCCTGATACCCCTCAAATCCAGGAAGGGCAGGGGTCTGGCTTTGTTTGGGACAAAGAAGGGCATATTGTGACCAATAACCATGTGGTGGAAGGTGCGGACAAGATTGAAGTCACTTTTTCCGATGGTTATGTCGTTCCTGCTGAACTGATAGGCACGGATCCGTATACAGATTTAGCAGTTATCAAAGTGGACGTTTCTGCAGATCGTCTGGTGCCAGTTACGTTAGCAGACTCTTCCCAGGTACAGGTGGGGCAGTTAGCCATTGCTATCGGGAATCCCTTTGGGTTGTCCAATACCATGACAGTAGGGATTGTCAGCGCTACCGGGCGCACTCTGCCCGCTGGAGAGACGCGCTATTCCATTCCCGAAGTCATTCAAACCGATGCACCCATTAACCCGGGCAATTCGGGGGGCGTACTGGTGGATGCTCAGGGCAATGTGATGGGCGTGACTGCTGCGATTGAATCAACAACGCGCTCGAATGCAGGGATTGGATTTGTCATCCCCTCTATCATCGTGCGCAAGGTGGTGCCTTCTTTGATTGCCAATGGCAAATATGAGCATGCCTGGCTGGGTATTACCGGTACGTCACTTACTCCGGCGGTTGCCAAAGCCATGAAATTGGATGAAGAACAACGCGGTGCCTTAATTATCGAAGTGGCAAAGGACAGCCCTGCCGATAAAGCCGGTCTGCGTGGTAGTACAGAGGAAGTGAAACTGGATGGCAGTACAGCCATGGTAGGTGGAGATGTCATCGTGGCTATCAATGGTGAGCCTACCCAGACAATTGAGGATGTCATTGCCTACCTTGCCACCAAAACCAATGTGGGAGATCAGGTGAACATCACCATCCTACGTGATGGCAAGGAAAAGACTGTTTCGGTTACGTTGGAAGCCCGTCCATCTAGCAAGCAAACCGCCAGTGCAACGTCGGGCCAGGTCTATCTGGGGATCAGCGGCGTTGTGCTGGATGAAGCACTGGTTGAAGGCTTGAACCTGCCAAAAGACACTACCGGTATCCTTATCCAGCGGGTACAGGCAGATAGCCCTGCTGATAAAGCCGGTTTGCGTGGTGGCACCCGTCCGGTCTCTATCAATGGGCGTATGGTGCTGGCGGGTGGCGATGTCATCCTTGCGATTGACGATCAAGCCATCACCAGTCTGAAAGACTTGCAGGATGTGCTGGCTCAGCACTCCCCCGGTGATGTGGTCAATGTCACTATCCTGCGCAACGGTCGAGAGCGCACGGTAGAAGTCACCTTAGAGGCTCGTCCATAACCAGTTACAGGGTTTCTGTCTCCTCCTGAGAAAGCCGCCCCTCTCTTCCGGTGGAGGGGGGCGGCAACTTAAAACCTCGAACAGGGTATCAGAATGGCGTTTTTTGGCATAAATTCTCTCTTTCGTAAGGTTTTTGACGTTTTAACTGAAGTTCGGGCATAAGTTGGGACATTTGTAGTGTATAAAGAGCCTCCCAACCGATACACTTGGTTCGCAGCAACTAATCGGTAGGAGGCTCATCATGGATAAGTATATCCCGATGCGTTCTTTCATGGAGGAGTTTTTTGATGATGAAATCACCGCTACCAAAGCGGCAGAAATTGGGCAAGCCATGCTGGTGGCCCGCTCCTTGCGGCTGACCGAGATTGCGGGCAAAATGCGCGGCGGTAGCGCGGCCAGTTACAAACGCATCCAGCGCTTTCTGCAAAAGGTTGACCCACGGGCCATGCTCTGGCGTCTGTTTTGTGAACAAGCCGAGTATGTGATTGGCGCCCCGACCGAGATTGAACGTCCACAAGCCTGGAAGACGGAGTATGTCGGCACGCTCAAAGACGGCAAGACGCGAGGCTTCTGGGTGTTGCTGTTGGCCACACCCTATCGCGGACGGGCTCTCCCTTGCGGTTTGCTGACCTACTCGTCCAAGACCATCGCCGCTGACCGGTCGTCGCGCAATGTGAACCATGTCCGTGCGTTCGCCGGATTGAAAGACCTGCTGGGGGAGCGTCCGTTGGTGTTGGATCGGGAATTCAGTTACCTCGAATTGTTGCTCAATCTGGTCGAAGAGGGAGTGAACTTTGTCATTCGTCTGAACCTGGGCCACCATCCGCCCAGGTTCTGGGATGCCGAGGGCAGGGAAGTGGTCTTATCACTCGCTCCCGGTGAAAAGGTAATCCACCCATCCGTGTGGTACAAAGGCAAGGTATGCGTCAACCTGATCGGTGTCTGGAAGAAGGGCCTGGCTGAACCGTTATGGGTGATGAGCAACCTCGAACCCGAGCGGGCATGGCAGGTGTATCTCTGGCGGATGAAAATCGAGGAAACCTTCCGCGATTTGAAAGGACTGCTGGGGATGACCCGGCTGATGAATAAGCGACAGGAAAACATGGAAAAGATGGTAGCAATGCTGCTGTTGGTTTATGCGATTGCCTTGTTGATCGGTGAAGGCTTGCGAGACCGCCTGTATGGATCGCCAAACCAGCTACAGGAGAATGTTGATGTCGTTCTGCACAAGACGGGCAAGAAATGGCGGCGCTATTCGGGTCTGTTTATCTTGCTCAAACAGAAATGGTGGCTTCCACCCCGTGAGTGGCAGTCCATTGTCAAGGAGGCTTTGGCGTCGTTTGTTGCTATCGTTCGCCCAACTGTCCTAACTCATGTCTGAATTTCAGGTTTTAAAACTTGCGCGAATATTAAATCCTTGCTATAATGCGCAAAGAGCAAAGTGTTTTCTTTTTACTTCGTTGAAGGCATTCCCTGTCGGTTACTGGGGGGCAGGAGCCTGCGCTGATCCCGAACCATCCTGACAATTCAACCTCTCTTCCTGCGCTGGCAGGTGAAAACGCCTGTTAAAAACTCACCGAACGGAGTTCAGTAATAATCGTCCACTATGATGAATATCCTTGAATTGGAAAAAGAACCCCTGTCCAAACTACGGCAGTTGGGGGATGAGTTGAATATTCCCAACGCCCACCGTCTCAAGAAAGAAATGCTGTTAATCAAGATTCGACAGGTTGAAGCCGAACGGGAGGGCTTGGAGGTGCGTGGAGGTATCCTCGAAATCATGAACGAGGGCATTGGATTCCTCCGCAGTGATTATCGCGTGGGCTCAGACGACGTTTATGTCTCTCAGGCACAACTGCGTCGTTATGAGTTGCGCAGCGGTGACCTGGTGATCGGGCATGTGCGCCCCCCACGCGAAGGCGAACGGCATTACGGGCTGGTCAAAGTAGAGAGTATTAATGGTTTACCCCCTGAGGAAGCCCGCCGCCGTCCAAATTTTGAAAACCTGACCCCCATTTTCCCGGACAAACGTTTTGATCTGGAAACTGACCGTAACATTCTGGCAACCCGTCTGATTAACCTCATCGCTCCGATTGGGCGTGGCCAGCGCGGTATGATTGTCTCGCCCCCGAAAGCCGGGAAAACCACCATTTTGAAGCAGGTGGCGAATGCTATTTCCAGGAATTATCCTGAAGTGCATTTGATGATTGCTCTCATTGGTGAGCGTCCCGAAGAAGTTACAGACATGGATCGCTCGGTGGATGGTGAAGTGATTGCTTCCACCTTTGATGAGCCGGTAACCAGCCATGTCCGCGCTGCCGAGATTGCTTTGGAGCGCGCCAAGCGTCTGGTGGAGGTGGGGCGCGATGTGGTCATTCTGATGGACTCGCTCACCCGTCTGGCACGGGCTTACAACCTGGTGGTGACACCTTCCGGGCGTACGCTTTCCGGGGGTATGGACCCCTCGGCGTTATACCCCCCCAAGCGTTTCTTTGGCGCGGCGCGTAACCTTGAAGAAGGCGGTTCACTGACCATTATCGCTACAGCGCTGGTAGATACCGGTTCTCGCCTGGATGATGTAGTGTATGAAGAGTTCAAGGGAACTGGTAACATGGAATTGCATCTCTCCAGGCGTTTGCAGGAGCGGCGCATCTTCCCTGCGCTGGATATTGAACGTTCCTCGACCCGCCGCGAAGACTTGCTACTCAGCCCCGATGAACTCCAGCGCGTCTGGCTGATGCGCCGCATGTACCTGCAGATGACAGGTACTCCCCCTCAGGGGGCTGGAATGGATCCAGCAGTAGCCACTGAAGCCATTTTACAGCGCATGATTAAGACGCGCAATAACATGGAATTCCTGGAGACTCTGACCGAGGACCTATGATTCATAAATTAACAGGTTCTTCATCCCCTGTATCGGAAACTCCGGTAAGGGAGGCTTCCTCTCGTCTGGGGGTTACTTACTGGTTGTCGTGGATTCCCGCTGTGCTGATGGTGGCATGGTTGGGATATGTGGTGTTGCTCAAGGTGGGTGTGGTGGAAGCTGCACGTATTAACCTTGACCGTCAGGTTGAACTGGCAAAAGTTCTTCCTGCCAATGCTCAATCTGAAGCACAGTTACCCGACTTGACCTTTACTCAGCCGGTTTCGGTTTCCCGTGTGACCGAACTGGATACGCTGGTGCCTTCGCGTCCGCGCACCGAACCGCAAAAATATGTAGTTCAGGCGGGTGACTCGGTGTTCAGCATTGCCAAACAGTTTAACTTGAAGCCGGAAACCGTGCTGTGGGCAAATTACAACCTGCTCAATGATAATCCTAACATGCTTTCCATTGGTCAGGAATTGGTCATCCCTGCTGTGGATGGTGTGTTGTACGAACCCAAACCTGGCGAGACCATCGAAGATGTGGCAAAGAAGTTCAAAGCCACCCCTGAAGATATCATTTCCTGGCCTGCCAATAAGATTGACGTTGCCGATCCCAAACTGGTTGCCGGTCAGACCATTATGATTCCGAATGGACAGCGCGAAATGCGGTCCTGGGTCGTGCCGACCATCTGGCGTGCCAATTCCGGAGCCAACAAAACCGTCAATGCCGCGTGTGATACCAGCGGTGTCAATGTGTACGGTACCGGGTACTTCATGTGGCCCGCCGACAATCATTCCATTTCCGGCAATACTTTCTGGTCCGGACATTTGGGCATTGATATTGCCGCTGCCATGGGGGCACCCATTTATGCCGCCGATAGTGGTGTGGTGGTGTACTCTGGACCCATTGGGGGGGGATATGGTCTGATGGTCATGATTGATCATGGTAACGGTTTCCATACCCTGTATGCTCACAACAGCCAGTTGCTGGTACGTTGCGGGCAGGGGGTGAGTAAAGGTCAGGTGATTGCTTATGCGGGAAGCACAGGCAATTCAACCGGTCCCCATTTGCACTTCGAAATCCGTTATCTGGGCGCTTTCGTCAATCCGCTGGATTACCTGAGATAATGACAAAGGCAAACAATGCCCCCGCTTTCAAGCGGGGGCATTTGATTCTGTAATCCTCTTGGCTTAAGGTCGTGGGTTGAGCCAGTAAGACATCTCTTCTACTGCGATGGTGAAAGGTTCGCTGGAAGAATCGCTGGCCGCGTAAACCCCGAAATACCCGTTGGGGAAGGTATCATCGCTGACTTCACCGAGTAAAGTGCCGTTGACGTACATGATCAGGCGGTTGCCGAGCATCATCAATCCCAGACGGTTGGTGGCATTTGCTCCGGTGTTAATGGCATTGCTGGATGTCCAGTCTTTCAAACGGGTGAGTGTGCCTTTTTCGCCCAGGGTACCGTCCCATTTTCTCAGGGAATATTTCCCGTCACAACGCACGCCAAAGAGGTATCCCTGATTGGCATCCTTCAATACGGGGACACGCACGATCATGCCAAACTGGTTGTTGCCTGTGCAGGACTCGGTTTTTACCACCATTTCAAGGTAAAGGTTGGAGAAAGCCTCTCCACGGGGATTAGCAAGCCGCCAGCCCAGTTTGGTTTGCAGTCCTTTGAAAAGCATTTGCCCATTTCGAAACTCAATGGAAGTGAATTCGCTGTAACCGGTGGGCCAGTTCCATGCGGTTTCATCGTTCATGGGGTCGATGTCAGACGGATTCCCCAGACGGTTACGGGGGTCATCCGGCGACACTGTAGGGGTAGGACCTGTCGTGGGGGTCGGACCTGCAGGGGTGGCTGTAGCGGTTGGCGCGGCTTGAGTGGATACTTCGGTGGGTGTGGGAGGAAGGGGTGTGGCGGTGGGTGCTTGAGGTAAAGGTGTTTCGGTAGGAACAGGGGTAGGCTGAGGCTCACTGGCCGTGACCACTGGCGGCAGGGTTGCCGTGGGTTGGGTAACGTGCTCCGGTGTAGCCGTAGGCATGGTGGTGAGCATCAAAGCAATCTGAGTTTGCATTTCCACATCGGAAAGGGTGGGCTTGACGTTCTCGCCTGCAGGCGGTGTGCTGGAAGGTAGCACGCACCCGGTTAAAATCAAAGTCATCAGAAAAACAGTGAAGAAGGTCGTCCAGCGTTTCATGCATATACTCCTTGTGATCTTGTTCAATGACGAATGGAACAAAGGATAAGTTCCCTGGGTTACAAGATCATGAGTTGCAATCAGTATACCTGAAATTGAATTTTTCCGATATTTTTCTGCCCTGGCTCGAGTAAAATAGAGGTCAACCTGTCTTTGGCATCATGTATTTCACTGGAGGAAACATGCGGGCGGTTTTACAGCGTGTAAAACAGGGCAGTGTTTCAGTGAACGGGCGGGAAATTGCCCGGATTGGAAAAGGGTTGGTGATACTGGCTGGTATTGGACATCAGGATGATGAGAAAATCGTCCGTGCTATGGCGGAGAAGATTGCCTTTCTGAGGATTTTTGAAGACGAGCAGGGTAAGATGAACTTATCTGTGCGTGATGTTGGCGGTGAGGCGCTGGTGGTTTCCCAGTTTACCCTCTATGCCGATGCACGCAAAGGCCGCCGCCCTTCCTTTACCGATGCCGCGCTTCCTGAAAAAGCGCGCCCGCTGGTGGATTTGTTTGCCCGTGCACTGGCAGAGCAGGGTGTGCCCACCCAGACCGGCGAATTTGGTGCCGAGATGCTGGTGGAAATTTACAACGATGGTCCGGTCACCATCTTGCTGGAACTTTAGTCGTTCAGGAAACCTTTCCAGAGTACAGTATCGACCTGAATTGCCATGGCACCGGCTTGTAATAAATGCTGAGCATGGGCGCGCCGGTAGATGCCTGCCCCCGCAATCACCGGGATGCCGTGCTGAACAACCTGTTTTACGGCGTAAAGCATTTGAGGAAACAGCGAGATGCTGAACAGTCTCCCTTCGATCCATGCTCCTGAGGGCGAGGGGAGCATCCCGCGTGGCGCGCTGAGGGTGACGGCGGAGATTCTGTCAAGCGGGACGGGAATCTCTTCTCCATTTAACGGTAAGACAAGGACAATTGGCAGTTCACTGTCCATCGCGCTGAGAAAGGCTTGCTTTTCTCCAGTGGAGAGGCGTGGTGGCAGACTGATTTCTATGGCGCTGACCCCCGCGGAATTTTCCACCAGATGAATCATCCGATAGCATTCCTCGGGAGATTGGGGAATCAGGTGTACCCATACCGGGATGGGAGATTTCTCCCACTTTCTGGCGTATCGCCGCAGGGCTGTCACCAGTCCGGGATTGGGTAAGCCGCTATGCACCAGCAAATTCCCGGCATCTGTGAGTGCAATGCGTTGAGCGGCAGGTGTGCGAGGATGCAGGGAAAGCGGGTTGGTAACAAATACCCCCTGTGCTTCTGGCAGATTCCAGGCTTTGGAAGGCAAAAAGCCCAACGTGCCGGCGGCATTCATCCATGGAGTGGGGCAGTACAGACTCTGGCGGTTCATGGTTTGTCAGGGTCGCGCGCACAACCTGTTGATTTCAGAAGGATTGCCAGTCTATCTTCTACAGGAAGACGAGTCACTGCAGGATACACTCGATGCAGGCTTTCCCAGTCGCGAATCACCTCCGGCACAGTGACCGGACACCCCAATTCGCGGCTGGTGTTGCGCACAAACAGGGCGTGCTGGGTGCGGTGACATAATGCCGCCGCTACTTTCACCTCATGTACACTGCGGGTGTCCAGAATCAAATGTGCCGGGTCTTGCGGGTTGGCAAGGCGCGGACGGGGATGTTCAGGATGCGCCGCCTGAATGGTGTAGAAAAGTAGCGCTCGTGTGCCAAGACGTTCGATGGCTTTTCGCGCGGCGCGATGACATAAACGGTGTGCCGGATGTCCGTATTCGCCGTTGCTCCCATGACTGATGAGCGCTTCAGCGTGGACACTTTGAAGAACTTCGATGAGTTCGGAAACCAGGGTTTCCTCATCCTCGGTGAAGGCGTACAGGGTATCATCCGGTCCAACAAGTGGATCAACATACGAGAGAAAGCGCAAACTGGCGGCTCCCAGTTTCTCGGCGGCACAGCGCATTTCTTCGGCGCGTACTTCACCGAGTTTTTCGCGTGGACATACCGGCGGGTCGCCATTCTCTCCGCCTTCGCCACGGGTGGCAATGAGCAAATGTACCTGTGCGCCCGCGCGGGCTAGCAGGGCAAGCGTGCCGCCGCACAGCATGGTTTCATCGTCTGGGTGTGCAAAGAAAGCCAGAATGTTCATGCAACCTCCAAATGGTGTAGTGAGAATACCGGTCCGTCTTTACAGGCAAGGCGCCAGTCCCGTTTTTCTAAAACGGCACAAACTCCGCAATCCCCCATCCCGCCGCAAGGCATGGGGGTATGTACAAGGACCTCTGCATGAGCGGGGAGATGGAGAGAATGTTTCCAGCCCGTTGCCTGATAAAACTCCGCAAGAGAGTCTCTGTGAATAACGCCAGCAAGGTAATCGCACCACTCAAAGGATTCAGATAAGGCTTCGAGCGGCAGGACCTCGACTTCGGGAGGGAGGTTAGACGGGGGAACGCTGGCATACAGCACTACAGCGGCTTGTTGGCTCAAAGCCCGTTGCATCAGCGGTACAAGAAGATGTGCCAGTCCTTCCCAGTCAAACAGTGCCACGCGAAGGGATTCTTCCGGTAGATGAAATCCATTTCCGAAAGGACCGCGAAGCAAAATGCGATTGCCTGCCTGCCAGTTTGAAGGGCAAGGGGCAAGGGGGAGCATGGGGTCTGGAAAAGTAGCAGGATGCAGTACAACAGGAAGTATCTCGTCTGGATCGTCGGCACGATTCCCGAGAAAGTACTGCCCGGGGCGAAAATGAACTTTCCGGTGACATTCCAGTCGGGCAGTGTTTCCTGTACCGCTATAGCGAATCTCCCGGAGAATGGCTTCCATGAAAGTCATGGGGTTAATTGTACGCCGAATTTTTCCGAACAGGCGGTATAATCTAGCAAGCCTTGGTATGGATGGGAATATGAGCGAAGCCGAACCATTTGCGAACAATGGGCGAAAGATTCGACTGACCACTTTATCCAGTTGTGCTGGCTGAGCATCCAAACTGAATGCGGAAACGCTTGCGCACGTGTTGCGCCCCCTCAAGGATGTCTTTGCCACACAACAATACCCGGATTTGCTGGTTGGCTTGGATCAGCCGGATGACGCTGCCATCTGGCGTCTTTCCGACGATCGCGCGCTGGTCATTACCACTGACTTCTTCACCCCGGTCGTAGATGATGCTTACGACTATGGGGCAATTGCTGCTGCCAACAGTCTGTCAGACATCTACGCTATGGGAGGCGAACCCTTCCTTGCTCTGAATGTTGCTGCGCTTCCTCCCCAGTTGCCCCATGAACTGCTGGCGGAGATTATCCGAGGTGCGGCAGAGAAAGCTCGCGAAGCGGGGGTGGTGGTTGCGGGTGGACATACCGTACAGGACAAAGAGCCCAAATTTGGGCTGGTTGTGGTAGGTTTTGTCCACCCGGGAAAGATACTCACCAAAAGCGGCGCACGGGTAGGGGATCGCCTGGTGCTGACCAAGCCCCTGGGCTTTGGCACGGTGACTACGGCTTTGAAGCGGGGTGTGGCAGAACCACAGGATATCGAAGAAGCCGTTACCTGGATGAAGCAATTGAACCGTCAGGCGGCACAACTTGCCCGGCAGTTTGACCTCAAAGCCGGCACGGACGTTACCGGGTTCAGCCTGTTGGGGCATGCGCTGGAGATGGCACGGGAATCTGGCGTGGGAATGCGGTTCCGCTATTCACAGATTCCTTTCCTCTCTTGTGCTTACAAGTATGCCCGCCAGTTCATCTTCCCCGGTGGTGCCAGTGATAATCGTCTCTACTTTGGGCAGTGGGTGCAATTTGATGCCAATCTGGACGAACATGAACAAATGTTATTGTTTGACCCCCAAACCAGTGGAGGATTGCTTCTGGCTGTCCCCTCTGACCGAATAGATGCTTTTCTGGAGGAAGCCCCAACGCAAGGCATTTCTATCTGGGAAGTCGGTGAGGTTGTCTCAGGTGAAGGTATCGAAGTAACATGGTAAACCGCCCGCTTCCTGTGGAACTGCTCGCTCCCGCGCGGGATGCCGATACCGGCATTGCCGCCATTAATGCGGGCGCCGATGCGGTGTACATCGGCGCGGCGCGTTTTGGTGCGCGCGAGGCGGCGGGAAATCCTCTGGAAGACATTGAACGCTTGATAGCCTATGCTCATCGTTACTGGGCGCGAGTCTATGTCACGGTCAACACGCTGTTATATGATGAAGAACTTGATGAAGCCCGCAGTCTAATCTGGAAATTGTACGAAATCGGTGCGGATGCGCTGATTATTCAAGACATAGGCTTGCTGGAACTGGATTTGCCTCCGCTGGCATTGTTTGCCAGCACGCAAATGCACAACCATACCCCGGAGCGGGTGCGTTTTCTGGAGCAGGCGGGCTTTTCCCGCGTGATTCTTGCCCGTGAACTTACACTGGAACAAATCCGCCAGATTCGCGCGCAAACCAGCATCGAACTGGAGGGCTTTATTCACGGCGCGCTGTGCGTGAGTTACAGCGGGCAGTGTTACCTCAGTTACGCGCTGGGTGGACGGAGCGGCAATCGTGGGCAGTGCGCTCAACCCTGTCGCCGTTTGTACTCCCTCTACGGTGCTGATGGTCAAGCGGTGGTTCAAAATCGCTATCTGCTTTCCTTGAAAGACCTGAACCTGTCCGATCACCTTCAGGATTTGCTGGAAGCCGGGATTACCTCTTTCAAAATCGAGGGGCGTCTCAAAGACCGCGCTTATGTGATGAACGTTGTGGCTGCTTATCGCCAGCGCCTGGATGCTTTGCTGGATGGCGAACGTTTTCGCAAAGCCTCATCGGGAGACAGCCGGGTTGATTTTTCTCCCGACCTGCGCAAAACCTTCAACCGCGGGTTTACCACCTATTTCCTCAAGGGGAGAGACCCGCAGATGGCATCGCCCTTTACACCTAAATCGGTGGGTGAACCGCTTGGAAAAGTGGTAAAGGTGTGGAAGGATGGCTGTGTGCTGGAAGACGGCGCTCCCGAAGTTCATGCAGGAGACGGCATTTGCTATCTGGATGGAGACAACGTCCTTCAGGGGACTGTGGTGTTGAAAGTTCAGGGGAATCGTCTCTGGTTGGAAAAGATGGAAGGGTTGCAGCGAGGCGCGTTGATGTTCCGAAATCACGACCGGCTTTTCCTGCAACAACTGGAGAAAAGCCGCACAGAACGCAAAATCGCCGTGCAGTTCACCCTGCGTGAAGATCCTCAGGGAATGCTTCTCAGGGCTGAGGATGAGGACGGCAACTTCGCCGAGTCCGTGTGGCATGGGAAAATTACCCCGGCCTTAAACCCGGACCGGATGCTCGAAACCTTTCAACGCCAGATTTCCAGCCTTGGAGGAACGGAGTTTACCTGCGGGGGAATTCGAGTTTTACTGGCAACTGTGCCTTTCCTGCCGGTGCAGGCAATCAATTCCCTGCGCCGGGAGGTGGTCGAACGATTGCGCGCTGAGCGTCTGCGGAATTTCCCCCGAATGGCACGGCAAAGGGCTGAGGATGGGGTGCGCTTTCCGGCTGAGCGCTTGTCTTTCGAGGGAAATGTGTTGAACCGCCTGGCGCGCCAGTTTTATCTGCGTCATGGCGTCAGGGAGATCGAATCTGCGGCGGAAGCCGGGCTGGATATGCGCGGCCGAAAGGTGATGACCACCCGTTTTTGCCTGCGTTACCAGTTGGGGGCTTGCCCCAAGCAAAAGAATCCTGTGCGTCTTCCCGAGCCCCTCTATCTGGAAGACGAACTGGGAAACCGCTTATCCTTGCGTTTCCGTTGTGCTGAATGTGTGATGGAAATTTATTACGAAGGGAACGCAAGAGTTAAAGAGGTTAGCGACGACATTCTGTATCGAAAAGGAAAATAAAATCATCGGTTCGTAATGCCAGGATGCGGCTGTCACTTGCCCACTGGCTTTCATAGGGGGTTTGTAAGCCAATATCCAGCAGGAACTGCGCTTTTTCCTGAGTAAGGAGAACCCAGGCTTGATCCAGGTCATCAAAGTACGCCACTTTCTTGCCATCCGGCGACCAGTTTGGAGAAAGCATGGGAGGATAGGTTTTCTCGTCGTAGGAGAGGGTTTTACGAGTGGGAGAGAGCCGGTCGGCTTGATGGCGCATGGTTTCTCCGTAGGGAACGACCTGCCCACTGGAAAGATTAACGTCCAGCATTACGTCGCAATCTGCCCCGCAGGAGGCAATAATGCGAATCTGATTCTCGGAGAGCCATTCCACAATTCCCTTACTACCGCTTCCGGAGGTAAGCGTGGCTTGCTCTCCCGGGAGAATATCCACGGTTTGTTGGGTTTCCAGGTTGGTCACCATCACCGTATATACATTTTCGGGTTGACGAAGGGCGACAAATGCCAGTTGCTTGCCTGAGGGCGACCAGGTTAAATCCCCAAAAACGCTCGTATTTTCAAACAACACCGTTGAGGTTTTATAATCCGAACCGCTGGACAGAAGGATCTCTCCTGTGAACCAGATGGAACGCCCCTTGGGAGCAACGTACGCCAGTGTCATCTCTTCTGGATGCCATACCATCAGGTTGCCCTGTTGCTGATTGGTGCGGATGGGTTCGAGGGTTGCCAGCAGGCAGGAACGGTCGGGAATGGTCGGAAATTCCGGAGCGACAGAAGTGGGCAAAGGTGTAGCGGTAGGTTCTTGCGGTGCGGCTGGTGCAGGCAACCCCGGTACCAGACCACAGGCAGTGAGCAAAAAGAATACCAGCAGAGCAAAAAGTGCGCGTCTCATAAAGAAAGCGAATTTTCTTTTTTCTATCGTCCTGGAGGTCGAGGTGTAGGAGTTCCCTTGGTCACAATGACCTCAATGGAATTGGGCAATATCGACTCCACACGTAACGATTCCACCAGGACCTCAACGCGCGGCACCAGTTTGTAGGTGCCCGGTGTCACCCCTTCCAGGTCAACCACCACACGCACTTCTCCCGGCTTTAAGTTGTCCAGAGTGGGTAAAGGACCCGAGAGGATGATGGTTGCTGTCTTGGGAGCCAGTTGAGCGGAGAATTCTGGATTCAGGTTGATGACCTCGATGGGCAAATCACTCAGGGTGACACTGCCTTCGATAGCAGACACACCGACAATCACACTCACCGTTTGGTCTCCAACCACGGTAATCCCTTCAGGCAGGTTCAGGGCTACCCTTACTTCCAGGTCGTCGGTGATGCCATTCAGGTCAACGGGGTTGGTTTCGACGTACCCTGGTAGGTTTTCTACCAGTGTTGGGTTACTGGCAAACACGGTCACTGCAGGTGGAGAGACCGTCAACGAGGTTAACCGGTAGCCACTGGCAACCTGCCCGGTGGTGACCACTTTGACCACCACATTGCGATAACCGCCGCGTTGGGAGATAGGTTGAACAACGGTGATTTCTGCCGGAGAAATGGTCAGGTTGCTTACCAGCAGCCCGTTTTCGTCCACTGCCTGCACGGCTAGATTGCGGGTAATGGTCTCCACGGCTTTGTTCAGGTCAATGACCACCCGCAGGGTTTTCACCCGTTCAACCACCGACTTGGGACCGGAAATGGTTGCCCGATCCACGCTGAGAGATGGGATGCCGGCATCGTAACCAATGGCAGGTTCGCCACGCTGGACAACGCCAATGGGGAGCGTTTCGGTAGCCAGTTCATCGAGTTGAATGGATAGGGTTTGGGGAGAATACGAGACAATTCGCACAGGCGCTTTATCAATCTGCACCTGGACGGGCAGGGTGTACTGTCCGGATGATAGACCTGATAGATAAATAAACGCCCGTACACTTACCTGTTCTTGCGTCAGTTTTTCCCATACAGAACGGGGTGCGCTGAGCCGCAGAGTCAGGCTGCGGGATTCCTGGGTGTTTGCAATCATGGCAGGATCCAGCCCAACGTACTCGATGGTAATGGGGTAGGGGTAAGTGCGTACCTCTATAGGATCATTCGCGGTTACAGCAGACACCCACACGGCAATGGCAAGTGCCAGCGAGAGGAGAAATGTAGGAAGATATTTGAAGAATTGATTGAACAGTTTCACCGTTCCTCCCGGGGACGATTTTGTCCCAACCATCCACGAAGCCAGTCGAGGAAAGTGGGAGGCGGCTGAGAGGGCAGGTAAAAAGCCATCAGAATATTCTCCAGCCGCTCACCGTCCAGTCGTCGAATCATTCTGCCATTGTGTGCCAGAGAGATTAACCCGGTTTCTTCGGAAACCACCACGGCAATGGCATCGGTGGCTTCGGAAATTCCCAGGGCTGCGCGGTGCCGCAAGCCCATCTGTCTTTCTGGAGAACGGTTCAGGATGCCGCTGGAGGATAATGGCATGACGCATGCAGCAGCCGCAATTTGATTATCCACAATGATGGCAGCGCCGTCATGCAAAGGGGTATTGGGATAAAAAATTTGTAACAGTAATTCGGGGGTCACCCGGGCGTTAAGCGCTACACCGGTGGAGATGAATTCCTCCAGGGGGTCGTTGCGTTGTATCACAATTAACGCACCGTGGCCACGATTGGATAACCGAATGGCAGCCGTGACAATCGCATGGATGGTATCCTCCAATCCCGGATAAGCGCGCATCTTGCCCAGGATGGGGGAAGACCCGGCGCGTCCGAGTCGTTCCAGCCCGCGGCGAATCTCCGGGGCAAAGATGACCGGGATGGCTAATAACAATGCGGGCATAATCGTACGGATGAGCCAGGAAAACGCCGGCAGGTTTACCAGGCTGGTGAGCAAACTGAGGAAAATCACCAGCAGAATCACGCCCCGTAAAAGAATGACCGCTTGGGTTTCACGCACCATGATTAACACAATGAAGATAATCAGGGTGACCAGTGCAATATCCAGCACACTCATCCAGGTGAGGCGCTCAAAGAGAAAGTAAATCTGATCTAACAGGTCAGTCACGGTTTTCTATATTGGGCGCAGCACGCGGTCTGCTCTGAGTTGTTTGAAAAACAGGGTGGTTCCAGGGCGCAGAGATTCCACAGCGGCTTCCTGCCATGCAGAAACACCTAATGTCTGTGGGGTGCGCTTCTCATACCCCAGAGGCTTCCAAAGCGATTCCTGAGCCAGTTCGGGCGGAGCAAAGATAAGCGAGGCTTCACACTGCAGGTTGCGGGAAGAGCGTTCCATTTCCTCAATCAACGGGGGAAGTACATCCGATGCCGGTAAGGAAGTGTCCAGAAGAATATCCACTGTGCGGGCAACCAGATTTTCCACCTGCCATCCCAGCAATCCACCCGGCTGATTGCCCACCCGCAAAATCAAAAAGGCTTTTTCCCCAAACGCTGCCATGACATCTTCCCGTGTCACGGGTTTGGCTGGTTTGCGCAAGCGGTTGATTAAACCAGCAATGTCCTCGGAATCTTTGGGCTTTCCGCGAGAGACTGTGATTTCCCCCTGAGGAACTGCCCGGCGTGGCTGGGTGTGCGCTTCCTGAGCGGCTTCCAGTGTTTGCGGCACCAGGCGTTTCCACGCCGCCATAACCTGTTTCCAGGTCTCTTCGAACGAGCCATCATTGCGGATGACTACCGTTGCCGCACCGATTTTTTGTTCCTGTGGGGGTTGGGCGGCAATGCGTTGACGGGCCTCTGCTTCGCTCATCTTACGATACTGCATTAACCGCGCCAGTTGGATTTCCGGTGGGGTATAAGTCACCCATACACTGTCACAGGTTTTGTTAAGCCCGGCTTCGAGTAGTTTAATGGCTTCAATGACAATCACTTTTTGAGAAGAGCGCTGTACCAACCATTCGATGCCCTGCCTTACCAGCGGATGGATGATATTTTCCAGGCGTGCCAGGGCTTCGCCATCCGCAAAAACCACCCGCGCCAGTTTGGCTCGGTCAATTTCCCCATCAGGGGTGAGAATCCAGCGCCCAAAGTGATCAATGACGGGCTGATACCCTGGTGCCCCTTTGGCGATGGCACGATGCGCCAGAGCGTCGGCATCGATGCCGTAGGCTCCCAGATGTTCCAGCATGCGCCGGACAACGCTTTTGCCGGTGCCGATATTTCCGGTCAGTCCAATCACATATTTGCCGGGCCAACTGCTCACACAGTCCTCCAATGGGGAATAATGAAAGAATTATGCGGATGCTTTTTGATTTTAGCCTTGCCTCTCTGGAATGTCAAATCAGCGCAGCCAGAAACCACACCTATTTTTCAAGTCTCTGGATAATTTGATTGTATCTCCAAATCTTCGTAAAACTTTTTAGAACCTGCAACTTCTCCCCGAAACATACGTAGACTTCCATAGAAGAAACGGAGGTTTACCATGACAGAACAAACAAACGTTGTGATTCCTACGTCCAGTGAAGAACGCACCTGGGCAATGCTGGCTCACTTAAGTGTGTTAATTAATCTTGTCACCGGCTTGCTGGGTCCGGTGGTGGCTCTGGTCATTTACCTGTCCTATAAAGACCGTTCCCGTTATGTGGCTTACCATGCCCTGCAATCGCTGGTATTGCAACTGGTTGCCTGGGTTGGATTTGGCGCGGTGACAGGGATAATGTGGGGAATTGTGGGAGCTTTAAGTGCTATTCTGATTGGCTTGTGCCTGATTCCTTTCGCCTGCGCGGTCACTCTGGTGCCTCTGGCAGTGCCGGTGTACGGTATTGTAGCCGCTATTGAGACCAGCCAGGGGCGCGATTTCCGTTACTGGCTGATTGGCGATTGGGTGCGGAGTACGCTGGAAGGGTAATCTTCCCCTGTAGCATAAATGAATTCGGGGAAAGGAACGATGATGATGTCACCAAAGCAAAAGATTATCCTTTTTCTTGTGTTGACTTTCCTGTTCAGCGGGGTGTTTTATGCGCTCATCCTGACTTCTGGAAATCTGGAAGGCTGGACGCTTGCCCTGATGTGGTGTCCGGGAATTGCCGCATTGATCACCCAGTGGGTGTCTCACAAAAACCTTCGCGGTTTGGGGTGGCGTCTGAGACCCTGGCGTTTCCTGTTGCTCGGTTATGGCTTGCCTATTTTGTACGGTTTGCTCGTGTATGGCGTGGTCTGGGCAAGCGGTGCGGCTCCCTTCAAGGGGCAAGAAATGGCGCAGGACATGGCGGCTCAGATGGGCACGTCGGTGAACACCACAGGTTTCCTGGTGAATTATGTGGTCATGATGGGAACACTGGGTATGCTGGGTTCGATATTCGCTGCTTTGGGAGAAGAGATTGGCTGGCGCGGGTTGCTTGTCTCGGAGTTGGCGCGTCTCACCTCATTTCCCGGGGCGGCGTTGATCAGCGGAGCAATTTGGGCACTCTGGCATTTTCCCTTGATTTTGTTTTCAGAATACAACAATGCTGGAGCGCCGCGCTGGCTGGGGATGATTTTCTTCACCGTGATGGTGCTTGGCATCAGTTTTGCTCTTGCCTGGATGCGTCTCAAGTCGGGAAGTTTTTGGGGTGCGGTGATTTTACATGCCAGCCACAATATTTTCATTCAGGGCGTGTTCACACCGCTCACCGGACAGTCTGCGCTCAGTCCTTACCTGATTGACGAATTTGGGGTTGGGCTGGCTCTGGTGGGCTTGGCGCTTATCCTGATTTTCTGGAGCAAACGCGCCGAGGTAGAGCAAGCCCCTACACCTTCGTGAGTAAGGCTTCTTTCGTGGATAGAGAATCACCCTTCACGCAGTGGGCGTTGCCTGCCCTGAAGGGTGATTTTTTGCTTCCGGATCGGGGATTTCCCGACCGGCAGCGACCAGCATGGCATGGGCTTCATCCAGAAGGCTTTCCAGCCGGCTTAGGTCGTCAGGGCGAAACGCCGCTTTCCCAAGGCGGACTTTCTCCAGGCGTTCAATGATTCGCCAAAGTGACCCCCGCACCCCGCTGGACTGATGCGCCCAGTAGGAATCGGCGGAGATGCGTTCCAGACGTCGCACCACTTCGCGTGCTTGCTCGAGTCGAAGTTCCAGCCAGTATTCCTTGTCCATTTGCATTTCCTGCAATCTCACCTTACCCGTTACAGGGAAAGCCCTTCTTCTGCGGCAACCTGCCGGAGATACTGCGCGGCAAGCAGATAATCCTGTTCTTCAGTCATGTGTTCCAGCATCAGCGGTACATCCTGAGGTAAGCGGCTGGCTTCCCGCAGAAAGGTACGGTAATCCAGTCCGCCCAAACCGGGACGTACCTCGTCCAGATGAGTGGTCAACTGGGGACGCAGGAGGATATCCTTGGCATGACAGGATTTGACCCATGGCCCTAAGCGCTCGAAACAATCTTTCAACAGGCGTGAGTTTTCAAAATATCGTTGGGGACTGTTGATGAGGTTCACCGGATCAAGATGCACCCCAAACATCGGTCGGTCAATTGCACGAATCAGGTCTAAATAATGATCGACTGAATCGGGATACATCCAGGGCATGGGTTCAAGGGTATAGAACGCCCGGCGCGGTTTCACGCTGTCCAGAATCTCGCGCACAGTGGCTACAATCATTTCAAACGTTTCTGGCGTCAAGTTGCGCGGGTCAGGGGCATCCCACTTTTCCCCGCGGGAACCGGCGATGTTCACGGCGCATAGTGCTCCAATTTCATCCGCCAGCGCCAGAGCCTGTTTGCATAACTTCAAGGCTTCCTGGCGTTCCTCTTGGTTGGAACTGAGCGGGTTGCTCCATGCACCAACTTCGGCAATGATCAAATGAGCCTGACGGGTAGCATGCTTGAATGCGCGAATCACCTCGTGGGGGGCGTCTATCCCCACCGGGCAGTAAGCGGCACGGTAGCCATACCTCTGAACAAGGGTGACCCATTCTTCAGGGCTGTGATAAGGTTGAAAAAGGGGACCTCCCAACCGCATAGTTTATTCCTCTTCTCGCGATTCTTCTGGAAAAGGTGAAGCCCCGGGTGTGCGCTGTGGCGCAGGAGCTATCCGGGTAATCAGTGCCCAGAAGATCACCAACAGAGCCATTCCCAGGATAAAGGCAAGAAAGAATCCCAGACGAAAATGGATGGACAACCCCAATACACCCAAAACCGTTCCACCCGCAAGGGTGAGTCCCAGGCGACTCAGGTGATGCTGTTCAAAGCGGTACAGCACAACCGGCTCTTTCAGAACAGTGATTCGGTTCATGAAAGCGTGCAAATCCCAACTGGCTAAACCGCTGACCACAGAGAGCAGTGCCAGGAATGGAGAGATGCCGAAAAGCGGGAGCAGGGCATTTTCCATGCACATCAGCAAAAAGAAGGCCGGCGTGCTCCAGGGGATTTCTTTCAAAGTCAGCCCCAGCCATAGGACTCCCATAATCAGGTTCAATCCGACTGCAGGATACATCCCCTGCAAAGCAAATCCCATTGCGGGAAAGAGCACCGTGAGGCAGATGGAGAAGAACAGCAGGTTACGGGTTTTCATGCTGGCGTTCCTATTCCTTGTCTCAAAAGGGGACGCAAAGAGATGACCTGCCTCAATACCTGCTCCAGAGGCATCCTCACGTCCCAATCCAGAACCTGAATGCCGGCGCGGCGCAGTTTTTGCAGGGCGAAACGGCGCTCTGCCTGGGCAATGCGCTGTGCCAGTTCTTCCGGCGAATTCGGTCTCACCTGCCCGGCTTCAAAACGGATGAGGTTAGGGCTCAGCACCAGTACCTGATACCCGTGTGCTCTCAAAGCGACGAGTACCTCCGGGTCGTGAGGTTGCAACGGGCTGATGAGAATGACCTGAGAACGGGGCGGGAAGAAACGAGTGGGTAGATAAGAGAGTGACTCAAGCGCAAAGTTACTCCCCAAACGGGCGCGCGCCAGCGTCTGCAGGATACGTTGCCGTTGCATTTTCCCCGCGCCGGGGAAGGCAATATCAATTCCTGCGCCGTAAACCAGCATCCCCACACGGTTGCCGTCCTTAAGAAAGGTCTCAGAAAGAGAAGCCGCCGCATCCACAGCATATTCGAACAGGGGATTGTTGCTCGCTCCGCCATAACCTGGCTCGCGTGCATCCAGAATAATGCCTACATCGGCAACGCGCTGTTGTTCAAAGAGGTTGGTAAATAAATTTTGCTCTTCCCGCGCGGTCACCTTCCAGTTGATGCGCCGCATGGGGTCGCCGGGCTGGTACTCCCGTACCAGGAAAAAGTCAACCCCCACACCGCCCTGACGCGAAGGAATAGGACCGGCAAACCCGCGTGTTTGCGGCGGGCGAATGGGAACGGAGCGCAGAGGGCGTGGACGTGGGCGAATCATCAAACGGTGGGATGCTTGAACGGGAATTTTCCCCTCAAACAATCCAGCGCTTTCCCGATAATGCACCTGCAGGGTGGTAAAGCGGTAATCTCCTCTTCCCCCTGTAACCACATAGGACAGCCTTACTTCTTCTCCCGCAGGAAGAGGCAGGAATCGCGAAGTTTCACCTTCCAGGACAATTAACCCGGCAGGGAGTTGGTCCTCTATCCAAACTTCCTGCAAATCTTCCCCGTTGTTCTTAAGATAGAGATTTACCTCTACCGGGGTTTCGGGGAAAACGGCTTCTAACGGTAGTGTGCGCCGAGCCACCAGACGGGGAGGCGCTGGACTGTACCACGCGGCAACACCAAAATAAACCAGCAACGGGATGGACAGGGCAATGATGGCACCGTTCAGACTGATCAGCCCGGTGATCAGGAAACCAAAGATGAGGATTAACAGAAAGGCGCTTCGACTGTTCATCTCAATCCACGACGGGCACCGGAACGCTGTTGAGAATCTCTCCCAGAACGTGCTCAACGGCTTATGGGGTGGTCCATAAATCCGGTTGTAGAATGATGCGGTGCTGAAGGGCAACGCGGGCAAAGGTCTTGATGTCATCGGGCAGGACGTAGGCTCTGCCTTGCATGGCGGCATAAGCGCGCCCCAGTTTGAGAAGCGCCAGTGCGCCGCGTGGGCTGGCACCTACAGCAACCTGACGGTGTACGCGGGTGCGATGGACTAACTCCACGATGTACCTTTCCAGGTCCGGGTCTACATACACTTCTTCGATAATCTCGCGCATATGCAGGAAGCCTTCTGCGTTGGTAACCGCTTGAAGGGGAATGGCGTCCTGCTTGCGGTCACGGCGGCGGCGTAAAATTTCCTGTTCCTCTTCCGGGCTGGGGTAACCTACGGCAAGTTTTATCAGGAAGCGGTCCAGTTGTGCTTCGGGAAGGGGAAACGTGCCCTCATATTCGATGGGATTTTGCGTTGCCACCACCAGAAACGGTTCCGGGAGTTTCAGGGTTTCGCCTTCCAGGGTAACCTGATATTCCTGCATGGCTTCCAGCAGGGCAGCCTGGGTGCGCGGCGAAGCGCGGTTGATTTCATCTGCCAGAACGATGTGGGCAAAGACTGGACCCTGGCGCAGAACGAAAGTGTTGTTCGCCCGATTGAAGACATATCCTCCGGTAATGTCACCGGGGAGCAGGTCGGGGGTGAACTGAATGCGCTTGAAGGTCATCCCCAGTACCTGGGCAAAGGAATTTGCAATCAGGGTTTTTGCCAGCCCGGGGTAGTCTTCCAGCAGGACGTGTCCGCCTGCCAGAAAGGTGGTGAGAATCTTTTCCAGCACCTGCCGTTTCCCCACAATGGCTTTACTGACTTCATCGAGGATGGCTTTAGAGAGGTTGGAAACTTCGTGGACGGGGGGATGAGCAGACATCAATTTGAGCCTCCAATTCTTTCTTCAATAAAATTTACCAACTGCTTCAGGCGGTGAAAGGTTTCCTGCTGGTCAGAAAAAGGAATAGAGCCGGGGAGGTGGAAGAGCCGTCCCTGCATACGTTCCAGCCAGCCTTTTATTGAGTCTGGGGACTGTCTGGAGGTGAGAAGGCGACGGGTACGCAGGAATTCCAGGATCTCTTCGGATACATTCAGCGTTCCTTCACGAATTTTCTTTTCCATCTCCTCCCGGCTCAGGTGTTCCTGGTATCCGATAATCTCCATGATCAAATGTGCCAAATGCCGTGCCAGATTTTCACTGGCAAAACGGTTTTTGGAGAAGGTAGCCACATACCACAGCCAGTAACGGTAACGCGAGGTGCTGGCAATGTCGTTTTGGGGTTCCGACAATCTTTCTGTGGAAGGGATGCCTTCAAGCATTGCTCGCCCGATGAGGTAGATTCCGCCCAGAATCATCACTGCCCAGAAGAGCGGCTGCGGTACCGTGTTGAGGATTAACTGCACGTACCAGATTACGTAAGAGAGAGGTTCAACAATTACCGCGCGGATTTGCTCGCGTAAAACTGCAGTCAGCAGTACTGCCAGCCCTACCGAAAGGGATAACCATATCCATAAGGGTTTGCGTGTGGGGGTCATAGGGTTGTCTCCATGCTCTGACAAGCCGCCACGATTTCTTCCAAACAACCGGTGGCTTCCATCTGCTGACGGGGAGTACTGGAAAGATGTCCGTAACGCGCGTCCTCAAACAATTCTGTCAGGCGGCGTACTGGACGTTCGGGCAAGCCGTGCTGAACCAGGGTTTGGATGAACTCATGGGGGGTAACGGCATTGCCCCGTTGAACGCCGCGGCTTTCTGCAACCGCTCTGACCATCCTGCGGTAGCATTCGATAATGGTTTCGCGTAAATCTGCACCCGCTTGCAGGCTTGCCAGGGCTTGAGAGGCTTCGAATCCCACCTGAGACAGAGGGTGGGGTTGCCTTTCGCGACGCATGACAAACCACCAGATCATTCCAAACAGGGCTAAGGCAATCAGGATGACGGTAAACACGGCTACGCCATTAATCAGCCATGTGGGCGGATTGGCAACAAAATCGGCCAGCGGTGGCATGGGCAAAACCTCCTCCCCAGTGCCAAATTCACCTCCCTGAAACCCAAAGTTCTCCGGGTTGAGGTTGTTCATGGCTTGCCGAAGTCGCTCAAAGAGGAAAAGCATCACAGCGAAGATGGCAAGATAGCGCAGGAGTTTCTTGCGCCGTTGGGGGTGAAGCAGCATGTAAACAAAGTAAAAGGGAAAAAGAGCCAGCGCCAGACCCAGAACTACCTGGAAGAAACCCAGTAAGGAGGTAGCATCAGGCAGGCTTCCGGTAAAATCTTCGGCAGTTTGCCAGCGTTGATTGCCATAAATCAACCCCGGGCTCAATTCTAAACCTGTCAACCCCGCGCTGAGCACCAGAGAAAGAACCAGAAGCCCACCAACCAGAAAAAGTAAAGTTTGTCGGACAGTAAATCTCTTCATGGCAATGACTGTTCAACGAAGTCCTGTCAACACTCGGTCACTGTGAGAATGAAAGATATTTCCGGGTTGTTTTTATGGTATCACATCTTGATATTTCCTTTACAGTTTTGTAGAGCAGATTTTTTGCTGGCTGTTTTATACTTGTGAGGGGAGTAAGTATGACACATCAAGACTGGATTGTAATGACCTGTCCAACCTGCGGGGCAAAAATGGCGCCTTCCTTGCTGGAGCCGGAGCGCTATCAGTGCCAGTACTGCGGGAATGAATATTTGCTCAAAAACTTGCTGGGAAAGCCCGAGTCCACGGTGGGCAAAATCCGTCCCCGGCTGGCACCGCCCGAATCGGTCAAAATTGAGCGCGAAACTGACCGCGTGCGGATGATTCACCGCTGGTTTTCGTTTAAGTACATCCCTTTGGCGTTCTTTGCTCTGGCATGGGATGTCTTTTTAATCTTCTGGTATGGCATGGCTTTTACTACGGGCGCGCCCTGGATCATGATTTGCTTCCCCATCGCCCATGTGGCGGTAGGTGTGGGATTGACTTATTCGGTGCTTACCGGCTTCTTTAACCGGACAATTGTTGAATTAACCCGTGATGAACTGGCAGTCTGGTTTGAGCCGCTTCCATGGTTGGGAGAGAAAACCTTACCCGTTGCAGAAATCAGTCAATTTTATTGCAAGAAAAAAGTTTCTCAGAATTCTAAAGGCACTTCGGTTAACTACGCTCTCCACGCGGTGATGCGGGATGGCAAAGATGTAAAACTGCTGGAGAATTTTGACTCCCCTGAGATTGCCCAATTTATTGAGCAACAATTGGAAACATGGATGAAAATCCCCGACCGCCCTGTGGCGGGTGAGTTTAGAGGGGAATAGCCCCGTTTATTGAATGGGCAGGAAGCCACAACCCTGAAAGATATTTTGCCCTTTTTCGGAAAGGAGCAATTCCATAAACTTCCTGGCTTCTTCCTGCCGGGGAGTTGTGTTCAGAATGCCGTAATAGTACACAGCCGTGATGTTGAGAGAGTCGGGGATGAGGATTTGGCGGACTTTACCGATGGAAGAAGGATAAACATCGCTCTGATACACGATGCCTGCGTCGGCTTCGCCCAATTCAACTTTTGTCACTACAGAGCGAACAGTACCCTCATAAGAGACCACATTTTGCAGCACCTTTTCTTTATAGTTCTCCCCCAGATTACCCTGGACAGTAAGTTTGTCCAGCAATTGCCTGGTGTATTTTCCCGCCGGGGACTCTTCACTGGCAAGCGCAATTTTGACCCCGGGTTTGCTTAAATCCAGCAGGCGCACAACAGGTGAGTGGGGATTGGCAATGACCAGCAGTCGGTTGGCGATAAATTGCCCGGAGTTTTCAGGGGTAATCATTCCTTTTTCGACAAGTGCTTGAATAGACTTGTCATCTGCGCTGAGAAAGAGATCCACAGTCGCGCCGTGCAGGATTTGTTGCGCCAGTTGTTGAGACGGTGCAAAACTGAAAGAAAGCCGCATATCCGGGTTGGTTTTTTGATACTCTGACTCAAAGGTTTTCATACACTCACTTAACGAGGTGGCGGCCATAATGACAAGTCCAGAAGACGGTGTGGCGCTCTGCTGAGGCGCACAAGCAGTCATGATCAGCAGGAATGCCAGAATCAAGGGAACAGTGCGATGAAGATTCATCATGCTTTCATTTTCCTCAGAATCCGTAACACGTTCAGGCTTTTTCTAAAAGGGCTTTGAAGAACACTTTCAGATTGAAGGCTTGCCCCGAAAGCAGGTTTTGCGCCCGGAACATTCCTGCGGCAATGCGAAGCACCAGCCAGGCCGTCAGTGCTTGTAGAACGGCCGCCAGCGCTAACTGCCAGAAAGGGACTGTAGTCGCCGCCAGACGAGTCATCATGGCAACCGGAGAAGTAAGCGGGATCAGACTGAAAATGACAGAGATAGTCGAATCGGGGCGGAAAATCAGCGCATTGTGGAACATGAGAGGGATAATCAGCGGGATGGCTACAATGAAGGTAACCTGCGATGCCTCTCTCAGGTTAGGCGCCAGTGCGCCGATCCATGCCATCATGCTGGCATAGATGGCATATCCCAGTAAAAAGTAGAGAATACCCCACCCCAAAATTTCGGGCGGAATTTGCACCCCCTGAAGGATAGAGATAGAACGCCCGCCCAACGGAAGTAACAGGCGCGCCGCAATCAGCCAGATGAGTGTTTGAAACAACCCCATGATGCCCAGGCCCAGCATTTTGCCAACCATCATCTGGGTAGGAGTGACAGAAGTTAACAGAATTTCTACCACTCGATTTTGCTTTTCGGTAGCAATATTGCTCAGCATCAGCGAGGATGTCCCAAAAATAAGGACGTAGAAAATCATAGTAACCCCGTAGGGAACGGCAAAGGCAAGCGGGTCGTCTTCATCCCGTTGGGTTTTCTTTGATGCCAGTGTCTCTTCCTGAAGATTAAAGGGATCGTGGACGCGTTGGAGCAGTTCGGGACGATCCTTAAACAGATTGTACTGGATGAGCCAATCTACCGGATCGTGATTAATCGAGTCTGAGAAGGCATTGATGTTTTTGGCAAAGAAGTCCACTTTCCCGTTTTTCAAATAATCCCGATGAATCACAAAGAAAGCCGAAATCTCCCCTGATTTGAGGGCTTGTAAAGCACTTTCTTCTCCATCGAATTTCTTCACAGTGTTTTTCAGGTTTTGAGGAATCTCCCGAACGATTCCACTGTAATCTACCAAGCCCTTGGTATCAATTTCCACGTTGGCAGGCAACGTTCCCGTATCTCCGGTGAGCGTGGGGTTTCTTTGCAGTAAGCCGACGACAAACAGGACGATAAAACCCAGTAAAGGTAGCAGGAACACGCCGAGCAAAAATGAACGGTTGTGAAGTAAAGTATTAACTTCGTGCTTTAAGACAATCCAGATTTTCTTCATCTCTACAACCTTATCTCACGCACGAGAGCGGAAAATTTCCAGAAGGCTGAGTTTCTTCCCATACCTCAGCATGCTCAGGCGGAAAGCGCGGCTAGCCAGCCAAATCGATCCCACAGCACTCAATACCATCAGTCCAATTGCAAGCACGCTTTGCCAGGTTGGGATACTGGTGGCAAGCGCACGCAATGGAAGCCCTATCAAAGAAGTAAATGGAAAAAGAGAAAGACCAATCGAGAGCGGACTGTCGGGGTGTTCCAGGAAAATCTGCAAAAAATAGAAGGGAATCATGAAGGGCAGGCTGAACAGACTGGCAATCTGCTGTGCCTCGCGGGACTCAGTGGCAGTAGCGCCCGCCAGGGTCATCAAAGCTGCGACCATAATGAAGGCGGGAAATGCCAGAAGCATCATGAGCCAGAACGGCGTGAGGTCAATATTGATTGTCCGTAGTAGAGGGATTCTCGTCAGGGCAAAAACTCCCATCAGGATGGGAATGGCAAACCAGAAAAATATTTGTGTCATTCCCACGCTCAAGTTCCCAAGGATTTTCCCAATCATGAACTGATCGGTGGAAAGGGAAGTGAGGATGATTTCCATGGTGCGGTTTTCTTTCTCATCCACCAGCGCCCGAAGCAGGTAGTTTCCGATTATGTTGATGGCAAAGAAGAAAATCATTCCCAGGATCAGCACTGCAAAAGGTTCAAACGGTGTGCGGGTACTGTATTTATTTTCTTCCGTCGGAGATTTTAAGGACACCTGTGAGCCTTCAAGCATACGTTCCCGAACAAGCGGATCTTCATTTTTCAGCAGGTGAGTCAGCAGGAATTTTGAAAACGCATCATTGGCACTCTTATCCAGCCCTGTCTGCGAAACTGCGCGGACTTTTCCAGTGGCGAGATAGTCAGGCTGAATAACATAGTATCCTTGAATTTCGCCCGAATCCAATGCTTTTCGAGCCGTTTCTTCATTGGGAAAAGGTAGCACCTCTACAGAGAGAGGATCTTCCTTTTTCTCGGAATAGGGCTGGGCATTCTGAAATAAACCGGATTGATCCACAGCCCCAACAGGACGGAGATCGGTGGTCACCACGATTGCTCCGACGGCAATGATGCTCGTCAATAGAATCGTCAATGGAAGAGATAGCAGCCCAAAGAGAAATCGCTTTGTTTTAACGTGTCGCAGATATTCGTGAAAAAAGACAATCCATACCTTGCTCATGCTTTTTCCTCTTGGGCAGTAACTACCTGAATGAAAATCTCATCCAGCGTAGGCATGGCAATTTCGAATTTCTCCAGAGCCACGCCTGTTTCTACCAGATACTTCAAAATTTCCTGGGGGCTCGAGTTACGCTCTAAATGTAACAGATAACCAGAGTTGACAGGTTCCACCTGTACCACGCCAGGCAGAGACGCGGGCAGGTCGTTAAGCGGATGAATGATAACCTCATGGGATGCGTAATTACGGCGAATTTCGTTGATTTTGCCGTATAACATCACCTTGCCATGATTGATCAGCACCAGACGGTCGCACAGTTCCTCAACCTGGTGCATCTGATGGGTACACATGACGATGGTTTTGCCCTTCTCGCGTTCCTGACGCAGCAGGTCTTTCACCATCTGAGTGTTGACCGGGTCCAGCCCGCTGAAAGGTTCGTCCACAATAATCAGGTCAGGTTCATGTGCCAGGGTGGCAATCAACTGAGCTTTCTGTTGCATGCCTTTGCTCAGTTCTTTCACTTTTTTCTTGCGGTGATCATACAGGTCAAACTGCTTCATTAATTCACTGACCCGATTGGCGGCGTAGGAAGGTTTCAATCCTTTTAATCGCACCAGATAATTCAGGCACATTTCCAGGGAAATGTCCTGATACAACCCCCGTTCTTCCGGTAAATAGCCAATGCGGTTTTTCTTGTCCTCAGTCATTGTTCCGCCCAGCACTTCCACCGAGCCGCTGTCGGGTTTGAAGATATCCAGAATGATGCGGATGGTCGTGGTTTTGCCGGCGCCGTTAGGACCCAGCAGACCGAAAATTTCTCCGGCTTCTACGTTAAACGTGACTTGATTGACCGCAGTTTGGTTGCCAAACCGCTTGACAATTTCATGAGCCTGAATGGTTGCCATGGTGAGATAACCTTCTTTCAAATGAATGCCTTAAGGTCAATAACCAGGAATGAAAGGGAAAATGGCTTTATCCAGATGAATTATAACAACAGGACAGGAAGGAAAGAAGGTAAGGGGTAGGTTTTTTTGACAAAATCTAAACAGGTTTAAAAATTGAATTCCCCTGTGAGAGAATGCTGCCACTCATTCCCGCATAGGAGAACTCAAGAGGAGAATGCACTCTTAAGATACCGGATGAAGGTTAAGGGTGTCTGAAAAAAGATTAAAAATAAGATAAGAACTCTCTGGATTTTAATGTTTTTCACGGGTGGTTTGAATGAGAACGACCCGATCCAGATGCGCCAGGTCTTGTAAAATTTGAATTTCGGCGGCGGGGAAAATGCCGCGGGCAATCTCAGAAACAGTTTGCCCCTGATCCCATTGGATTTCCAGCAAGATACACCCACCGGGGACAAGCCAGCGTGGAGCATCCTGTAAGAGGGCTTTAATTTTTTCCCATCCCGATTCTCCACCATCCAGTGCCGCAATCGGCTCAAAGCGGGCAGGCGGGGTTTCGTCAAGGGCTGAGGTGGGGATGTAGGGCAGGTTTGCGCAAACCAGATCAAACATTCCCGCGCATGCCGAGAGCAAATCGCACTGAATCAATTGCACCCGGTCAGACACCCCATGCCTGTTGACATTTCTTTGTGCCACTTTCAGGGCTTCGTGGGAGAAATCGGTTGCCAGCACCCGTACATTCGGCATATGGTAAGCAATGGAAACAGCAATACATCCTGAACCCGTGCCCACATCCGCTACTCGATTGCGCTCAGGAAAGCGTTTCAGCCATTGAAGAGCGGCTTCTACCAGAGTTTCGGTTTCGGGGCGGGGAATCAGCACTGCCGGGGAAACCTCAAATTCCAGCCCGAAAAATTCCTGTTTGCCGGTTAAGTAAGGAAGAGGAACACCTTCCAGCAGACGGCCAAGCAAAGTGTTCAGATGGCTTGCTTGCTCATCGGAAAGGAGTGTCTCAGGATGGGCAGCAATCCAGGCGCGCGGGCGCTTTAAAACATGTGCCGCCAGCACCTGTACTTCGATGCCGGCGGTATCGGATTGTTGTGCGAAAGTCTCCCGGGCCTGCTGGAGCCATGCTCCCAGCGTTGGGCTATTCTTCATCCTCGTCAGCACCAGTTGCCAGACGTTCCGTCTCGCTGCGCAGGGCAAGTTCGTCAATGAACAGGTCAATCTCGCCGTCCAGCACGGCGGGCAGGTTATAAGAGGAAATGCCGATGCGATGATCGGTGACACGCGATTGCGGGAAGTTGTAGGTGCGGATCTTCTCGGCGCGCTCACCTGTGCCTACCTGAGAACGGCGGGTAGCGTCCAGTTCCTGCTGGCGTTTTTGCTCTTCAATTTCGTAAAGTTTGGCGCGCAAAATGCTCATCGCGCGCAGTTTGTTTTGCAGTTGCGAGCGCTCGTCCTGACAGGCAACCACAATGCCGGTGGGCAGGTGGGTGATGCGCACCGCAGTGGAGTTCTTCTGGACGTTCTGCCCCCCTGCGCCTGCCGAGCGGTACACTTCGATTTCAAGATCCGAGTCGGGAATGTTGATATCTACCTCATCCACTTCTGCCAGCACGGCAACCGTCGCTGTGGAGGTGTGGATACGCCCAGAGGACTCGGTGACCGGAATACGCTGTACCCGATGCACTCCCGATTCGTACTTCAGGCGGGAGTATGCCCCTTTGCCCTTCACCATGAAGATGATTTCTTTGTACCCGCCAATCCCGGTTTCGTTTTGCGAGATAATTTCCACGCTCCAGCCGCGTTTTTCAGCGTACCGGCTGTACATGCGGAACAGGTCGCCGGCAAACAATGCTGCTTCCTCGCCGCCGGTACCAGCGCGGATTTCCACAATGACGTTGCGCTCGTCGCGCGGGTCTTTGGGAATCAGCAGGGTTTTCAACTCTTTCTCCAGCACTTCCTGCCGCGGCTCAAGCGTTTCCAGATCGGCTTCGGCAAGTTCGCGCAATTCCTCATCGCCGCTTTCCAGTAAAGTGCGCGCTTCTTCGATTTGTTTCAATACCGTGCGGTATTCCTGCGCTTTTTCCACAATCGGTTCTAAATCGGCGCGTTCTTTGGAAAGTTCGATAACCTTTTGGTAATCACCCGCGTTTTCTTCCAGAAGGCGGTTTAATTCTTCAAATCGGCTTTCAATTGCAATCAGTTTTTCCAGCATAACCGTTCGTAATTATCCTTTAGAGGGTTGTTTACCCAAGGGGAATATTATACCAGACCGCAGAGCGTCAGGGCTTTAGGGCTCGGAAAAAGAATTGTCTTCAGCAGTTTGATGGAGCCAGGTTTCCAATACCTGCAACGCTTTGGAGAGCAGGCTGTCGGTTTGGGGGGAAAGCGTGCGATCAAAGCCAAAGGCATACCCTCGCAGGGAGAGGAGGACGGCACGGGGCTGTTGCCCATACAATGCATAAACCAGCGAAAGACAGGCGGCGGGAGTCAGGTGATGAGTGAGAGGCGAAGATTGGAATACCGGTTGAACCTCTTCCAGATGAATTTCTTCCGGAACACTGCCGGTGTGCGCATCTACAAACACGATGCGGGAGAAATCTGCCATCCACTCTGCCATTTCAGGCATCAGTTGAAGATAAAAGTGCATGTCCAGCGCAGGTGTACTCAATACCGGATTCTCTTCAGGATATTCCGGCAGGGTGTAGCCCAGATGCTCTGCCAGTGCGCGTAGGAAATGCCAGGCAACGCCGTCATCCTGACGGTCGATATTTCCATATCCAATCACCAGTGTTTTCACGGAAGGGAATTATACCCGATGGGTTGGATGAAAAAGCATCCTTCCCTGCATGGATTTGCAGGGAAGGATGTCATGGACGTGAGATATCGCTAATCGCGGCGGAGGGTTTGCACCACATTGCCCTCTGCATCTACCACATCCAGCACGATGGGCATTTGCCCGATGGCGTGGGTGGAGCAGGACAGACATGGATCGTAGGCGCGGATAGCCGCCTCGACGCGGTTGAGCATTCCTTCAGTAACCGGACCGGTGATGTAGGTCTTGGCGACCTGATCCACGGCTTCGCTCATTGCCCAGTTGTTATGTCCGGTGGAGACAATCAGGTTTACCTTCTTGATTTGTCCGTTCTGGTCGGTCCAGTAATGATGCAGTAACGTACCGCGCGGCGCTTCAATCACGCCTACGCCTTCGCCTTTGACTTCCTTGCGGGTGTTGAGAATATCGGTGCTGAGAATATCGGGGTCATCCAGGAGGAAGCGTACCCGTTCGGCGGCAAACAGGCATTCAATCATGCGGGCATAGTGATAGTACAATGTATTTTCTACCGGCTTGCCTGGATTGAGCGCTTTGAAGCGCTTGAATTCTTGATTTGCCAGCGGGGTGTCAATTTTCTCGGCAATATTCAAACGTCCCAGCGGTCCCACGCGGTAAACGCCATTGGGCCAGCCCAATTTCTTATAGTAGGGGAATTTCAAGTAGGACCAGGATTCGACATGCTCGGCAATGTAATCCAGGTAATGCTGGGCACTGAAGCGTTCCAGTTGCACGCCATCCTGTCCAATGAGGCGAATTTCGCCATCGTACAGTTCCAGCCCGTTTTCGGGGGTGATTAAGCCCAGATAGCCAGTGGGGAAGACGGCGAATTTGCGAATGTCTTCCATATTGGCTTCTGCCCAATCGCGGATGATTTGAATCCCCGTCTGAATAGTGGCGATGGATTCATCCAGTCCGGCAAGGATTTCATCCCGTTCGGCTGGTGAAAGGGCTTTGTTTACCCCACCCGGTACCGAGAAGTTCGGGTGCACCCGTTTGCCGCCCAGTATGGCAATGATAGACTGCCCCCATTTGCGCAGTTGGACGGCGCGTACTGCCAGTTCGGTGTTCATCTGTGCCACGCCAATCACGTTGCGGATGGCGGGGTCGGCATCAAAGCCAAGCAGTAAATCGGGACCAGCCAGTTCAAAAAAGTGCATGCCATGGCTCTGCACAATTTGTCCCATGTGCATCAGTTCTCTCAGCAGAGAAGCAGGGCGGGGAGGGGGACAACCCAGCACAATATCTGCGGCTTTGGAGGCTGCCAGGTGATGGCTGACCGGGCAGATGCCGCAAATGCGCGGGGTGATATACGGCATTTCGAACACCATTCTGCCTTCGCAGAATTTTTCGAAACCGCGGAATTCGTTCACATGCATGTAAGCCCGCCGGACTTTTCCTGCTTCGTCCAGGTGAATGGTCACCTTGGCGTGTCCTTCGATGCGGGTTACCGGCTCGATGGTGATTTTTTGTGCTACCATTATTCCCTCCTCACTAATGCCAGTGGAGTTTTTCATCTTTCAATTCAGGAATGCGTCCCTGCGCCAGTTCACTGAGGACGTAGAAGATTACGTCTGGATCAGGCGGGCAGCCGGGAACGAACACATCCACGGGCACCACTTCGTGAACTGCGCGCACTTTTGTCATCTTTGCCAGTTCCGGGTCGTCGGGGATTTTGCCTTCCTCGTCGGTGCTCTCGGTTTCAATGTAAGCGCGTTTCAGAACCTCATCCAGTTTGAAGAAGTTGCGCATGGCGGGTACACCGCCAAAAACCGCACAATCGCCCAGGGCAACCAGGATCTTGCAACGCTTGCGCATCTTATGGGCAACTTCTTCGTTGGCAGTATTGTTGATGCCGCCCTCTAAAATACCTACATCCACGCCGCTTTCATCCGGTTCTTTCAGGTCGGTAATGGGGGTGGCGCGGATATCCACTAATTCGGCAATTTGTAAGATGCGCTCGTCAATGTCCAGTAAAGACATGTGACAGCCTGCGCATCCTGCCATCCAATCGGAAGCAATCTTAGGTTTTGCCATTTTCTCACTCCTTCTGATAAACCATCATTAAGCAGGTTCACCAATCAGCGTAACAGGTGAGGGATGATTCTGGAATGCTTTTTGCCAATCGGTGCTCACCGGCACATCGAGCAGTTTCCCCAGTGCCATGATTGCCTCGGTGCTCGAGCGTACCCATTCGGTAGGGCGTAAAGCAGCGTGCGCTTTCTGGACTCGTCCTTCAAGGTTAATGTAGGTGCCTTCCTGCTCTGCCCACATCTCTACCGGCAAGACCACATCTGCCATTGCCGTCAGACGGGATACATGGCTCGCCGCCACTGCCAGGAATTCTGTGCCTTCCAGTTGCTGAATCAGAGCGTTGGATGGTTCATCATCGCCCAGTGCGACAAATACTGTGGGGCAGCCCTTGGGATTGAAGGAGTTAGAAAGCCCTAATTGCCCGGCGAACAGGCTGTTTGCCGCACCTTTGGCACTCACCAGTTTGGTATTGTCACCCGCCTGCTGAACAACTTCCAGTAAGGCTTTGGCACCATTTTCGTCCAGTCCTTCCCCGTACACGAAGACGGTGGTTCCGGATTTGCGAATCAAATCGGCAACTTTGGCAATCTCGGCTTCAGAAAGGCCGGCTTTGCTTGCCAGTTCACCAAATTTGCCGGAAGTCCCATTGTGTCCTTCCCGAATCGCCGCCGCCAATGCTTGCAAGGCAAAAGCCTCTTTCCCAGCGGCAGGCTTCAGGGCGATACGGGCGTATTCCGCAAAGCGATTCTCGCGGCTATCCATGACTACCAGCGCAGTGGAGGTGTTCAGTCGCCGCTTGATGAAAAAGCCCAGCACCTGATGGTCGCTGTACAAATCCAGCCCAACGGTGACCACACAATCGGCGCAGTGAAGGACGTCTAAGGTGTTTTCATGCACACCGGCTTCAGCAGCAAGCCGGGAAGCCATACCACTGCCATTCATGCTGGTAACCATCTCGGCATGTAAGCCCTCTTTGAAAAGAGATTTGAAGGCGGTCATGGCTTCGGCAGGCAGACGCGGAGAGACCAGCGCCGCGATGCCTTTGCCCTGGTGGGCTTTGAGGGTTTTTGCAATTACCTCGAGAGCCTCATCCCAGGAAGCGGGCTGCAGTTTGCCATCTTTGCGTACCATTGGGGTCTTAACGCGTTCACGTGTATCATCCAGCGGGTCAAAGCGTCCCAGCTTGCAAATCACGCCACCGTTGACCGTAGCATCCCAATCGCCAAGGATACGTACCATGCGATTATCGCGGGTGAGTACTTCCACACCACATCCCACCGAACACTGCACGCAGACGGTTCGAGTGCTTTCAGTCTTTTTCTCCAGACCCTGATAAGCACTGCGGCGGTCAATGATCGCGCCGGTGGGGCAGACCTGCGAGCAGGTACCACAGGAGATGCAGGTGCTTTCGCCGAACGGCACCCCGGTATCGGCAATCAACATGCTGTTGGCGCCGCGTTCTTCGATGCCCAGGGTGTAGTTGCCTACCAGTTCACCGCACGCACGCACGCAACGCCGACAGAGGATGCAACGGTTATGGTCAATGACCAGATTGGGATGAGAAGCATCCACCGGATAGGGTTTCCAGGCAGGCTGGTAATCCCAGTGGGTCATGCCCATGTCCAGCGCAGTGTTCTGAAGTTCGCAGTCGCCTCCAGAAACCTGGCAGTAAGGGCAAAAATGGTTGCGGTCGCTAAAGATAAGGGTTAACACGAACTTGCGCGCGGCAAGTACTTTAGGTGTGTTGGTGCGCACCACCATATTTTGGCTTACCGGCAATGTACAGGAAGGTTGCAGGGTGCGTAGTCCTTCCACTTCTACCACGCATACACGGCAACCGCCAAAGGGCTGTAAGTGGGGGTGATCACAGAGGGTAGGAATTTTGATTCCCGCCTTTTCTGCAGCACGCAGTACCGTAGTGCCTTCAGGAACTTCAACAGTTCTGCCATCTATTGTCAAGGTAACCATAGAAAAGATGTCTCCCGGGGAAATAAGAGTTCTTTTGGTGATTGGTAGAGAAAGCCTTCTTTCCCATTCTAGTTTTGGAGTGAGGGAAGGACAAGTGACATTCATCACGAGTGCGCTTGCAAAGCAACAAGAATCTTTGAAAATGCAGGGGATGAATAATGGTATAATCCTCAATCGAGGAGTGTTTTTAAGATTTTTGGGTAAAGAACAGGAGCGGCAAACCTTTGGCGTTTGATCCATTTCGATGGTTGTTAGGTTTATTCTCCCTGGATATTGGCATTGATCTGGGGACAGCGAACACCTTGGTGCATGTTCGCGGGAAAGGTATTGTGATTAATGAACCCTCATGGGTGACGATAGAAAAGCCTACCCGTCGTCCGCTGGAGGTAGGATTGCGCGCCAAGGAAATGGTGGGGCGTACCCCCGCAAATGTCATTGCTGTGCGTCCTTTGCGGGATGGTGTGGTTTCTGAGTTTGAAATAACCCGCGCCATGTTGGAGTACTTTATCAGCAAAGCGCATCAGCAATCGATTGTGCCTGCGCCCAGTCCTCGTGTTGTCATTGGGATTCCTTCGGGTGCAACCGAAGTGGAGCGCCGTGCAGTGCTGGATGCCGCCTCTGCGGCTGGAGCGCGAGAGGTGTACTTAGTGGAAGAGCCGCGTGCTGCAGCCCTGGGTGCGGGTTTGCCCGTCTCAGAAGTGCGTGGCACGATGATTGTAGATATTGGCGGTGGCACAACGGAAGTCGCCATTATCTCCATGGGAGAGATTGTGGTTTCGCGCTCTCTGCGTGTAGCCGGAGATGAACTGGATCAGGACATTATTCAGTACATTCGTAACAAGTACAACCTGTTTATTGGTGAGCGCATGGCAGAACAGGTCAAGATTCAAATTGGCTCTGCCTACCCTCTGCCGCAGGAAAAGACCATGGTGGTTCGAGGGCGCAATCTCATCAGCGGGTTGCCTGAGTCTCTGGAAGTGTCGTCGGTGGAAATTCGTGAGGCGATTTCTGGTTCATTACAGGTCATTGTAGATACGATTAAGGATGCGCTTGATGAAGCGCCGCCTGAAATCGTGGCAGATCTTATTGAAACCGGAGTGTGTCTGGCTGGCGGTGGAGCGCTCTTACAGGGGTTATCGGAGTGGTTGAGTGAAGAGTTGGGATTACGTGTATGGGTTGCCGAGGATCCGATGACCTGTGTGGCTCGGGGCGCCGGCATTGTGCTGGAAAACTTGGATCGTTATCGCAACTACCTTGCTCCAGTAGAACGGAACGGTTCCCGAGCGTAATTAGGAAGTACGTTGATACCTATTTAGAATGACCGGCTTTTTAGAACGGTTCTGGCGCACAGGCGTCATCTTTTTGATTGTGGCGGGGTTGCTTTTCCTGGCACTCGGGGGATATCTCAATCCTATGGTGCGCCTTGCCTCGACGCCGTGGATTGCCGCTCAGCGCTGGTTGATGACCCGTTATCTGGCGTTTTACGAACTGGTCAGTTCGCCGCAGGAAATGGCGGCGCTTCGCCAGCAGGTGGCTGCCCTGGAGGAAGAAAATGCCCGTTTGCGCAGTCAGGTCATTGAATTGCAGCAGGAATTGAGCAGAGCCCAGACCACCAGTGCTTTGCTGGATTTTGCTCGCTCTCGCCCAGGGGACCGGTTTGTTGGGGCTTCGGTCATTGGGCGTGATCCCAGCCCGTTTCTCCAGTATGTTTTCATCGACAAAGGCTCGGATGATGGCTTGCGCCGTGGTATGCCGGTGGTTACGGCTGAGGGCTTGGTGGGCAGAATTGACGCGGTGATTGCCAACGGTGCCCGCGTGCAGTTAATCACCGATCCCGGTGCTGCGGTCAATGTGAAAATTGCCAGTAGTGAGGTAGAAGCCATTCTGAGCGGTTCGCTCACCGGCGAACTTACTCTGGAAATGCTTCCTCAGGAAGCCACCCTCAAAGTGGGCGATGTGGTCTTGACCTCTGGTTTGGGAGGGAACTACCCGGAGAACATTCTGGTAGGGCAGATTGCCGCCCTGCGTCAGCAGGAAACCACGTTGTTCCAAACCGCTGTGGTTCAACCCGCGGTGGACTTTCGTACACTGCGCACAGTGCTGGTGATTACCAACTTTGCTCCTGTAAATCTTTCACCACTACAGCCTTCTGCACCCTGAGGAAATATGGGCATACTTTTGGGGCTTCCCATTGTCATTCTTCTGACCATTTTTCAGAGTGTCGTGGTCAGCAATATCCCATTACTGCACGGTACTGCCGATTTGGTGCTTCTGGTGTTGGCGGCGCTTGCTCTTCAAGAGCGCATTTCCACGATTTATGAATGGGCAGTGATGGCGGGAATTTTGATGGGACTGGTTTCTGCTGTTCCCTGGTTTATTCCGGTGTTTGGCTATGTGGGAACGGTTGCTCTTGCGCGTTTCCTCAAGCGTCAGGTGTGGCAAACTCCTGTGCTGGCGATGCTCCTCACCACCTTGAGCGGCTCGGTGGTGATGCTGGGGATGCAGATGCTGGCACTTCAAGCCCAGGAAGTGCCCATTTCAATTGTGGAGAGCATCGATCTGGTCATTTTACCGGCAGTGTTTTTGAATGTTTTGCTGGCTCTACCTGTTTATGCTTTGACGATAGATCTTACTCGTTCTGTGTACCCGGAAGAGGTGGAGGTATGAGTTTCCCATCCATTCATCATGAGGGTTTGGAGCGATCACGGCTGGCGGTGGTTTATGCGCTGGCTATTCTGATCGTAGGATTTTATATTTACAAGTTGTTCGAATATCAAATCGTTCAGGGGGCTGATTTTGCCGCCCGTGCCGATGAAAATCGCCGCTCTGAAATCAGCGTTCCCACTCAGCGTGGGCTCATTATGGATCGGAATGGCTTTGTCCTGGCGCGCAACGTTCCGGCGTATCATGTGACCATTACCCCAGCATATCTTCCTGGTGATCCTACCGCAGGCGGCGATCCGGATGCGCTTAATACTGCACTGGATGACCGCGTGCAGGAAGTGTATCGCAAATTATCAGAACTGGTGGGGATTCCTGTCAGTCAGGGCGTCATCAATGAAGAAACCGTGAAAGCCTTCTCGCCCTGTCAAACCGATTTGGGAATTGCCCAGATTGTGTATATCGCCGACACCAATGCCCCTTATCAGCCTATGCGGGTTGCCTGCAACGTACCTGCCGAGACAGCGATGGTCATTCGTGCCCGCTCTGCCGATCTGCCGGGTGTGGGTATCGAGACCGAACCCGTCCGTGATTATCCTACCGGCTCATTAACTGCCACGGTCATTGGGTTTCTTGGACCTGTTCCTGCCGGTCAACAGGCATATTACGAAGAAAAAGGGCTGGTCTCTGGTCGGGATAAGGTAGGGTATGCCGGTATCGAAGCCACCATGCAGGATATCCTGGCAGGGCGCAATGGTAAGCGTGTTGTGGAAGTGGATGGCGCCGGGAAAGAACTGCGCAATCTCGAACCGCCCATTGAACCTGTTCCCGGTAACACCATTCGTTTAACACTGGATACCCGCTTGCAAAGTGTGGCGCAGGAAGCCCTGACCGGGACGATTGACTACTGGAACCGTCGACTGAATAAAATCCGTTCTTCCAGCGGGGTGGTGATTGCCATGAATCCCAAAACGGGAGAAATTCTGGCGCTGGTATCCTATCCTTCTTATGAAAACAACCGCATGGCGCGTTTTATCCCGGAGTACTATTACCGCCAGTTGCTGGCAGACCCGAATAAACCGCTCTTTAATCATGCCATTTCGGCGGAGTATCCTCCCGGCTCGGTGTTCAAATTGCCTACGGCAGTTGGGGCGTTGAACGAGGGGGTGATTACGCCGGAAAAGGAACTCAACGATCCCGGAAAAATCACCATCATTCAAAAGGCTTTGCCAAACTCTCCCGGAACACCCTTTGATTACGTGTGTTATGACGAGAATGGTCATGGTAATGTCAACTGGCTGAGAGGGGTTGCGCTTTCCTGTGACGTGTATTTCTATAAAATTGGCGGTGGGTATGCGCCGGATGGCGTTTCGGGTTTAGGGATCTGGCGCCTTGCTGAGTATTCCCGTGCCTTGGGGTATGGCTCGCCTACGGGTATCGAGCTGCCTGGTGAAGCCAATGGTTTGATTCCCGACCCAGACTGGAAACGCCGTACCCAGGGCGAGTCCTGGACTACAGGTGATACCTATATTGCTTCGATGGGACAGGGATATGTGCTTTCAACTCCGCTTCAGGTACTGGTTTCTGCCGCCATCCTTGCCAATGATGGCAAATACATGCAACCCACGTTGATTCGTGAAATTTTGGATGCAGAGGGAAATGTCGTTAAGCCCTTCGAGCCGCGTTTAAAGTGGGACATCACCAAAGACCCGGTGATACGTGTGTACGATGAGAACAACCTGCTCACTGGCGAGCGAAAGACCGTGCAGCCTTGGGTTGTTTCCCTGGCGAAAGATGCCATGCGGCTGGTGGTGACCGAAGGTACGGCAAAGAATGTATTTGCCGATAGCCCGGTGCAGAACTCTGCCGGAAAAACCGGCACGGCTGAGTATTGTGATAATATCGCCAATCAGCAGGGACTTTGCATCCGGGGAAGTTGGCCCACCCATTCATGGTATTTTGGTTACGCTCCCTATGACGACCCGGAAATTGCTGTGGTGGCTTTCGTGTATAATGGTGGCGAGGGTGCAAGTGTAGCCGCGCCCATTGTGCGTAAGGTGCTGGAGGGCTACTTTGAGTTGAAGTCGATTGATGCGGGGAAATGAAGGCATGGTCACACGGAAGCCTCAGGCGGTAACCATCAAAGGTGTGCGGGATGGGTTGCTCATCACTCTGGCAGAAGGCACCTGGCAAGAACTCCGGCCTGCGCTTTTGCAAACCATGGAAGAGCGCTTGGGCTTTCTGAAAGGCGCGCGGGTAGCCCTGGATGTGGGCGATCAACTGGTGCATGCCGCCGATTTGGGTGCTCTCCGGGACCAATTTTCGGAATGGGGCATAACGCTCTATGCAGTGATCAGCCGTTCTCCGGTAACTGAGCAAAATGCTCAAGCCTTGGGGTTGGCTACCCGCCTGTCGATACCACGACCTGAGCGCACTATCCGCCCATTGGAAAGCCATATTCAAGGGGAAAATGCCATCTTTGTTCAGCGCACGGTGCGTTCTGGCTTTAAGGTGTCCCATCACGGGCATATTGTCATCTTTGGGGATGTGAACCCCGGTGGTGAGGTGCTGGCGGGAGGAAATATTCTGGTTTGGGGAAAACTTAAAGGCAGTGTACATGCTGGGATGGATGGGAATGAACAGGCCATCATTTGTGCGTTAGAATTAGAGCCAACCAGTTTGCGTATAGCCGGTTATCCTCTGACTTTGCCGCCTCGAAAGGGTAAGCCGGAACCGCAAATGGTGCGCATGGAAGAAGGGCGAGCCATTGTTGAAACCTGGAAATCGAAAAAATAAGGGAGCATCAGACGGATGACAGCGAGTGTGATTACTTTTACTTCCGGAAAAGGTGGTGTGGGCAAGACAACCACAACCGCGAATGTGGCGGTTGCCCTGGCACTGCTGGGCAAGAAAGTGGTTTGCATTGATGGCGATATTGGATTGCGTAATCTGGATCTGGTGTTGGGGTTGGAAAATCGCATTGTGTACGATGTGGTGGATGTAGTGGAAGGGCGCTGTCGTCTGCGTCAGGCAATGATTCGCGATAAGCGTTTGCCTGAACTTTACTTGATTCCGGCAGCACAAACCCGGGATAAAAATGCGCTTTCCCCCTCTGATATGGTGCGTTTGTGCGATGAATTGCGCTCGGATTTCGATTACATTTGCATCGATTCCCCCGCAGGCATTGAGCGTGGTTTTCGCAATGCCATTGCTCCGGCAGATCAGGTGGTGGTGGTCACTAACCCCGAGGTCTCTGCTGTGCGGGATGCCGATCGGGTGATTGGTTTGGTGGAAGCCGAAGAAAAAGGACCTGCGAGGTTGATTCTTAACCGCGTTAATCCTGCTATGGTGAAACGCAACGAGATGCTTTCTCCAGAGGATGTTCTGGAACTGCTGGCAATCGATTTGCTGGGAATCGTCCCGGAGGATGAGAATGTGGTCATCAGTACCAACCGTGGACAACCCATTGCCCTCAACGGAAAAACGCGCGCCGGAGAAGCCTTTCACAATATAGCCCGGCGCTTGAACGGGGAAGATGTTCCTTTGATGAAACTGGATGACAAACAGGATTTCTTCAGCAAACTGGCAAGGATGATGCGTTCGGGAGGCAGTTGATATGGCAGGGTGGCTGGACTGGCTTATGGGGCAACGAAACAAAAGCGCCGATCAGGCTAAAGAGCGTCTCAAACTGGTCTTAATCAATGACCGCACCGATTTGTCTCCGGCACAGATGGAACAACTTAAGAATGATTTATTGGCGGTGATTGAACGCTATATTGCCATTGATCCAGCCCGGGTGCATATCACCATGTCTCAGGAAGGACGCGAACATCGCCTCCTCGCGGATATTCCCCTCAAGCCTGCCACCCGCAAGCGCTAGACAAGAGTCTTCCTGTGAAATTGCTTAAAGGTAATTTGTATGATTCAACGTGAGACATGGAAGCACTTTGACTACTGGCTTCTTGGTGCGGTAGTCATTCTTTCTGTCTTTGGCATTGCCATGATTCGTTCTGCCATTGCCGGGAATGAAGTGCTGGCAGAACTGGTTCAGCGCCAGACCATTTACGTCATCATCGGGTTTGTCGTTATCCTGTTCATGGCGTCTCTGGATTACCGTTATTTTTCTGCGCTCTCTCAGGTGCTTTATATTGGAGCCATTGTCTCGCTGTTAATTATTTTTGTTTTTGGAACGGCGTTTTTTGGCTCAGCACGCTGGCTGGATACGGGCTTAATTTTGATTCAGCCATCTGAACTGGCCAAAATTATCATGATTATTGTGCTGGCAGATTTCTTTGCCCGTACCCGTGACCGCAAGAAGGATTTGCGCTGGATTTTTCAGAGTTTTCTGCTCACGTTTGGGGTGGTCATCTGGATTTTGTTGCAACCAAATCTCTCCACTTCCATCGTAATCATGGTCATCTGGTTTTCCATGCTTTGGGTAAGCGGCTTACCGGTCAAATACTTGTGGATTTTGCTTGGGGTGAGTATTGTTCTATTGCTGGTAATTATCCTGATGCTGTTTAGCGGGCAAAAGATTCCTTTTATTGAGGACTATCAGTTAAAACGTATTGTGGACTTTCTCTTTCCTGACCCCAATTCCCGGCATGGGAATATTTTTAACGTCCAGCAAGCCCTGATCAGTATTGGGTCAGGTGGGTTGTTCGGGAGCGGTTACGGTCACAGCACTCAGGTACAGTTACGTTTCCTCAAAGTGCGTCATACCGATTTCATCTTCTCTGCAATGGCGGCGGAATTTGGCTTTGTGGGCACGGTGGTCATTATTTTGCTTCTGGTTTTTGTGATCATTCGCTGTTTCCGTGCCGCTGCTATTGCCGCTGACCCATTTGGTGCTTTGATTGCCTACGGCTTTGGTGTGCTGCTATTCTTCCAGATGGCTGTGAATATTGGGGTAAATCTGAATGTTATCCCGGTGACGGGTTTGACCCTGCCATTTATCAGTTACGGGGGCAGTTCCATGTTATCATTAGCCTTCGGCATTGGTTTGGTGGAAAGCGTTGTCAGCCGCCACAAAGTGCTGGAATTCTAATTCGATCATTGGAGCGAGGGAATGACCGATTACAGTAAACCTGTGCGTGTGCGGTTTGCTCCATCTCCTACGGGGCGAATGCATCTGGGGAGTGGGCGAACAGCGCTCTACAACTACTTGCTGGCGCGAAAAACCGGGGGACAATTCATCCTCAGAATTGAAGATACAGACCAGAAACGATATGTGCCTACTGCCGAGCAGGAATTGATTGACGGCATGCACTGGCTGGGACTGCAGTGGGACGAAGGTCCCGATGTAGGGGGACCCTATGGCCCTTACCGCCAGAGCGAGCGCAAAGAAATTTACCTGCATTACGCTCGTCAACTGGTGGAGAGCGGGCACGCGTATTACTGTTTTTGCACCCCGGAGCGCCTCGAAAAGGTGCGTCAGGAACAGCAAGCCCGCAAAGAACAACCCCACTATGATGGCACCTGCCGTCATATTGACCCCGATGAAGCCGCACGGCGGGTTGCCCGCGGCGAGCGTCATGTGATTCGTTTCAAGACGCCCCGCGAAGGGGTGACGGTGGTGAGAGACCTTCTCCGCGGTGAGATTACCGTGGAAAATCGTTTGATTGATGATTATGTGATTGTCAAGTCTGATGGACTGGCGCTGTATCATCTTGCCGCAATGGTGGACGACCATCTAATGAAGATCACCCATGTCTTCCGTGGTGCGGAATGGTTGCCAACCTTCCCCCTGCATGCGCTCATCATCCGCGCGTTTGGCTGGCAGGAACCGGAGTTTATTCACCTGTCCGTGTTCCTCAAACCCAGTGGCAAGGGTAAGATGAGCAAGCGCGAAGCCGCTGACTTGATGAAGGACGGTTATTCCATTTTTGTGACCGATTTTAAAGACCTGGGGTACCTGCCCGAAGCCGTGGTGAACTGGATTGCCCTGATGGGTTGGAGCTACGACGATCATACAGAATTTTTCACTATGCCCGACCTGATTGAAAAATTCTCTCTGGAAGGTCTGAATCCCTCTCCGGCGGCAATTAATTTCACCAAACTGGATCACTTCAATGGTTTGCATATCCGCCACCTCTCTCTGCCTGACCTGGCTCAGCGGGTGAAACCCTTCCTGGTCTCGGCGGGGTATGCGGTGGATGATGAAAAATTGCTCCACATTGCGCCGCTCATTCAACCGCGCCTGACTACGCTGGATGATGTTGTGTCAATGGCGGGCTTTTTCTTCAAGGATGAAGTCGAACCCGACCCTGCCGCGCTGGTTCCCAAAGGATTGACCCCTGCCGAAGCGGTGCAGGTTGCCCGGCGCAGTCTGGCAGTGCTGGAGGGCTTACCCGAGGTCTCGCCGGAAGTCGCTGAGCCGCCCATGCGGGCGCTGGTCGAGGAATTAGGGCTTTCTGCCGGGCAGGTCTTTGGCATTTTGCGGGTCGCAGTGACCGGGCAAACCGTCAGTCCCCCGCTGTTTGAAAGCATGGAGATTATCGGGCGGGAAACCTGTCTCAAGCGGGTGCGCCGCGCCATTGAATTGCTGGAGGCAATGGTATAAAAAGAGCGGGGATCCCCGCTCTCTTTTTATCTATCTGGATGATGAAGGAATGATTCCAGCAAACCCTTTTCCAGAAGAACCAGGCACATATTTTCTGGCATATCACCTGAGAGCATCAGGGGAGTACCGCATTGGACGCTTTGCTTCTGCATTTTTGCCTGAAGGGATTTATTTCTATACTGGCAGTGCCTGGACAAGAGGGGGCTTGTGTGCGCGTTTGTCCTATCATTTGCGTCTTCCCGAACATCCTCACTGGCATCTGGACTGGTTAAAACCCCATCTGAACCTGTTGGGGGCAGGCTGGCAGGTGGAAGTGCGCGCCGAATGTCAATGGGCGCAAGCACTCATTGCTCACCCGCAGGCAAGTGTGCCTATACCGGGCTTTGGTGCCAGTGATTGCAGGCAACATTGTCCCGCGCATTGGGTGTTTTTTGGTACAATGGGAGGGCATCACGCTTGGAGGAAGATCGTTGAAGAAACTCTTGCGCAACTACTGGATGCTCCTTCTGGTTTCTGGAGCGGTGATATTGCTGGATCAATGGACGAAAGCCCTGGTGCGGGCTCATCTGGCGCCGGGTGAGATGTGGGCACCCTGGGACTGGCTCATGCCCTATGCCCGCTTCGTTAACTGGTATAACACGGGGGTGGCTTTTGGATTGTTCCAGGGCAAAGGGGATTGGTTCATCTTTTTAGCCATACTGGTTGCTGTATTCATCGTGTTGTACTATCCCCGGGTGCCCGATCAGGACTGGAGTCTGCGCCTTGCCATGAGCCTGCAGTTGGGCGGGGCACTGGGTAACATGATTGACCGCTTGAAGCAGGGATTTGTCACGGATTTTATCTCGGTCGGTACTTTTCCGGTCTTTAACATTGCCGATTCCAGCATTACCATTGGAGTGATCATCCTTTTACTGGGGGTGTATCTGCAGGAACGCCGCGAACGTCGCAGGGCTCAGGAATCCCAGGAAATTCCACCCCAAAATTCGGCTGTTGAGTAAATGCAAGATCAGGTCTTTGTTTTCACTTGCGAACCTCATCAGGAAGGGCGCCTGGACAAGTTTCTGGTAGCGCACTTTCCCGAACTCAGCCGTTCCCAAATTCAGGGACTGATTCGAGACGGTTTTGTACGGGTCTCTGGAAAAACTGTTCAGAAAACAGGCTTTCTGGTGGAGGCGGGCAAGGAAGTGGAGATTCGCATTCCGCCCCCGCAGCCTACGTCTCTTGAACCTGAGCCTATCCCACTGGAAGTCATCTTCGAAAATCAGGATTTATTGCTGGTGAACAAGCCAGCCGGGATGGTGGTGCATCCTTCGGCAGGGCACGATCGCGGCACGTTGGTACATGCAGCGCTGGCGCATATTCCCGAACTGGAAGGCATCCATGGGGAGGAACGCCCGGGGGTCGTGCATCGTCTGGATAAGGACACCTCTGGCTTAATTTTGCTGGCAAAAAATGACCGTGCTCATCGCTGGTTACAGGATCAGTTCCGCTTGCGAAAGGTGCAGAAAACGTATCTGGCGCTGGTGGATGGTCGCCCCCCTACGCCAACAGGTCGTATTGAAGCGCCCATTGGCCGTGACCCCAAAAATCGACAGCGTATGGCGGTGGTGCCACCTGAAAAAGGACGCGAGGCGGTGAGCGAGTATTTCACCCGCGAAGTTTTTCCTTCTCATACGCTTTTGGAAGTGCATCCGCTGACCGGGCGTACGCATCAGATTCGCGTCCATCTGGCATTCATTGGCTGTCCGGTAGCAGGCGATCTCATCTATGGGCACAAGCATGCCACCGTATCATTAAACCGCCATTTTCTGCACGCTTATCGTCTGACCATTCAATTGCCCGGAGAGTCGTCTCCGCGCACTTTTGAAGCCCCTCTACCATCAGAATTGGAACAGGTTTTACAAGTCTTGCGTGGAAGGACAACCACATGATTAACCATTTCATTGACTTACGTTCCGACACAGTCACACATCCCACTCCCGAAATGCGCCAGGCGATGGCACAGGCGGAAGTGGGTGACGATGTCATGGGAGAAGACCCCACGGTTAATCGCCTCGAGGAACTTGCCGCCGAAAAGATGGGCAAGGAAGCCGGATTGTTCGTTCCTTCGGGAACGATGGGCAATTTGACAGCCATTCTGACCCATTGTGGGCGTGGCGATGAGATGATTGTTGGGCATCTTTCCCATACCTACCTGTTTGAGGCGGGTGGCTCTGCCGCGCTGGGTGGGGTACATCCTTTTGTTCTGCAAAATCAGCCCGATGGTACCCTGCGATTGGAAGATTTGAGGCACGCTGTGCGCGAAGACGACCCGCATTATCCTACCACCAGGTTAATCATTCTGGAAAATACCCATAATCGTTGTGGGGGGGTGGTGTTGACTCCGGAGTACATGCGGGCGGTAGGCACTTTTGCCCGCGAAAAAGGTTTGAAACTTCACGTGGACGGCGCGCGCATTTTTAATGCTGCAGTGGCTTTAGGGGTGCTTGCAGTGGATTTGGTGCGTGATGCCGACTCGGTGACTTTTTGTTTGAGCAAAGGCTTGTGTGCGCCTGTAGGTTCAGTATTGTGTGGTTCACGGGAGTTTATTGCCAGAGCGCGGCGCATCCGCAAGCAGTTAGGCGGGGGCATGCGACAGGCAGGTATTCTTGCCGCTGCGGGGATTGTGGCACTGGAAAAAATGGTTGAACGACTGGCAGAAGATCATCGTCGCGCCCGTAGGCTTGCCGAGGGGTTGAGTAGCGTCAAAGGGTTGGTTGTAGAAAATCCTCAACCGGCTACCAACATGGTGTACGTGCGGCTTGGAGACATGGTCCAGCAGGATGCCCCGCAGGTGGCAGAAGAACTTGAAAAACTTGGCATCAAATCGCACTGGGTGGATTCAAGGCGTTTCCGTCTGGTCACGCACTATTGGGTCAATGACGAGGACATTTCCCGCACCATTCATGCCTTTGCTCAGGTGTTGAGGTGAATTTTTCGTCAAACTGCCAACGCCCTCAAGGAAACTCCCCTTGTGGGCGTTTTTCTATGCTAATTCATCTTCAATGATTTCAGATGTGGCTAAGGGGGCTTCAATCTGATCACGCCCGCGGCTTTTTGCCCGATACAGGCGTTGATCGGCCAGGTCAATGAGGGCATAAATCTCATCCGCCTCTTGTGGAAAACAAGCGATTCCCTGGCTGACAGTGGGTGCAGGAATAGGGTTGCCCTCACGGTCTTTTAAGGTCATGCGTGTCAGAGATTTCTGGATACGTCTGGCAACCCCCCATGCCTGGGGAATGGTAGCGTTGGGCAGAATCACGGCAAATTCCTCTCCACCCCAGCGCCCCACCCAATCGGTGCTTTTCAAATAGCGTTGAATGTGGCGGGTGAGTTCAATCAGTACCTGATCACCTGCCAGGTGACCATAACGGTCGTTATATTCCTTGAAGTGGTCGATATCCAGCATGATTAAACTGAGTGGATATGCCCCTCGTAAGGCTTTTTGGGCTTCCTCGCTCAGTTTTTGCAGGAACGCTCCGTGATTCAATGCGGTGGTCAGGCTGTCCTGCATGGAGCGCGTTTCTACTTCCTGATGATGATAGGCGTTTTCCAGCGAGATGGCTGCCTGTTGGGCAAAGGATTCCAGCAACTCCAGGTCGCTCTCATTGAAGGCATTGACTTTGTAAGAAGCCACAGCCACCATGCCATACAGTTTTTCGTGGGTTTGTAAGGGGGCGCCCATCCACGACCGGCTATGTTCCGGTCTGCCAATGCTTCTCAAGGTGATGCCCAATCCTTTGGCTTCTCTGTCAATATCCCTCACCAGCAAAGAGCGCTGATTAACAACCACCCAACCTGAAAAGGTATTTTCCAGTTCTACATGCTGGTCTTCGAAAAATTCACCATCGTCATAAAGCAGTACCAGGCGCAGAGCGTGGTTTTCCAGAAAGCCGATGTAGTAGGTATCGGCATTCAGTGCCGATTGAATGGCGCTGCTCATGAGTGAATTAACCTGAGAGGGTTCAATGGAGAATGCTAAACTGCGGGTCATCTGATTGATGATTTCCAACCGCTCCACTTGCTTTTCAATCCGCTTTATCATCCAGTGGAAGGTTTCGTTGATGATTATGCCGGACAGCATGAGACTCAATGGTCGATCCCATGCAACATAAACCGGTGTCCAAATCTGGAAGGGGAACAGCGGGGATAGCAGGAAGACCACCATTGCCAGCACGCCATAAGCCCACCATCGTCCCATGATGATGGTGATATTGATAAAGAAAAGCGTGGTGACTGCCAGATGAATCCAGCGGATCGTATAGGGTTCAATCAGGTTGAACCAGACGACAAAGGTGATACTCAAGAGGAAAACTACCACACTTGTAACGGGATTGTGGTGCCATTCGGCTTTCAGCAAAAAGTTTTGAACAAGAAAATAACCGAACAAAACCAGTCCGCTCACCACGTTCATCCAGCGCTGGGTATCGGATGGGGCTTCTGTCAATCCATAAATGCACAGCAAAACCCCAATCCCGGCACTGCTTAAGAGAATAGGCAGTAACAGCCGTTGATTCTTTTCAATATCTGGAAAGCGGAGCAGGCGGTTTAGAAAATATTTCATGTATCTAAAAGGCGCAAAGTATTTTTTTGCAAACAGCGCATCAGAGCATTGACTACGGCTGGGTCGAATTGCTTTCCCGATTGGGATTGGATGTAATGAAGTGCTTCTTCCAAGTTAATACGTTTCCGATAAGGGCGGTCTGAAAGCAAGGCATCCAGCACGTCGGCAACTGAGAAGATGCGCGCCAGCAAGGGAATTTCTTCCCCTTTCAACCCTTTAGGATAACCACTGCCATCCCAACGTTCGTGGTGATATTCAATCACAGGAATGGCATTGCTCAGGAACGGAATCTCGCGGATGATGCGTGCTCCAATCAGGGGATGTTCCCGCATGAGACGCCATTCATGTTCATTCAAAGTGTCAGGCTTATGCAAGATGGTATCGCTGATACCAATTTTACCTATATCATGTAAAAGTGCGCCCCGTTCAAGAGCTTTTTGCTCGGCGTGCGGAACGCCCATTTCCTGAGCAATGCTCAAAGCAATCTGACGCACACGCAGGACATGGCGCTCGGTTTCGTGATCACGCGCATCTAGAGAGTTCATCAAGGCTAACAGGGTTTGGTCATATGAACGTTCCAGTTGATCAAAGGCTTGTGCCAGTTCATGTGCCTGGCGGCGTGTTTCTGCCAGCAAAATGGAGCGTTCCAGCGCAATACTGGCTTGATTGATGAGCAACCGCACTTCGTCTACCGGATAGTGGTTGTTCCTGCTGGAATTTTCCATTAACTCCAACCAGAGGGCGCCGTAACAGCGCCGATGGGTCTGCAGGGGAAATGCCATCAGGGTAACCCATTCGTTTACCCGTTGGGTGCAAATCTGGCGGGATTGCATGGCTTGCTGGATGATTTCCATGGGGTGCGAGATTTCGGTGTCATCCGATGGGTATTGCAGGCTGATCTCTTGCACACCTTCCAATCCATACAATACCATCCCACAGGCGCTTGCCTGGAACATGCGGTAGGCGGTCAGGGCTATCACCTGTGCTGCCGCGCTCAGGTCGTCCGATTCGGCAATGCGCATGCTCAATTCATGCAGCATCTGCGTCACCATCAATGAAGAACGCAATTCCTCATCCAGGAAACTTCGATCAATCGCTACAGCAGCGTGTGTGCCGATTAAGTCCAGTAGAAATTCATCCTGCTCGTTAAAATTTACCCCCTGTCTCTTCCCCAGCGTAAGGATGACTCCCACGGGCTGGTTTTCCCGCAGAATGGGAGAAACCAGCATGGAACGTAAAGTTGGGTCTCGCAGGTCCAGATGACTGGTACGGGGGTCACGGCGGATATCTCTGACGCGTATGGCTATCCCTGTCTGATAGACATGATTGACAATTTCCTGGAGGGATTGGCTCAATGCCACGCCTCCAACTGATCCGGAATATGCCCAGCGCCAGGACTCTTCGTAGCGCACGGCAATCACTCCTGCATGCGCATAGGTGCTCTGGCGGGCAATTTCAGCAATTTTTTCCATCAGTTGGTCCAGATTCAGTGTGGAGGTAAGAAGTGCCGCTGATTGTACCAGGTCTGCCAGAGTATTCCGGTAGCGTTGATACGACCACGCGCTGGTCAGTCTCATTCCCAGGGCTTCCACAAACGGAATGTCCTGTGGAGAGAAATGTTCCGGTTCGCGAGAGGCTAAAAATAAAACCCCCTCCAGGTTGCCATTATCCAGCAGAGGGCACACCAGTTGGGAAGGATAAAGTTGTGGAATGAGTTTGAAGGGCGGCTCTTCGATTTCATGATGTTTCAAAAGGGTTTTGCGGGCGCGGATGGCACGTCCAATCAATCCACGGGTGATGCTGTGTTGAAACCCGGGAGGAATCAGCCCGGCATCCGCTCCTGCGACAGCAAGCAATTGCAATCGTTGAGATGCGGGGGAAAACCCCAGTACCATACATAATGAGGGATGCAGAGTCTGATGCAAAAAATTCGCCGCTAACTGTGCCTCAACGGGGATATCCTCCAGCGTTTCCAGTTGCTGGTTAAACTGGTTGAGTCTGAGTAATTGCTCATTTTGCAGGCGTTGCAGAAGCAATTGTTGTTCCAGACTCTGGATTCTGGCTTTAAGTTGACGAATCTCTTCATGGGCTTCGCGCTCAGGGTATGTGCCTTCCACGCCCGTGCGCACGGTCTCTGATAAATTCTCTTCTACGAAAGGAACAGGGCTGGATGTGGAAGGCTTCATGCAGGTTAGTCTCAAGTCGAAGGGAAATGGAAAAAATACATGGACGTAAAAGCCACCTGTTAGAAGTCTAGCATACCCTTACGGGAAACACAATTACAGGAGCATTTCGGCTTCATTTCAGTTTTGTAAGGTACTGACTCTTATAAGCCCAGAATTGTGATGCCCCTCCCGCTAAGCCAGCCTTCAGCCTCTTTAAACTCTGATATAATCCAGCGGGGATTTCCCAATCACATTAGTTGTTCAGAAACGGTTTAAGGAGAAGCATTCATGCCGGAATTTTTCTCACTTCAGGAGATTGATGAAGCCGCACAATCTATTCGCCAGCGATTGAAAGCCCAACCCTCTGTAGGTTTGGTGTTGGGTTCAGGTTTGGGTGGACTGGCGGATCAGGTTCAGAACGCTGTTTATATCGAATATGCTACCATTCCCCACTGGCCCGTATCCACGGTTCCAGGGCATGCTGGCCGGTTGGTGATTGGTGAACTGGCAGGAAAAATTGTGCTTGTCCAGCAGGGACGTGCCCATTTTTACGAAGGGTATTCGATGGCAGAAGTTACTCTTCCCGTGCGGGTGATGAGACGCCTGGGCATTGAAACTGTTATCTTAACCAATGCGGCAGGTGCCATTCATCCTGAGTTTGAGCCGGGGGATGTCATGCTGATTACCGATCATCTTTCCTTGATTGGAATGACCGGTTTCAACCCTCTGCGCGGTCCCAATCTGGAAGAACTTGGTCCCCGCTTCCCGGATATGAGTCAGGTGTATGACCGTGAATTGATGCAACTTACCCGGGAAGAAGCCCAAAAAGCCGGGATTGCTTTGCGCGAAGGGGTGTATGTTGGGCTGTCCGGTCCTTCCTTCGAGACACCGGCAGATTTGCGTTTTCTGCGCCTCATTGGGGCGGATGCTGTGGGCATGTCCACAGTGCCGGAAGCCATTGTAGCAAAGCATTCCGGAATGCGTGTCTTGGCGTTCTCCGGGATCAGTAACAAAGCCAATCTGGATGGCAATACCATCACCACTCATGAAGAGGTGCTGGAGGCAGGGAAACAAATTGTCCCCAAACTGGAGACGTTGATCACGCGGGTATTACAACGACTTTCATCCCGGTGAGCCTTTCTGGCGTTTCAGGGGTGGTTGCCGCCACAGAATTATGGACGAACTGATCCGTTTTCTTCAGCAATACGAAAGCGGAGTGTATTTCCTCGCCGGAGGGGTGGGACTGATTTACCTGTGGCGGCTTTTAACTGCATGGGAAGAGTATCGGAAAGCCGTTTTTGGCATTGAGCGGGAAATTGCTCGCCGTAAAATCCTTTCGGCGCTCACCATCATGGGGTTGATGGTCTTAATGGTGTTTGCGGAGTTTGTTCTGGTATCTTTTGTTGTTCCTTCTTATCTGGAAAAACCTGTTTTCCAAACCCCTACGCTTAACTTACTGGAGACGCCGCAGGTATCTCTCAGCACCCCGCAACTCAGCACACCTACCCCCTCCAATCTGATTATGACTGTTGCACCTTCCCAGGAAGGGTGTATTGAGGGGCAAATTGAGTGGGTATCCCCACGTCCGGGCGACGAATTAGAAAAAACTGTAGAATTAAAAGGGACGGTGAACGTCCCTAATCTGGGCTTTTTCAAGTATGAGTATGCCAGTGTAAACTCCGAAGATTGGGTAACCATTGCTGCCGATAACCGTCCGAAGGTCAATGCTTTGATTGGATACTGGGATGTGAGTCAGATTGTTCCCGGAGATTATCGTTTGCGTCTGGTGGTTACCGATAACCAGAACAATGTCTTTCCTGCCTGTGTTATTCAGGTTAGGGTTATTAACTCGCCGTAAATAGATTCTATTAAGGGAAATCATGCCTCAGGTAGCCATTCGTCCTGCAATTTCATCTGATCTCTCTGCGCTCAGCCAGATACTTCTTTCGTATTACACCGTGCGAGTCTGGCAAATGGATCGGAGTATGGAGGAAGAGCAAATACAGGTTCGGTTTCGCGAAGTGCGTTTGCCTCGAGAAGTGCTGGTGGAATATCCCCGAACCATCGAAGATATTTTCCAGGAAGGCTGGCTGGAAAAAGGCATTTTCCTCACTGCCAGCCTTGCAAATGTGCCGGTAGGGTTTGCTCGTTTGGCTCTGGAAGTCACCTCGGGTAATTTATGGGTCAAGGATCTGGGGGTTCGCCATGATGTGCGACGACAAGGGGTTGGTACTGCTCTGCTGATTGCCGTTCAGGATTACGCCTTGGAGCGAAAGTATCGCCGGATTTTGCTGGAAATGCAATCCAAGAATTACCCCGCCATTCAACTGGCAAAAAAACTCGGCTATGAGTTTTCGGGTTACAGCGACGCTTACTATGCTAATCAGGATATCGCGCTGTTCTTCGCACAGTCCTTGCATTGATAGGGAAATATGCAAAACGATGGGATGATGGCACTTCAGGGGGTGCTGCGGGCGCTCAGTGATATCTTCACAGCGGGAATTGCCATAACCGCTTTTGCCCTTTTGTTGTATGCCCTGGCGTTCAACCTGTTCAATCGGGTTGTGCGCTCCTTTGCCCTGATTTTAGTCTGTGTGGTGGTGGCTTTTACTGCCGAGTCTATGGGCAACATTGCTCCCTCGCCTGTGGAGCAAGAGTTCTGGTTGCGGGTACAGTGGGTGGGGGTTGTGTTTCTCCCTGCCGCGTATCTTCATTTTGCCGATGCTGTATTAGCCACTACAGGACAGCCCAGCCGGGGACGGCGGCGCTTTCTTTCACGGTTGGCTTATCTTATTTCCTTTCTCTTCCTTGTTTCCGTTCCGCTGGGATGGTTGATTGGACCTGTGGTCAGTGTGGAAGGGAAGATCACCCATTTTCAGCCCACCCCCCTGACTCATATTTTTCTGATTTATCTGATTACTTTATGTGGTATTGGGATTAGTCTGCTGGTGCGAGCCATGCGGCGTTCCACGCTTTCTGCCAGCCGGCGGCGCATGTTTTATCTGGTGTTCAGTTCGGTGGCGCTGGTTTTTGGGGTGTTTCCCTTCCTGCCTTACAATCCTGATTTTCCTTTGCGTCATCCTGTTCTGTTTTGGGGACTGGCGGCTCTGGTCAATGCACTGGTAGGCACCCTGCTTGTGATTATGGCGTATGTGGTGGCTTTCTTCGGCGTAATGTTGCCCGACCGTGTGGTTAAGGCACGCTTGTTTAAGTGGTTGATGCGTGGACCGTTTACAGCGTCTGCCACCCTGGGGGTGGTCACGCTCATCCGGCGTGGAGGAGAAGCCCTGGGCTACAACGCCAGTGTGCTGGTACCCATTGCCATGGTGGCTACGATTTTGATTCTGGAATATCTCATCACCCTCTTATCGCCTTTGGGAGAACGGGTGCTCTTTGCAGGCAACGATCGGGAGGAACTGGACATTTTACGCCGTCTGGAAGAGCGATTGGTCACCCGCAACGATTTGCGTCAGTTTCTGGAGATGATCTTAACCGCTCTGATGGATCGTACTCAAGCCGAGGGGGCCTATCTGGTAGGCTTGGAAGAGGGGGCGCAGTTTGTGCTTTCCCAGGGAAAAACCCGATTCGAGCATTTGGAAAACTCTTTGGATGTCCCTCTCAAACTTTATCCTGAATGGGAAAAAGCACGGGAGGCGCGTTATTTCATCTGGGAAGGGGATTGGCTTTTCCCCCTTCACAATGGAGAGGAGAGTCCCTTGCTGGGATTTATCGGGGTGAGTGGTGTAGAGGAAAGAGAGGGAAGCATTGAACCGGATGATACTATCTGGATGCTGGTGGATCGAGCGGCAATGGCATTACGTGACCGTAAATTGCAGGAACGGATTTTCTCTGCCATGGAAGCCCTTGCTCCGCAAGCCGATTTGATTCAGCGCCTGCGTACTGCCGGGCAGTATGATCGGCGAGAGTTTATTCAGGCAGAAATTCCCGAAGCCCCCGAGGATGTGGCTACCTGGGTGAGGGAAGCCCTGTCCCATTACTGGGGGGGACCAAAACTGCTCAATAATCCGCTGATGAAGTATCGCGTGGTTCAGGAAGCCTTGCGGGAGCATAACGGGAATCAAGCCAATGCCTTACGGGCAGTTCTGCGGCAGGCGATTGATCAGGTAAAACCCGAGGGCGAAAGAAAGTTCACTGGTGAGTGGATATTGTATAATATTCTGGAAATGAAGTTCGTTGAGGGGCGCAAGGTGCGCGATATTGCCATGCGTTTAGCCATGTCAGAAGCAGATCTTTATCGGAAACAGCGGGTTGCCATCGAAGCCGTCGCAAAAGCCATTCTGGAAATGGAAATGGATGCTCGGGAGGGAACCAACCAGAAGCAAGCCTAGCCATGGTTGGTATTTTTTATCTTAATGTCATTGGGGTATGGAGGTACGAAATGGCGGTAAGGCGATCAGTTGCCAGGGCGGAAGAAGAGGTGGAAATGCCAATGGATGAAGGCTGGTGGGCTTCGGTGCTTGCCGATGAGCAAGCCTACGGAGAGAGCCTTGTCAAGACTGCCAGCGCAAAATCCTCTGGGATCTCCGGTGGGGTCAATTGGGCAAGAGCGCGCCAGTACCTGGAAAACGATGAGGTGGTCAAACTGGAAGTCTATGGCTTCAACCGTGGGGGATTGTTGGTGCGTGGAGAGGATATTCAGGGTTTTGTGCCTGTCTCGCATCTGGTGGAAATGCCCTGTGTCCCTGCTGATGAAGAACAGCGCCGGCAAAGTCTGGCAAATTACGTGGGGCGAATCCTTTCGTTAAAGGTTATTGAGTGTGAGATGCAAGCCGAGCGGATTGTCTTCTCGGAACGTGCCGCGCTGGCAGGGGAGGGCAAACGCCGGCAACTTTTCAGCACCCTGCGCCCGGGAGAAATTGTCAATGGTACCGTGACCAATGTCACCGACTTTGGTGCGTTTGTGGATCTGGGAGGTTTGGAGGGCCTGATTCATGTCTCCGAACTGTCGTGGGGGCGTGTTCAACATCCTACCGATATCCTGCAGGTGGGGGTTCCTGTGCGGGCGCTGGTATTGTCGGTCTCTGCTGAAAATGGACGGGTAGCGCTCAGTCTCAAACGACTTTGTCCCAATCCCTGGGAAACCCTGCCACAAATTTATCGTCCAGGTGATGTAGTTGAAGCCGAGGTGACGGCAATCATGCGTTTTGGTGCTTTTGCCCGCCTGAAAGAGGGCGTGGAGGGGTTGATTCATATCTCTACCATGTCCCTGCCCGATGGAGAAAAAGACATTGAGAAATTCATGAAGATTGGGCAAAAGGTACAGGTGCGCATTTTGCATCTGGATGCTGAGCGTCGCAGGCTTGGGTTAGGTCTGGTTCAAATCGAATGAAGTTAGAACAAAAACGCAAGCCCATACCACCGGCTGCAAGCCCTTCATCGTCAGGTGAGGAAACGTCATCTTCCATTCCATTGGGTTGGTGGGGACGTTTCCGCCGTTTTGGGTGGGACGTTCTGGGAATTTCCCTGATGGCATGGGCGCTCATGACTTTTCTCGGGCTGGCGGGATGGTCGCGAGGGGTGTTGCTGGATGCCTGGGTGGGCAGCCTGCGTCTGGCATTTGGCTGGCTGTCATGGGGGGCGATAGTCGTTTTCATCCTGTTGGGGTTGCTTTGTTTCCGTCACTACTTTCAGGGTTTTCCCAGTATTTCTTTAGGGCGTACGCTGGCTCTGGAAGCCAGTGTCTTCTTCATCTTAGCCCTGCTGTCGGTGTTTGGGGGCATGGACCTGACACGTGCCGAAAGCGGGAAAGACGGTGGTGTCATTGGCTGGGGGCTGGCAAGTCTACTGGAACTGCTCTTCCCCTATCCCTGGATTACGATTGTTCTTCTGTTTTCCCTCGTGGTCTTAATCTCTTTTGGTAGTGGTTTACTGGGATGGGGATTCCATGCCTTGGTGAAGTGGTTAGATGCGATCAGTGCCTCCCCGCAACCTGTTCCTGTCCAGCCCGGAGGATCTTCAGCCTCAGTGCACCTTTCGGAAGAGGAAAGGCAAGAGCAGGCATCCTCTTCAACCCGCAGAGACCCGCTCTTACCGCCCTTTGACTTGTTGCTGGAAGAACAATCTTCCGCTCCGGATGAAGAAACCATTATTGAGACCGGACTGCGCATTGAGCAGGTGCTGGCAGAATTTGGTTTGCCTGTCAAAGTGGTGGGGTATCGTGTGGGTCCTACCATTACCCAGTATGCTGTTGAACCGGGGTATGTTGAGAAAATTGGCGCGGATGGTGAAGTGACTCACATGAAGGTGCGCGTTGCCCAAATTTCTGCGCTTCAGCGGGACCTTGCTATGGCGCTTTCGGCGGAGCGTTTGCGGATTGAAGCACCTGTACCGGGGCGTTCGTATGTGGGTATTGAAGTCCCCAATCCACGCAACACGGTGGTGCGTTTGCGTGCGTTGATGCAGGATGAAGCCTTCCAGCGCTTGAATTCGCCGCTGGCACTGGCGTTAGGGAAGGACGTTTCCGGTCAAGCGGTGGTCGCAGACCTGGCACGCATGCCTCATCTGTTAATTGCTGGTACTACCGGATCGGGTAAATCGGTGTGTGTGTCCGCTATTGTCACCTGCCTGGCAATGAACAATTCTCCCGAGCATTTGCGTCTGGTTTTGCTCGATCCCAAGATGGTGGAACTTTCGCGCTTCAATGGCTTGCCCCATTTGCTTGGCAAGGTGGAGACACAAATTGAGCGCATGGTGGCAGTGTTGCAGTGGGCAGTGGCTGAGATGGAGAACCGCTACAAGGTGCTGGAGCAAGCCCGCGCCCGCGATCTGGATACTTACAACCGTCGGGCTGAGAAGCGGGGGCAGACACCTCTGCCCAGGATTGTTGTGGTGGTGGACGAACTGGCAGACTTGATGATGACCGCCCCTGAACACACCGAACCCGCCCTGGTGCGGCTGGCGCAGAAAGCCCGTGCCATCGGCATCCATCTGGTGGTTGCTACGCAGCGCCCTTCTACAGATGTGATCACCGGATTGATTAAAGCCAATTTCCCCGCACGCATTGCTTTCAGTGTGGCATCGTCGGTGGATTCGCGGGTGATTCTCGATGTGGTGGGTGCCGAGACTCTTCTGGGGAAGGGGGATATGCTCTTTCTGAACCCCGAAGTAGGCACCCCCCAGCGTGCCCAAGGGGTGATGGTTGCCGACCAGGAAGTGGAGCGCCTCATTGCCTACTGGCAGAAGCAACTTCCTCCCTCCGGAGAGCCTGCAAGTGTGCCCTGGGAAGAATTCCTGGTCAATGCCGAAGAGGAAGAAGGGGATGCTTTGCTGGAAGAAGCCATTCGCATTGTGCGGCAAGCCCAGCGCGCCAGTGCTTCTTTGCTTCAGCGGCGTATGCGCATCGGCTATCCCCGGGCGGCGCGTCTGATTGATCTCATGGAAGAAATGGAAATCGTAGGACCTGCTCAGGGGGGAGGAAAGGACCGCGAAGTACTCTTACCGCCTCTTCCCGAGGATGGCGAGGACGATGACGAGGGTGCTTGACAGTTCCTCACGGGTAAGATAGCATAAGGCGCATGCTGGAAACAGCGTTCCTGTATCTTTTTCCTGTGAGGTGCAATTGTGGAACAAGTCGTCAGGAAAGAACCAGTGACCTTCACCGATTTTCTCCGTAAGACTTTCAAAAATGTGCTCGAACCTGTGGCGATGTTCTTCAATCGTCTGGGAATCATGCCCAACACCATGACCATCCTCGGATTGGCAGGGAATATGGTGGGGGCTGGACTTTTGGCGATGGGGCATATTCCTGCTGGAGGGCTGGTCATTCTTCTCGTGGGCCCCATTGATGCGCTGGATGGCACAATGGCGCGGTTGCGCGGTTTGCCTACCGAATTTGGTGCTTTTGTGGATTCGGTCACAGACCGTTACTCGGAACTGGTCATTTTCCTTGGGCTGTTGATTTATTTCTTAAGAGAGGATCTCTGGCTGGGGGCTTTGCTAGTATATCTTGCCGCGGCAGGTTCGGTGCTGGTGTCCTATATCCGTGCCAGAGCGCAGTCAGTAGGGTTTGAGACCAAGATTGGATTATTCACCCGGGTAGAACGTTTTCTGGTGCTGGTGCCCGGGTTGATTTTCAACCAACCGATGATCTCGCTGGCGCTGATTGCACTCTTTGGAAATATCACTGCGCTTCAGCGCATCTGGCATGTGCGTAAGCAAGCCTATGAGCGTACGGCAATTGAGAAAGAAGGATGAGGAGGAAGCCCTATGTCGATTCAGTTTGATGGCATCCTGATCGGTACGTTTAAGATTTATTATTACGGTGTTTTGATTGTTTTAGGCGCGGTTGCGGCAACCTGGCTTGCCAGCCGGGAAGCCAAGCGCTACGGCGAGAATCCGGACCTGGCGTGGGATTTGCTCCCCATTGCTCTGATTGGTGGGATTATTGGTGCACGCTTGTGGCATGTGCTTCTCCCGCCCGCTTCGATGGTCGAACAGGGCATCACCACAGCATATTACCTGACGCATCCGCTGGATATGCTGAACCTGCGCCGTGGTGGTTTGGGCATTCCTGGTGCGGTGATTGGTGGGTTGCTGGCTGTATGGATTTATTCTCGTAGCAAGAAGTTCCCGATGGGGGTGTGGGCAAATGCCATTGCACCGGGGCTGGCTTTAGCGCAAGCCATTGGCCGGTGGGGCAACTATTTCAATCAGGAATTGTATGGCGCGCCAACCAACTTGCCCTGGAAACTTTATATAGACCCGTTGCATCGCTTGCCAGAGTATGCCAACGTGGAGTATTATCATCCTCTGTTCTTCTACGAGTTCCTCTGGAACCTGTTGAACATGGGTATTTTGCTCTGGGTGGCGAGGCGCTTTGAGGGAAAATTGAAACCCTGGGATGTGTTTCTTGTGTATGCGGTGATCTATGGAGTAGGACGGTTTGTCCTGGAATTCCTGCGGCTGGATCCCGCGCCCCTGGGCACGATTAACGCTAACCAGATGATTATGCTGGCAGTAGCGATTGTTTCGGCAGGGGCACTGTTCTGGCGTCATCGGCGAATTGATAGTGAATTGTAATCTTTTGAAAAGCGGTTTTCTTTTATATTAATGGTAGAGGTTGTGGATGATTTACGCTGAAGGCTTGACGAAAATTTTCGATGATTTTATTGCGGTAAATCAAGTCTCTTTCTCGGTAGCGGAAGGGCGAGTGCTGGCGTTATTAGGTAAAAATGGCGCTGGCAAGACGACCACTATCCGAATGCTTTCATCTATTCTAAAACCGACCAGCGGAAGTGCTAAGGTTGCCGGATACGATATTGTCCTGGAAGCCCAAAAGGTGAGAGCCTCGGTGGGGGTGCTGACCGAGCATCATGGCTTGTATTCGCGGATGACCCTCTGGGAATACCTGGAGTTTTTTGGCAGTCTGTATGGTATGAGTGCGCTGGAAGTACGTCAGCGGGCAAAACCTTTGCTGGAAGAGTTTGAACTGGAAGGTACAGAAAAAAAGCGCCTGGGCGAATTTTCTAAAGGTATGCGCCAGAAACTGGCACTGGTGCGCGCGCTGCTTCATAACCCGCCTGTTCTCATGCTGGATGAGCCCACTTCTGCCATGGATCCCGAATCTGCGCGGGTGGTGCGCAATGCCATTGCCCATCTGCGCGGGCAGGGACGGACGATTTTGCTCTGCACACACAATCTGGTGGAAGGGGAAGAACTGGCAGATGATGTTGCCATCATTCATCATGGGCGCGTCATTTTACAGGGTTCGCTGGAAGAGGTTAAAGAACAGCAATTGGGAGCGCCGGAGTTCCTTGCTCGCCTGGCTCGTCCTCTCAATGGGGCAACCTTGCGTTTGCCAGAAGGGGTTTCTGTGACTGCTCGGGGGGAAGATTGGGTGCGCTTTCAGGTTTCCCATCCCCGTGCCCACAACCCCGAACTTCTCAGAGCGTTGCTTCATCAACAGGTGGAGGTGCTTTCTTTTCAGGAAGTCCCCCGAAGCCTTGAGGAAGTTTTTTTAAAAGTGGTTCGGTCGGAGAAAGAGAATGTGGACTGAGCTTCGTCCCGTCTGGATTTTGATGCGCCGCGAATTGAAAGATCAACTGCGCGACTGGCGTATCATTCTTCCTATCCTTGTCCTGGCTTTGGGCTTTCCCTTCATCATGAACTGGACGGTGCGGGAGATGCTCGACTTTACCTCGGAATACGGCGCGACAATCGTTGCCGACCGTCTGGTGCCGTTCCTCTTTATGGTGGTGGGTTTCTTCCCAATTTCCGTCTCTCTGGTCATTGCTCTGGAGTCCTTTGCAGGAGAAAAGGAACGCAATAGCATTGAACCCCTGCTCAATACACCTCTGTTGGACTGGCAAATTTACCTGGGCAAGTTACTGGCTTCCACCCTCATGCCTTTGCTGGGTAGTTACCTTGCCATGCTGGTATATTTGTTAGGGCTGGTCTCCCGGGGAATTCCTCTGCCGCCGCCGGTGATTATGACCCAAATTTTCCTGCTGACGACCATTCAAGCGGTGATGATGGTCTCTGGTGCTGTGGTTATTTCCAGTCAGGCAACCTCGGTGCGGGCAGCGAATCTGCTTTCTTCGTTCATCGTGCTCCCCGTGGCTTTTCTCATTCAATGGGAAGCGCTGGTGATGTTCTGGGGAAACGAGATGACCCTCTGGTGGGTCCTGGTTGGCACCCTGGTCATTGCGTTATTATTGAGCCGGGTAGGGGTGTCGCATTTCAATCGTGAAAAAGTGCTTGGGCGCGAAATTGATGTCCTCAAACCAGCCTGGGCGTGGCAGGTGTTCTGGAAAACCTTCAAGGGGAATGCGTATTCTGTTCGAGAGTGGTATTCCGTCTCGGTTTTTCCAACCTTAAGACGTTTGTTTGTTCCCGCCCTAATGGTGCTGGCGATTTCTGCGGTTGGATTGGGCATTGGTGCCTACATGTTGAAAGAATTTCCGGTATTGCTTACGGCAAGCAAACTCCAGGAGCAAAGTTTGCCTAATATTGAACGCTTGCGACAAACCTTGCTAGGCAATGAATCGGGAATGTTTTTGCTCATCTTCTGGCAAAACTTACGGGTTCTTTTGCTTTCCATGGTGTTGGGTATCTTTACCTTTGGTGTTGTCGGAACTTTGCCCATCATGGGGACCATGGCGGTAGTGGGTTTTCTGGGGGCTTTCCTTTCCGTCAATCAGGTAGCACTTTCCCCTATTCTGACAATGATTCTCCCACACGGGATTTTTGAGGTGCCTGCCGCCATCCTGGCTACTGCGGCGGTGTTGAAGATCGGGGCGACTCTGGCAACCCCTGCCCGGGATCTGACCATTGGAGAGGTATTCCTGAAAGCCATTGCCGATTGGGCAAAGATTATGGTGGGACTCGTGATCCCTTTGCTTGTGGTGGCGGCATTTGTAGAAGCCTTCATTACCCCCCGGTTGGTTTTGATGGTGTTAGGTCAGTAAACCTTTGACGTAATCAAACAGGGCGCTCTGTGCGCCCTGTTTTTTGTTATCATAGGAAAGGAGAATTTCACCAGCCGGTCAGGAACTGCTCCCACTCTTTGTTTTCTTCGAGATGTCTGCCGAAGACGTACCGGGCAGACGTGGGGGGCTCGGTGGGAGGGCGAAGCAGTTTCATCCCGGCTTCCTCGAGGGTACGCCCGCCTTTGCGATGATTGCATGCTGGGCAGGCAGCCACCACGTTCGTCCAGCAGTGTGCTCCGCCCAGGTGCCGGGGAATGACATGATCCACTGTCAGGTCGGTGGTGTGTTTGCCACAGTACTGGCAGGTATAGTTGTCGCGGCGGAAGACTTCGCGGCGGGTCAGTTTGAGCCGTGGACGTGGACGTGAAATCATCTTCTGGAGCCGAATGACCGAGGGGCGAGGAATGACACGGCTGACGGTGAGAATGTTGCCTCTGCCATTGACCACCATGGTGGCTTTCTCGCTCATTAAAAGCCCAATTGCCCGACGCATGTCACATACATGAATCGGTTCAAAATTGGCATTCAACACCAGAACAGGCTCGTGCATACCAAGATTATAGCACGAACCATTTTTGGAAAAGGTAAAAAACAGGTAAACATGTCGAAGATTATGGAGGGGCTATGGCAAAGGTGATAGTAACAGGGGGAAGCGGCTTGATTGGTCAAGCCTTTTGCAGAGAAATGCATAATGCAGGCTGGGAAGTTGTGGTGGTGAGCCGCAATCCTCAGCAGGCAAGCCCGGTTGAATCCTTTTGCCGGATTGGCTGGGAAGACCTTTCCCATGAGATGGAAAGCGCCCATGCCGTGGTCAATCTGGCAGGGGAAAACATTGGTGCCGGGCGCTGGACAGAAGAGAAAAAACAACGCATTCGGGAAAGTCGGATCAAGGCGGGTGAGGCCGTCTTGCAGGCATTCCGACAGGTGTCTCGAAAGCCCACGGTGCTGATGCAGTCCTCGGCAATTGGCTTTTATGGCATTCAGCATGGTGATACACCCCTGGATGAAACCGCCTCTGCCGGTAAGGATTTCCTCTCTCTGGTGGGTGTGGCGTGGGAAGATTCAACTCGCGAAGTGGAAAATTTGGGTGTGCGCCGCGTGGTGATTCGTACCGGGGTAGTGCTGGCGCGCGAAGGTGGTGTGCTTGGACGCATGGTGTTGCCCGTCCGGTTGGGAGCGGGTGGTCCGCTTGGTTCTGGAAAGCAGTGGATTTCGTGGATTCACCTTCAAGATCAGGTGCGTGCCATGCGCTTTCTCATTGAAACGCCATCCAGCCGGGGTGTGTACAACCTTTCAGCCCCACATCCTGTGCAGAACCGCGATTTTATGCGCACTCTGGCAAAAGTGCTTAAACGTCCGTACTGGCTTCCTGTTCCTGCCTTTGCCCTGCGTCTTTTGCTGGGAGAGATGAGCACCTTGGTGCTGGATGGTCAGCGGGTTATCCCTGCTCGTTTGCTGGCGGAGGGGTTTAAATTTGTATATCCAGAATTAGAAGGAGCGTTGCAGAATTTGTTGGAGTGATAGATCCCTGCGGTTGTGCCTTAAATGCCGGGGAGAGTATGGTATACTCTTGCACTGGTTGATTTTTGCTTGGGAGGCAAGAAGTTGAAAAAAGCACTCATTACGGGGATTACCGGGCAGGACGGCTCGTATCTGGCTGAACTACTTTTGTCCAAAGGCTACGAAGTTCATGGGATGATTCGGCGGGCCAGTACCTTCAACACCCGCCGAATTGACCACATCTACCGCGATCCTCATGCCAATGGCGACCCGGTGCACCTGTACCTGCATTACGGCGATTTGACCGCTTCGGATACGCTACTGGACATCATCTACAACATCCGCCCCGATGAGATTTATCATCTCGGTGCGCAAAGCCATGTGCGGGTGAGTTTCGATATGCCGGAATTTACCGGCGATGTTACCGGTTTGGGAACAGCCCGTATTCTGGAAGCCATTCGCAAGAGCGGCGTCAAGGCGCGCTTCTACCAGGCATCTTCCAGTGAGATGTTCGGGAGCGCTAAACCGCCTCAGAATGAGCAAACTCCTTTTGAGCCGCGCAGTCCCTATGCAGTAGCCAAATTGTACTCTTACTGGCTCACCCGCAACTATCGGGAAGCCTACAACATTTTTGCCGTCAATGGCATTCTTTTCAACCACGAAAGCCCACGCCGGGGTGAAACTTTTGTGACGCGCAAAATTACCCGCGCACTGGCATCCATTCGTGCGGGCAAGCAGAAGGTGCTTTATCTGGGTAACCTTGACTCTAAACGAGACTGGGGGTATGCGCCGGAGTACGTCGAAGCCATGTGGATGATGCTCAACCGCGATGAACCCGACGATTTCGTCATCGGCACGGGTGAAGCCCATACCGTGCGCGAGTTCCTCGATGAAGCCTTTGGCTACCTCGATATGGACTGGCACGAGTACGTCAAGATTGACCCGCGCTATTTCCGCCCTACCGAGGTGGACTACTTGCTCGCCGATGCATCCAAAGCCCGCCGGGTGCTGGGGTGGGAGCCCAAAGTGCGCTTCCGTGAACTGGTGCGCATTATGGTAGATGCCGACCTGGAACTGATGGGCTTGGAATGCCCTGGTGAAGGCAAACGCATCCTCCAGGAACGCTTTGGCAACTGGCATCGCTGGGAGAAGCAGGTTATCTCGATGGATGACCACTAAAGGTTCAGGTAATGCCCGCAGTGTTGTTTGTCTGTACCGCCAACATTTGCCGCTCGCCCATGGCGGCGGCGCTTTTTTCTGCGCGTCTGCGGGCAGACGGACTTCGTCCGGAAGAATGGCTGGTGGATTCTGCCGGCACATGGGCGCATGATGGGCAGGCGGCATCCCAAAATGCCGTCCTCGCCATGCAGAAGCGCGGGCTGGATCTGCGTTCCCACCGTTCTAAGACGGTCTCCAGTTATCTGCTGGAGATGTTTGACCTGATTCTGGTTATGGAACCGGGCCACAAAGAAGCCTTGCAGGTGGAGTTTCCACACCTGGCTGAGCGGATTTATTTGCTGACCGAAATGGTGGGTGAACACCTTCCTGTTGAAGATCCCTTTGGCGCCTCTTTAGAGGAATACGAAAAAACTGCGGCAGAAATTGATGCCTATCTTGAAAAAGGAATGCCGCGGATTTTGGCTTTAGTCGGTTTTCATGGCAAGGTTTCTTCAGGTTGAAAATTTAGTGGGGAAGCGAGAAGAAAATTAAGCAAACAAGTTCCTTGACCCAACGGGTATCGTTCGGGTATAATTGCCTTTTACGTAAAATGCACGTATTGTGTTTATCGCAGGACAGGATCCGGTCTAAAGTATGAGGTGCAGGAGAAAAGCATGGCTTCCGAATTGACAACCACGAAGTCTTACGCGCGTATTCCGGTTGTTTTCGACCTTCCCGATTTGATTGATGTTCAGGTTGATTCGTTCAAGCGTCTCAAGCAAGAAGGGTTAATTGATCTCTTTGATGAGATTTCCCCAATTGAATCTTATAACAAGGGAATGAAGTTGTACTTCCCGGGGCGTTCGCCCGAGGCTCAGCAGTTTAACCTGCGTATCCGTTTTGGAGAGCCCAAGCATTCCATTGAGGAATGTGTGGAAAAGGATTTAACCTATGCCAGTCCGCTGTATGTGGGGGTTTTACTGGCAGGACCTGAAGTCCCTGAGCCCATTCGTCAGGAAATCTTCCTGGGAGATTTCCCGGAGATGACCGACAAGGGTACGTTCATCATTAATGGTACTGAGCGCGTGGTTGTCTCGCAGTTAATTCGTTCTCCAGGTGTGTATTTCGATGCCCCTGTAGATCGAGCAACGGGACGGCGCCTGGCAATGGCGAAATTAATTCCCGACCGCGGCGCCTGGATGGAGTTTGAGACCCGCAAGAACGATTACCTGATTCTCAAGTTCAATCGCAAGCGCACGGTGCCGATTACCATCTTCCTGCGCGCGCTGGCGGCTGTGGATGATGGCTTGGGCGGTGAAAGTCCAATCAAAGAAGGGACGGACGAAGAACTTCTGGCGCTGTTCCAGGATGTGGATAACAACCCCGAGCGCCTGTTCATTGTCTCAACCATGCGCCAGGAACCTGTTTGGGACCTGACCGGCGGTTTGACAATTGCTCAGGCAGCATTGCTGGAGTTCTTCAAGCGCATGCGTCCGGGCGATCCGGCGACCCTCGAAAACGCCCGCCAGTTCCTGGAGGAACAACTGTTTGATCAGCGCCATTATGACCTGGAGCGGGTTGGTCGCTACAAACTCAATCAGAAACTGGATCTGTCCGATAAAATTCCGGTTACCCATCGGACCATCACCAAGTGGGATATCCTCAATCTAATCCGGCGCATGATTCTCATCAACAACGAGCGCGAGGATAAGGATGACATTGACCACCTTGGTAACCGCCGGGTCAAGACGGTGGGTGAATTGATTCAGAACAAATTGCGCATTGGTTTGCGCCGCATGGAGCGCGTCATCAAAGAACGCATGTCCATCCGCGATCAGGAGCAGGTGACGCCGATGAGCCTGGTTAATATTCGACCGGTGGTGGCGGCACTGCGCGAGTTCTTTGGCTCCAGCCAGTTGTCCCAGTTCATGGATCAGACCAATCCGCTCGCCGAACTGCGCCACAAGCGCACGCTCTCGGCTTTAGGCCCGGGTGGTTTGCGCCGTGAGCGCGCAGGGTTTGACGTGCGCGATGTGCATCACTCGCATTATGGGCGTATTTGCCCGATTGAAACCCCTGAAGGTCCCAATATTGGTTTGATTGGTCGTCTGGCGACCTTCTCGCGTGTGAATGAATATGGTTTTATTGAAACCCCCTATCGCCGGGTGATTAAATCACTCTCTTCCAAAGACAAGCGTCTGGTGGGTCGTAAATTACGCGAAACCCTCACTGATCCGGAAACAGGCGAGGTAATTGCTCGTGAGGGTGAGCGCGTCACTGCAGAGATGCTTCCGGCAATTCAAAAACTGAATAAAACCACCATCTTTGTAGTGCCGTTTGTTTCAGAGGATGTGGAATATCTCTCCGCCGACGCAGAAGACAAGTTCATGATTGCGCAGGCAAACTCCCTGCTCAATGAGTATAACGAATTTATTCAGGATCGCATTTCCTGCCGCTACCATTCTGACTTTACCGAAGCCTCACCAGACAGCATTAACTACATGGATGTGGCGCCCAATCAGGTGGTGGGTATCAGCGCGGCGCTGATTCCATTCCTTGAACACGACGACGCTAACCGCGCCTTGATGGGGTCTAACATGCAAGCCCAGGCGGTGCCTCTGGTGCGCCCGGAAATCCCCATTGTCTCCACGGGCATGGAACTGTATGCCGCGCGCGACTCTGGGCAGGTGCTGGTGGCTGAGGAAGATGGTGAGGTCATTTCGGTTAACGGGCGGCAGATTCTTCTGCGAACGTCCAGTGGCGTGCGCGTGTACCAGTTGCGCAAGTATCAGCGCTCCAATCAATCTACCTGCATTGATCAGCGTCCAGCAGTGCACAAAGGTCAAATTGTCCGCAAGGGCGATGTGCTGGCGGATTCCAGTTCAACCGTCAACGGCAACCTGGCGCTGGGGCAGAACGTGGTGGTGGCGTTCCTCTCATGGGAAGGTGGAAACTTTGAAGACGCCATCCTGATTTCCGAACGTCTGGTACAGGACGATAAATTTACTTCGGTGCATATTGAGAAATACGAGGTTGAAGCCCGCGATACCAAACTGGGCCCGGAAGAGATTACCCGCGACATTCCCAATGTGGGTGAAGATGCCATTAAGGATCTGGATGAAAACGGCATCATCCGCATTGGTGCGGAAGTGGGCCCGAACGATATCCTGGTGGGCAAGATTACCCCGAAAGGTGAAAAGGAACTCACCCCTGAAGAGCGCCTTTTGCGGGCGATCTTTGGCGAAAAATCTCGGGATGTGAAGGACACTTCTCTGCGCATGCCGCATGGTGAGCGCGGTAAAGTAGTGGACGTCAAAGTCTTCACACGCCAGGATAACACCGACCTGCCTGCCGGCGTGGACATGATGGTGCGGGTGTCGGTTGCTCAACGACGCAAGATTACCGCTGGTGACAAGATGGCAGGACGTCACGGGAACAAAGGCGTGGTCTCTCGCGTGGTGCCGGTAGAAGATATGCCCTTCCTCGAAGACGGTACACCGGTGGATATTATCCTTAACCCGTTGGGCGTTCCAGGACGTATGAACATCGGGCAGGTGCTCGAAACTCACCTGGGTTGGGCGGCCATGCGTCTTGGCTTCCGCGCTATTACCCCGGTCTTTGATGGCGCAAACGAAACCGAAATCGAAGCCGAACTGGCACGCGCATACCTGATTGATCTGGCGTGGAAAGAAACAGCAGATGCTGCCTGGCAGTGGGTGAAGGAACAGGATGTTACCCCTGAAACCTTCCGCGATGATGATGAGGTTCGGGCGTTGTACATTCAACAGTGGCTCGGCGAGCGTGGCTACGACATGGATCGCCTGCTCGAGGATGAGGTGTACGCGCGACGTTCCACCCTGGCAGAGTGGCTGCGTGACAGGGGCTATAACCCGGAAGAGATTTTGCAGTTTGAGGATGTGGGCATGAAAGCCCCCGCAGTCTCACCCAAAGACCTCAACGCCATTGAAGTCTGCCTGCGCATCTGGTTGCAATCTCAGGGTGTGGATGTGAGCAACGTTGCTGGTGAAAACCTGCGCGAGGTAGCGGAAGATTACATGCGCCAGACCGGCAACCCCATGCCTTTGCTGGGCAAACAGCGCCTCCGCGATGGCAAGACGGGCGAATTCTACGATCAACCTGTCACTGTAGGCGTGATGACCATGATGAAACTGCACCACCTGGTGGAAGACAAAGTCCACGCACGTTCTACTGGCCCGTACAGCCTGGTGACGCAACAACCGTTGGGTGGTAAAGCGCAGTTTGGTGGTCAGCGCTTTGGTGAAATGGAGGTGTGGGCTTTGGAAGCCTACGGCGCAGCGCATACCCTGCAGGAAATGCTTACGGTTAAGTCCGACGATGTTCAGGGACGTGTGGCGACCTACGAAGCCATTGTCAAGAATGAGCCCATCGAAGAGCCGAGCATTCCGGCGGCGTTCCGCGTGCTGGTCAAGGAACTGCAGAGTTTGGGCGTAGCCGTGGAAGCCATCATGGAAAATGGTGAGGTGGTGCGCTTTGGCAAAGATGAAGAGCGCGTACGCCCGCCCAAGATTGAAACCGGCTTGCTCGGTTTGGGTGAGGATTTGGGCTTGGGGGGTGACGGCGAGGATGACTTGCTCTAGTCTGAGAGTTGTGATATAATCCTTGCCCGTTGCCTGTCATGAACACGGAAATAGAGGTGAGGCCATCTGTGCAAGGTTTGATGGCCTCCCTTTATGACGAAAGAAACGCTATCAAACCGTACTGACTTAATTTTTTGGAGGCAAGAAGGTGCCAACCATCAATCAACTCATTCGAAAAGGACGCGAGTCGAAGAAGGTGAAGAGCAAAGCGCCTGCTTTGCAGTACATTTTGAACATCCCAAAGCAGCGCCGCCTTCGCCAGGAGGGTGGCTCCCCGCAGAAGCGTGGGGTGTGCACCGTTGTCCGTACGATGACCCCCAAGAAGCCGAACTCGGCTTTGCGGAAAATCGCCCGCGTGCGCCTGACGAACGGCATCGAAGTTACGGCGTATATTCCGGGTGAAGGGCATCAGTTGCAGGAGCACTCGGTGGTGCTGGTGCGCGGCGGCCGCGTAAAGGACCTGCCGGGTGTGCGTTACCACATTGTGCGCGGCACGCTGGATACCACGGGCGTTGCCAAGCGGCGCCAGGGTCGTTCAAAGTACGGCGCGAAGCGGCCGAAATAGTCTTTTGGATCATGGAGTAGGGAAATATGCGTCGTACCAAACCTGAGGTCCGAGAAATCAATCCGGATGTTCGCTATAACAGCGTGTTAGTGCAGGAATTCATTAACCGGGTGATGCGCCGTGGCAAGAAGAGCCTTGCGGCTCGTCTGGTCTATGATGCGTTTGACATGGTGCAGGAAAAAACCGGTCGCCCTGCCGTAGATATCTTTGAGCAGGCGATTAAGAACGTGGGCCCCATCATGGAAGTTCGCCCGCGCCGTGTAGGTGGTGCTACTTACCAGGTTCCTCTGGAGGTTCCTGCTCGCCGCCGCATGACATTAGCCATGCGCTGGATTATCCAGGCTGCGAAAGCCCGAACGGGCAAATCTTTCTCTGAAAAGTTGGCGGCTGAATTGCTGGATGCCAATAACAACCAGGGTGCTGCCGTGCGCAAGCGCGAAGAAACCCACAAGATGGCGGAGGCGAACCGAGCGTTCTCTCACTTCCGGGTTTAGTTTATCAGTATAAAAAGGTGAAGCATGGCTCGAACATTTCCGTTAGAGCGGTGCCGTAACATCGGAATCATTGCTCATATTGACGCGGGGAAGACCACGACCACCGAACGTATCCTGTTCTATACAGGAAAAACGTACCGGTTGGGATCGGTGGATGAAGGCACCACTGTAACGGATTGGATGGTGCAGGAACGAGAGCGGGGAATTACCATTGTTTCTGCGGCGGTCACCGCTGAGTGGAAAGATTATCAAATTAACCTCATTGATACGCCGGGACATATTGATTTCACGGCGGAGGTTCAGCGTTCCCTGCGCGTTCTGGATGGCGGCGTGGTCGTATTTGACGCCACCCAGGGTGTAGAACCCCAAAGCGAAACTGTCTGGCGACAGGCGGATCGTTACAATGTCCCGCGCATTTGTTTCATCAACAAGATGGATCGGGTTGGCGCTTCTTACGAGTATTCGATTGAGTCCATTCGGACTCGCCTGGGAGCCAACCCGATTCCCATGCAAATCCCCATTGGTGCCGAATCTAACTTCTCCGGTGTGGTGGACTTGCTCACCATGCAGGCCATTACCTGGCGCGACGAACTCGGTCGAGAACCGGTATATGGCGAGATTCCTGCCGAACTGCGGGATGAAGCCGAAGAGCGGCGTGCCATCCTGGTAGAACGCATTGCCGAACTGGATGACGACCTGACGGTCAAATTCCTTGAAGGTGAAGAGATCACTGTGGAGGAGTTGAAAGCGGCATTGCGACGGGCGACCCTGGCAAACAAAGCCACCCCGGTTTTCTGTGGCAGTTCTCTGAAGAACAAGGGGGTTCAGCCGGTGCTGGATGCCATCATTGATTACCTGCCCTCGCCGCTGGACATCCCGCCTGTGCGTGGTACTGACCCCAATTCGGGCGAGGAAATCACCCGTCCGGCTTCCGATGATGCTCCCTTAAGCGCCCTGGTGTTTAAAATTGTCACCGATCCATACGTAGGGCGGCTGGCTTACTTCCGCGTTTACTCTGGTAAAGTAACCAGCAATACCATGGTGTACAATCCGGGCAAGGGACGCAAGGAACGCATTGGACGCCTCTTGCGCATGTACGCTGATCGGCGCGAGGACGTTGAAGAGATTCCCGCCGGAGATATTGGGGCTGTGTTGGGACTGAAAGAGTCCTTCACGGGTGATACCCTGTGTGATCCGCAGGCGCCAATTCTTTTGGAGAGCATTCAGTTCCCCGAGCCAGTCATTTCGGTAGCGATTGAGCCCAAGACTACCGCCGATCAGGACAAGATGGCAGATGCCCTGCGCAAACTTTCGGAAGAAGATCCGACCTTCCGGGTGCGCACAGACGAAAATACCGGTCAAACCATTATTTCCGGTATGGGTGAACTGCATCTGGATGTGCTGGTGGACCGAATGTTGCGGGAATTCCGGGTGCAAGCCAATGTCGGGAGACCGCGGGTTTCTTACCGCGAAACTATTACCCGTGAAGTGCCCAAAGTCGAGTACCGCTATGTCAAACAGACGGGCGGAAAAGGCATGTACGGTCATGTGGTCTTCAGTATTGAGCCGGTAGAGCGGGGTAACGGCGTTCAGTTTGAGAGCAAAGTGGTCGGCGGGGCTGTGCCGCAGGAATTTGTCCCGGCGGTGCAAAAGGGCGTTATGGAAGCCGCGGAAAGTGGTGTCCTTGCCGGATATCCGGTCACAGATGTCAAAGTGACGCTGATTGACGGCTCTTATCATGAGGTTGATTCGAACGAAATGTCGTTCAAAATGGCGGCAATTTTCGCCTTCAAGGAAGGGATTCAGCGCGGTTCTCCCGTGTTGCTTGAGCCGATCATGAAGGTGGAAGTTGTGGTGCCGGAAGAGTATTTAGGCGATGTGCTGGGGCAGTTGAACGCCCGCCGTGGTGAGATTCAGGGCATGGAAGTGCGCCCGGGAAATGCTCAGGCGGTGCGGGCAATGGTGCCGCTGGCAGAGATGTTTGGATATGCAACTGAGTTGCGCTCAGCCACTCAGGGACGTGGTGTCTTCTCCATGGAGTTTGACCATTATGCTCCCGTGAGCGCCACCGTTGCGCAAAAGATTCTCAATTCGTAACCGGATATTCACCAGAAATTTTGGAGGAGTGTTTTTATGGCGAAGCAGAAATTTGAACGGACGAAGCCGCATCTGAACGTAGGGACGATGGGACACATTGACCACGGGAAGACGACGCTGACGGCGGCGATCACGAAGTACTGCAACCTGCTGGGGAAAGCGGAATTCAAGGCATACGATCAGATTGACAACGCGCCGGAAGAGAAAGCGCGTGGGATCACGATCAACATTGCGCATGTGGAATACGAGACGGAGAAGCGGCACTATGCGCACGTGGACATGCCTGGGCACCGTGACTATATTAAGAACATGATCACGGGTGCGGCGCAGGTTGATGGGGCGATCCTGGTGGTAGCGGCGCCGGATGGTCCGATGCCGCAGACGCGGGAGCACGTGTTGCTGGCGCGACAGGTGGAAGTGCCGAGCATTGTGGTGTTCTTGAACAAAGTGGACATGATGGACGACCCGGAACTCCTGGAGTTGGTGGAGATGGAGTTGCGGGAGATGCTGAACGGGTACGGGTTCCCTGGGGACACGACGCCGATAGTGCGGGGGAGCGCGCTGAAGGCGCTGGAATGCCCGTCGAAGGATCCGAATGCGCCGGAGTATGCGTGCATCAAGGAACTGCTGCGGGTGGTGGATGAGTATATTCCTGAGCCGCCGCGGCCGGTGGATCAGCCGTTCATGATGCCGGTGGAAGACGTGTTCTCGATCAAGGGACGCGGGACGGTGGTGACGGGGCGCATTGAGCGCGGACGGATCAAGGTAGGCGAGCCGGTGGAGATTGTGGGCTTGCGCGAGAAGAGCATGTCGTCAGTGGTGACGGGGGTGGAGATGTTCCACAAGACGCTGGACGAAGGCATCGCGGGTGACAATGTTGGTTTGTTACTGCGCGGTGTGGAGCGGACGGATGTGGAACGCGGGATGGTGATTGCGAAACCAGGAAGCATTACGCCGCACACGCGCTTCATGAGCGAAGTGTACGTGTTGAAGAAAGAAGAGGGAGGACGGCACAAGGCGTTCTTCAACGGATATCGGCCGCAGTTCTACATTCGGACGATGGATGTGACGGGGACGATCAAGTTGCCGGAAGGTGTAGAGATGGTGATGCCGGGCGACAATGTGAACCTGGAAGTGGAACTGATCGTGCCGGTGGCGTTGGAGCAGGGCTCGAAGTTCGCGATCCGCGAAGGCGGTTTGACGGTCGGCGCGGGCGTCATCACCAAGATCCTCGAGTAAGAAAAGGTGAGAAATGGCCAAGCAACGTATTCGTATCCGCCTGAAGGCTTTTGATCATCGTGTGCTGGATCAATCTGCCAAGCGTATTGTGGAAACTGCCGAACGCAGTGGCGCTCGGGTAGTGGGTCCGGTTCCTCTGCCCACCAAGATTGAACGATACACAGTGCGCCGTTCGACCTTCATTGACAAGGATTCTCACGAGCATTTCGAGATTCGCACCCACAATCGTCTCATTGACGTGATTGATCCGGATGCCAAGACGATTGACATGCTGATGCGGCTTAACCTGCCTGCAGGTGTGGACATCGAGATTAAGATCTAAAAGGTCACTTTTCGAAGGTGTTGTGAAGCCAGTTTGCGCAGGGGAAATTCCCTCTGTGCAAACTGGCTCGGTGTGAAAACAGGATTTTACTCTGGACAGAAAAAACACGCTCTGGTAAAATAGAGCGGTTTTGGGCGCAAAGCCCGAACAGGTAGCGCAAGAGTTGGTGCGCTGGGCGCGTGTAAAGAGACCCGAGCGATGCCCTCCACGAACTGACTGCGTTACGGACGGGGATGATGCAGCCGAGCCCAGGCTGACAGTCCCGACACTTTGAAGCAAGGAGACAACAGAGATATGTTGAAAGGGCTGATTGGCAAGAAAATCGGTATGACCCAGATTTTCGATGAAAATGGTGTGGCTATTCCGGTCACCGTCATCGAAGCTGGGCCTTGTTACGTTACCCAGGTACGTACGCCGGAAAACGACGGTTATTCAGCCGTCCAACTGGGGTTTGAAGAGGTGAAACCCAAGCGCCTCACAGGCGGCGAATTAGGCCACCTGAAACGCAATAACCTTCCGCCGTTGCGCTTTTTGCGCGAGTTTCGGGTCAAAAATCCAGAAGTCAAAGAAGGCGATAAAGTGACTGTGGAGTGCTTTGCTGTGGGCGAGCGCGTGGATGTCGTTGGCACCAGCAAAGGCAAGGGCTTCCAGGGTGGTGTGAAGCGCTACCATTTCCGTGGCGGTCCGAAGACTCACGGTCAGTCTGATCGTCACCGCGCTCCCGGTTCGCGTAGCTCGGGCACGACACCGGGGCGTGTGTATAAAGGATCGCGGGGACCGGGTCATATGGGCAATGACCGCGTGACCGCGCAGGGCTTGAAAGTGGTCCTGGTGGATACCGAACGCAACCTGATTGGCGTCAAAGGCTCGGTGCCGGGCGCCAAAGGCGGCCTGGTCGTCATCAAAGAGGCGCGTAAACAGTAGCTGGCTGCCTTAGCCTGAATGTAGGAGCGATGGTATGTTAGTAGATGTAGTCAACATGCAAGGGCAGAAAGTCAGCTCTGTGGAACTTCCCGAGAGCATCTTTGAAGCCCCGATTTATATTGATCTGATGCATCAGGCGTATGTTCGCCAGATGGCGAATGCGCGTCTGGGAACCCACGACACCAAGACCCGCAATGAGGTCTCGGGGGGTGGGCGTAAGCCCTGGCGACAAAAGGGTACTGGTCGTGCCCGTCAGGGTTCCACTCGTTCGCCGGTTTGGGCAAAGGGTGCCAAAGTGCACACGCCGCACCCGCGTTCATACGTCCAGTTGATGCCGCGAAAGATGCGCCGCGCTGCACTGCGCTCGGCTCTCTCTGTCAAGGCGGCCGAAAACGCCATCGTGGTGGTGGATCAACTGACTCTGCCTGAAGCCAAGACCCGGCACATGGCGCAGGCGTTGAACACGCTGGTTGGTGATGCCAGTGCGCTGGTTCTCATTCCGGAAAAGGAAGCCTATGAGGGTGTGATCCGCTCTACTCGCAACCTGCCGGACGCCAAAATCTTGCTGGCAAATTACCTGAACATCCGCGACCTGCTGATGTTCGATAAGGTGGTCATGCCGTTGGCGGCGCTGGATGTGATCTCGGCGAACCTCGGGTAAACAGGAGGACAGAATGAGCACGATCTATGATGTACTTCGCCGCCCGTTGATTACGGAGAAGACCAATTATCAGGCTGGTAAACTTCATCAGTATGTCTTTGAGGTAGCAGATGACGCCACCCGCACGCTGGTGAAGGATGCCGTTGAGAAGATTTTCAATGTGACGGTCCTGCGGGTGAACCTGATCAATGTTCCGGCAAAACAAAGCCGCCGTGGACGAAGCCGCCGCGTGGTGGTGACCCGTGAAGGGTACAAGAAAGCCATCGTGACGCTGGCGCCCGAGGACTCCATTCCGCTGTTTGAAGGGGTGTAACCATGGCTGTTAAAGTCTACAAACCGGTAACCCCCGGTCTGCGCGGCATGACCGGTTACACATTTGAGGAAATTACCAAAACCAAGCCGGAACGCTCGCTGATCGTTGTGCGCAAGAAGCACGCCGGGCGCAACCATTTTGGACGCGTTACGGTTCGTCATCAGGGTGGTGGCAATCGCCAGTTCATCCGCCTGGTGGACTTCAAACGCGATAAGCGTGGCATTCCTGCCCGCGTTGCCGCGATTGAATACGATCCCAACCGCACAGCCCGCATTGCTTTGCTGGTGTACGCTGACGGCGAAAAACGCTACATTGTGGCTCCGTTGGGCTTAAAGGTGGGTGATACGGTTCTGGCTGGCAAGGATGCGGAAATCCGCCCGGGTAATAGTCTGCCTATCGCCAACATCCCCGTGGGTACGATGATTCACAATATCGAACTCAAAGAGGGGCGTGGCGGTCAACTGGTGCGCGCGGCAGGTGCTGCCGCCCAACTGCTGGCTAAAGAAGGCGATTACGCTCAGGTTCGTCTGCCCTCTGGCGAGGTGCGTCTGGTTCGCCAGACCTGCTATGCGACCATTGGACAGGTGGGTAACCTGGACCACTCCAATGTCAAACTGGGCAAAGCCGGGCGCAAGCGCCACATGGGTATTCGCCCGACGGTGCGCGGTACCGCGATGAGCCCCCGCGACCATCCGCATGGTGGTGGTGAAGGGCGTCAGCCGGTCGGTATGCCGGGTCCCAAGTCTCCGTGGGGTAAACCCACCCGCGGTTACAAGACCCGCCGCAATAAGCAGACCGACAAGTACATTGTCCGCCGTCGCAAGTAAGAGACGCGGTTTAGCGATTGGAATTGCGTTAGACCGGAAGAAAGAAGGACGAGACTATGTCACGATCGTTGAAAAAAGGGCCGTACGTTGACCCGAAACTTCTCAAGAAAATCGAGTTGATGAACACCCGGGGCGAGAAAAAGGTGATTCGCACGTGGAGCCGGGCAAGTGTGATCTTCCCTCAAATGGTCGGACACACCATTGCCGTCCATGATGGACGCCGCCATGTGCCCATCTACATCACCGAGAACATGGTTGGACATCGCCTGGGCGAGTTTGCCCCCACACGCCTGTTCCGCGGTCATGTAGCGGAGAAATCCTCTGGCGCTAAGGGCAAGGGAGGCAAATAAACCATGGCAACGGATATTCGCGCTCAGTTGAAATTTGCCGAAACTTCCGCGCAGAAAGCGCGCCTGGTGGTGGATCTGGTGCGGGGAAAACCGGTGGTCGAAGCCTCCAATATCTTGCGCTTCACCCCCAAGAAAGCCGCGCGGATCATTAACAAAGTGCTGGATTCGGCCATTGCCAACGCTGAAGAAAACTTTGGCGTGAGCCGCGACAACCTTTACATCCATGAAATTGCCGCCGATGAAGGACCCACGCGCAAGTGGCGCCGTTTTGGTGCACGTGGACGCTTCAAGCCGATTTTGCGCCGCACTTCGCACATCACGATTGTCCTGCGCGAGCGGGAGTAGTAAGGACCAGGAGCAGATATGGGACGCAAAGTTAATCCCGTTGGTTTTCGTCTCGTTGTAAACAAGGCTTGGGAAAGCCGCTGGTTTGCAGACGGGAAAGAGTATACACAAAATCTGCAACAGGATTTTCAGATCCGCAAACTGGTGCGGGAGATTGCCGAAAACGCAGGCGTTTCCCGTGTGGAAGTGGAACGCTTCCCCGGTAAAGTGCGCGTGATTGTCTTCACCGCCAAACCCGGCATCCTCATTGGACGCAAGGGAGAAAGCGTGAAGAAACTGCGCCAGGACCTGGAAGCCCTGACCGGCAAGAAAATTGACCTCGAAATTAAAGAGATCAAGAACCCCGATACCGATGCCTTGCTGGTGGCAGAAAATCTGGCTTCCCAGATTGAACGCCGCGTGAGTTACCGCCGGGCGATGAAGCGCGCTCTCCAGCAAGCCATGCGCCAGGGCGCCAAAGGCATCAAGGTCGAGGTTCAGGGGCGCCTGAGTGGTGCGGAAATGTCCCGCAGTGTATGGCTGCGCGAAGGGCGTGTCCCGTTGCAGACCCTGCGAGCCGATATTGATTTCGCTCGCGCTGAGGCTCTCACCACCTATGGCCGCATCGGCGTGAAGGTGTGGGTTTACAAAGGTGAGATGGCCCCCGAGGTTGAGGAAAAAGCCGAGCCTACCGAAGGCGTGTACGTAAGCGAATAACGATACCCCTGACACATGTCGGGATGAGAGAAAGAGGTAGCAACCATGTTGATGCCAAAACGTGTCAAGTGGCGCAAACAACAGCGCGGTAACATGCGCGGGAAAGCCTTACGCGGGGCAGAAATCGCCTTCGGCGAGTACGCTCTGCAGGCGCTTGAACCCGGTTGGGTTTCTGCGCGCCAGATTGAAGCCGCCCGCCGTGCCATCGTGCGTGAAATGCGCCGCCGAGGTAAGATTTGGATTCGCATCTTCCCGGATAAACCTTATACCCATCGTCCGCCTGAAACCCGTATGGGTAAAGGAAAAGGGAATGTGGAGTACTGGGTGGCTGTGGTTCGCCCTGGGCGGATCATGTTCGAAGTGGGAGGCTTACCCGAAGAAGTGGCAAAAGAAGCCCTTCGTCAGGCTTCCTATAAGTTCTCCATCAAAACCAAGGTTATTGCACGTGAGGAAGTGGAAGGAGAACAGGCATGAAACCGTCTGAAATTCGACAACTAACAACTGAAGAACTGCGAGCCAAACTGATGGATGCTCGTCAGGAATTGATGAACCTGCGTTTCCAGATGACTACCGGTCAATTGACCGATACCAGCCGTCTGGGAAAGACTCGCCGCCTGATCGCTCGTTTCGAGACGATCCTGCGCGAACGCGAACTGGCAGAAGAAAGAGGTGAAAAATGAACACGCGCCGTCGCATGACCGGTCTCGTGACCAGCAATAAGATGATGAAAACGGTTGTGGTTCAAATCACCCGCACCTTCCAGCACCCGCTGTACAAGAAAGTGGTGCACTCCATCAAAAAGGTCAAAGCCCACGATGAACTGGGGTGCGAGGTAGGAGATGTGGTGCAAATTGTGGAAAGCCGCCCGCTTTCTGCGCAAAAGCGCTGGGTAGTGGAGAAAATCGTTCGCAAGTCCAGCGGCGCAGACGTGGTGGAGGAAGGAGCCTAAGCCATGATTCAACAGGAAACCCGATTAAAGGTTGCCGACAACACGGGCGCTCGCGAACTGCTGGTCATCCACATCATGGGTGGGTCGACCCGCAAATATGGCGAAGTGGGCGATATTGTGGTGGCGACGGTCAAGTCGGCTGCACCGCAGGGCGCAGTGAAGAAAAGCGAGATCGTCAAAGCCGTGATCGTACGCTGTGCAAAGGAATGGCGGCGCGAAGATGGTTCGACCATTCGGTTTGACGATAATGCCGCTGTGATCCTGGACAGCTCCGGACAGAACCCGCGAGGCACCCGCATCTTTGGGCCTGTGGCGCGTGAACTGCGCGAAAAAGGCTTCATGAAGATCGTCTCGCTGGCGCCTGAAGTGCTCTAGGATCGATGAGGAGAGTGGTATGAAGGTCAAGATTCATAAGGGCGATACGGTAGAGGTGATCAGCGGCCGCCGGGAGGACAAAGGCAAACGCGGTGAGGTCATTCGCGTTCTGCCCGACGAGGGGCGCGTGGTGGTACAGGGAGTCAACCTGCGCACCAAGCACCAGCGTCAGGTTCAGGCTCAGGGCCGCACGATCAACCCCGGTCTGGTCAAATTTGAGGCGCCCATTCACATTTCGAATGTGATGCTGGTTTGCCCCAAGTGTGGCAAAGCCACCCGCGTGGGCATTAACCGGCAGGCAGAGAAAGCCGTGCGCGTCTGCAAGAAATGCCAGGCGGTTATTGATGACTAAGGCACCTGGAGTGATACGATGAACAGGTTGAAGGAATACTATCAGAAAGAAGTTGTGCCTGCGTTGATGAAGTCGCTGGGTCTGGACAATGTCATGCAGGTGCCCAAAATCCAGAAGGTTGTGGTGAACATTGGCTTGGGCGAGGCATTGGACAACCCCAAGGCGTTGGAAGCCGCTTCCGCGGACCTGATGGCGATCACCGGACAGAAACCGGTCATTACCAAAGCCCGCAAGAGCATTGCGGCGTTCAAACTGCGCGAAGGGCGCGCGATTGGTGCGAAAGTCACCCTGCGTGGCGAGCGCATGTGGTCTTTCCTTGATCGCCTGATGAATGTGGCTTTACCGCGCGTGCGCGACTTCCGGGGTGTTTCTCGTGACGCCTTCGACGGGCGTGGTAACTACACCCTTGGCTTGCGCGAGCAGTTGATCTTCCCCGAAATCGAGTACGACAAAATCGACAAGATTCGCGGGATGGAGATCACCATTGTGACCACCGCCAAGAGCGACGATCATGCAGCGGCGCTGTTGGAAATGCTGGGTATGCCATTCAGAAAGGGTTAATATGGCGAAGAAATGCATGAAATATCGTGAGATGCGGCGTAAGTACGAAGTGCGCGTGCGCAATCGTTGCGAGCGCTGTGGGCGCCCGCGCGGTTACATCCGCCGGTTTGGACTGTGCCGCATTTGTTTCCGCGAACTGGCACTGCAGGGCAAGATCCCTGGCGTGACAAAGGCTTCCTGGTAGCCGGTTGGGAGGTATGCGATGAGCGTTAACGATCCAATTGCTGATATGTTGACCCGAATCCGCAACGGCATTATGGCCGGGCACGCCATGGTTGCCATGCCCTCTTCGAAGATCAAAGTGGAGATCGCCCGAATCCTCAAAGAAGAAGGATACATCGAGGATTACGAGGTGGCTGAAGAGGCTGAAAACTCGGCGCGCAAAGTGTTGCGGTTGAAACTGAAATACGTGGGCGAACGGCGCCAGCGCAAACCCGTCATCACCGGGTTGGAGCGCGTGAGCAAGCCCGGACGCCGCATCTATACGCCCAAATCGGAAATTCCGTGGGTGCTCTCCGGAATGGGCATTGCCATCCTCTCCACTCCCAAGGGAGTGATGACGGGACAGCAGGCTCGTAAACTGGGCGTGGGCGGCGAGATCCTCTGCAAGGTCTGGTAGCCTGCGACGTGAAGGAGGTAGAACTGTGTCTCGTATAGGACGTTTACCTGTGGTTATTCCCTCTGGCGTGCAGGTGGGGGTGGATGGGCTGAGTGTGACCGTCAAAGGTCCCCGTGGAACACTTGCTCGCACCTTCGCGCCGGGTGTCCAGATTACGCTGGAAGGCAATCAGGTGCAGGTGACGCGCGAATCGGACGAGCCGCGCATCAAAGCCTTGCACGGCACCACCCGTGCACTCATCCAGAATATGGTGACCGGTGTGAGCACCGGCTTCACCAAGGTGCTGGAGATTGAAGGGGTGGGTTACCGCGCCAGCATGGAAGGTAAAAATCTGGTGTTGAATGTGGGGTATTCGCCCCCCGTCGTCGTTGAACCGCCTGCGGGCATCACCTTTGAGGTGGAAGAGCGCACCCGGCAAATTCGGGTCATCGGCGCCGATGCTGAACAGGTGGGACAGATAGCCGCGGATATCCGCAAGATCCGCCCGCCGGAACCCTACAAGGGCAAAGGCATCCACTATCTGGGTGAGAAGATTCGCCGCAAAGCCGGTAAATCGGGCAAGGGCGGTAAAGGTGGCAAGAAATAGCAGGTGAGATATGGCAAAACGAACTCGTGCTGAAGGACGTTTACATCGGCATCGCCGCGTGCGCATGAAAGTACAGGGCACGCCTGAGCGCCCTCGCCTCAGCGTCTATCGCAGTCTGGCGGAAATTTACGCTCAGGTGATTGATGACCAGGCTGGTCATACGCTGGCGGCCGCATCAAGCATTGATCATGAACTGCGCGAGAAAACCGCCGGTTTGAATAAGACCGAACAGGCAAAACTGGTTGGTAAACTGGTTGCCGAGCGCGCCCTTGCCAAGGGCATCAAGCAAGTTGTCTTTGACCGTGGCGGTTTCCGCTACATCGGTCGCGTCAAGGCTCTGGCAGATGCTGCCCGCGAAGCCGGTCTGGATTTCTAAGGAAGGAAGGTCCTGATCCATGATGGACATGATGGAATATCCAAGTATTGAAACCCAGTATGACGAGCGCGTGATTGAAATTGCGCGGGTTGCCAAAGTCGTCAAAGGTGGCCGCCGCTTTCAATTCCGTGTGACGGTTGTGGCTGGTGATAACAAAGGTCATGTGGGTTTAGGGGTTGGTAAAGCCAACGCTGTGCCGGATGCCATGCGCAAGGCCACGGAACGCGCCCGCAAGAACATGCGCAAGATCAGCATGTTTGGGACGACCATCCCGCATGAGGTGATCGGAAAAGTGGGCGGTTCGAAGGTTCTGCTCAAACCGGCTTCCCCCGGTACCGGCGTGATTGCCGCAGGTGGCGTGCGCGCTGTTCTGGAAGCCGCTGGCATCCGCGATATCCTCACCAAATCGCTGGGCAGTTCGAATGTGCTCAACGTGGTGCAGGCAACCTTTGAAGCCCTTGACCAGCTGAAATTCCCTGAAGAGGAAGCCGCTCATCGCGGTAAGGCTGTGGAAGAAATTTTGCCGTTCTGGGAGCGGAGGAAGAAACATGACTGAAGCGACCGAACCGAAAATGTTGAAAATTACGCTGGTCAAAAGCCCCATCGGTTACTCCGAGAGGCATAAAGCCACGGTGCGTGCTCTGGGCCTGCGCAAATTGCATCAGAGCGTTGTACACCCCGATTCCCCTTCCTTGCGGGGAATGCTTCTCAAAGTGAACCATCTGGTGAAAGTTGAGGAAGTGAAATGAAACTTCACGATCTTTTCCCGAACGAAGGTGCCAAGAAAAAGCACAAACGCAAGGGTATTGGTATCGCGGCTGGTCAGGGTAAAACCGCCGGTCGCGGTACCAAAGGCGAAGGGGCGCGCTCCGGTCAGGGTGGTAAACTCTACCGGCAGGGCGGTAACCTGCCCTTCTACCGCCGCTTACCCTTCATGCGTGGTGAAGGCTTTACTCCCCCCAATCAGGTGGAGTACAATGAAGTCAACGTCGAACAGTTGGAACGCTTCCCGGAAGGCACAGTTGTCACTCCGGAACTGCTAGCCCAGGCGGGCATGCTGCACAAAAACAGCAACCCGGTCGTGATCCTCGGTCGTGGTGAATTGACCCGCGCTTTGACTGTTCAGGCGCAACGTGTCACCAAAGGCGCGCGTGCAAAAATCGAAGCCGCCGGTGGTAAGGTGGAATTGATAGCCTAGTATCAGGAGACCTTTTATGAAACGGTCTGCTTGGCGTTACCTGTGGAAGTCGGTCGATATTCGTCAGAAACTGCTCATCACGTTTCTGCTGTTAGTGATCTACCGGCTGGCTGCCAACATCCCCGTTCCCGGGGTGAATACCGAGGTGATTCGCGGTTTACTGCAGGGGTCGGGTGGAGCCCAGTCTTTCCTGGGCTTACTCGACCTGCTCTCGGGCGGTACCATTTCCAACTTCTCCATCCTGGCGATGGGAGTGTACCCTTACATTACTGCTCAGATTATCCTGCAACTGCTGGTCCCCATCATCCCGGCATTGGAACAGCGGCTGAAAGATAACCCCCGCGAGGGGCAAATCTGGATGGAAAAGTGGACCATCATCCTGACCATCCCCATGGCGTTCCTCTCGGCCATTGGGCAGATTAACATCTTCGGCTCGCTGTTGCAGGGGGGGATTGCTGCCATCCTGCCCAATTACGGGTGGAGCGGCGCAAATCTTTTGCCTACCCTGACAGTGATTCTCACTATGATGGGTGGGACCATGTTCGGCATCTGGCTGGGCCAACTCATTTCAGAGTACGGTATCCCCAAGCAAGGCCTGTCGTTGATCATCTTTGCCGGTATCGTTGCGCGCATTCCTGCGAACTTACTCTCCATCTTGAGCGATCAGCAAAATGGTTGGTGGATGTTGCTGGTTATTCTGGCTATCCTGGTGCTGACCATTTTCGCCATCGTGTATGTTCAGCAGGGGCGCCGCAACGTACCGGTGGTATTCCCGGGGCGGCGCGTGGGCAATCGCATGTCCATGCCGGTGCATAGCAACCTGCCGCTGATGGTCAACATGGCGGGCATGATCCCGTTGATTTTTGCTCAGGCGATTTTGACTTTCCCCTCCATGCTGGCAAGTTACTTCATCCTGTCCAAAACGGAGTGGGTGGCAAATGCAGCCCGGGATATTCAGCGGTTGTTCAGTTCTCAAAGCGCTCTGTACATCATCATCTATTTCCTGATGGTGGTGCTGTTTACATTCTTCTACACCGATGTGCTGTTCCAGCAACAGAACTATGGTGAAAACCTGAAGAAACAGGGCGCGCAGATCCAAGGTGTGTTACGTGGTGAAGCCACTCAGAAGTACCTGAGTAAAGTTCAGCGTCGCATCACCCTTCCGGGGGCTCTCTTCCTCGGGCTGGTAGCCGTTCTGCCTTACATTGTGCATGCTCTCTTACCGGCAAATGCCGGGGCAGGGTTGCTGCTCATCTCGGCGGCGGGCTTGCTCATCGTGGTGGGTGTGGTGCGCGATACCTTCACCATCATTGATACCGAATTGAAACTGCACGGTTATCAGGAAAGCCTCATCAAAGGGTAGGGGCGTATGGCAACATACATTGTGCTGTTAGGACCTCCGGGTGCAGGAAAAGGAACGCAGGCAACTCAGATTGTACAAACCTTTGGGTTGGCCCATGTTTCTACCGGCGACCTGTTCCGCGAAAACCTGCGCAACCAGACCGAATTGGGGCAACTGGCGGCAAGTTACATGAATGCCGGCAAACTGGTCCCCGATGATGTCACCATCGCTATGGTCCGGGAGCGTATTACCCGTCCCGATTGTGCGCAGGGGGTGCTTTTCGATGGCTTCCCGCGTACAGTGGCTCAGGCAGATGCTTTATCTGCTATGCTGGCGGAACTTTCGGGGAAAGTGGACTGTGTTCCCTACATCTCCGTACCGGCTGAGGTGCTGGTGGAACGCCTGAGCGGGCGCATCAGTTGCCCAACTTGCGGGCGGGTTTACCATGTCACCAATAACCCTCCGAAACAGCCCGGTGTGTGTGATGCCGATGGTACGCCTCTGATTCAACGAGAAGACGATAAACCGGAAACCGTGCGAAAACGGATTGAAGAGTACCTTAAAAACACTGCGCCGTTGATTGATTACTATCGCGAGCGCCAGTTGCTGGTGGAAATTGATGGTACCCAGTCTATTGAAGTTGTAAGCCAACAAATTCTCAACGCCATCCGAAAGGTAAAAGCATCGTGAGCTGGGATCGTCAAATCACCATCAAGACCCCGCAGGAACTGGAAATCATGCGCGAGGCAGGAAAAATCAACGCCGAAGCGCTGGCGGCCGCCCGTGCCGCTATCCAGCCTGGCGCTACCACTGCCGACGTCAACGCAGCAGCGGAAGCCGTGCTGAAAAAGTATGGGGTATATTCGCCCTTCAAAAACTATCCGGGACCGTATCCCTATCCTGCCAGCACCTGTGTCAGCATCAACGATGAACTGGTGCATGGCATTCCCAGCAAGACCCGGAAGATCAAGGAAGGGGATATTGTCACGGTGGATTGCGGCACGGTGTACCGTGGCTTTGTGGCAGATGCTGCTTTCACGGTGGGCGTGGGGCAAATTTCTGAGGTGGCTCGCAAGTTGTTAGAGGTGACCGAAGGCGCGCTTTATGCGGGCATTCGGCAAATGAAGCCGGGCAATCGCGTGGGAGACATTTCGGCGGCTATTCAACATTATGTGGAAAGCCGTGGTTTTCATGTTACCCGCGAGTATACCGGTCATGGTGTGGGGCGGCGCATGCACGAAGGTCCGCAGGTACCCAATTACGGGGTTCCGGGACGTGGCTTACTGCTCCGACCGGGGTTGACCATTGCGCTGGAGCCGATGGTGCTGGTTGGAACCTGGCAGACCCGCGTTCTGGCGGATGAGTGGACGGTGGCTTCTGCAGATGGTTCGCTCACAGCCCACTTTGAACACACCATTGCAGTCACCGAAGATGGACCGGTAATCCTTACCCTGTTAGGGGAGGATGAGTCTGGACAAAAACGGGCAAGCGGCATATAATAACAACTTTGGTTTGCCTGTTGCGATTATGACGAAGGAGTAAGGAATCATGAGAGTTTCGCCATCCATCAAGAAACGCTGCGCGAAATGCAAAATCGTGAAACGCGGCGGACGGTTGTATGTCATTTGTGAAAATCCTAAGCACAAGCAGCGACAGGGGTAGTCAAGTATGGCACGTATTGAAGGTGTAGATCTTCCGCGCAATAAGCGGGTCGAGGTCGCTCTGACCTACATTTATGGTATCGGCCCCACGCGGGCACGCGAAACACTGGCGGCTACCAAAGTCAACCCCGATACCCGGGTGAAGGACCTGACTGAAGCCGAAGTAAACGCGCTGCGCGATTACATTGCCCGCAATTACACTGTGGAGGGTGACCTCCGCCGCGAAGTTCAGATGAGCATTAAGCGGCTGATCGAAATTGGGTGCTATCGTGGTTTGCGGCACCGCCGCAATCTGCCCGTGCGCGGACAGCGCACGCGCACCAATGCGCGCACCCGCAAAGGACCTCGCAAGACGGTTGCGGGTCGTGGTCGCCGCCGTGGCGCCAAGAAGTAATCTCTGGCACAGGATGGAGGACGGAGGTAGGGATCTTCCTCTCCCTCCGCGGCACTCCGTCCTCGCCTGTTTGTCAAAGAATCTTTTTGGCTGGAACCTGGATGTAACGTAAACAGGAAAGGGAGTATGGCACAAAACGTACGTTCTGCACGAAGAGGTGGCTCGGCAAAGAAAGTCAAGCGAACGTTGACTTCCGGGCAAATCCACATTTACGCCTCTTTCAACAATACCATTGTGACCGTCACGGACCAACAGGGGAACACCGTCTGCTGGGGGTCCTCCGGATCGGCTGGCTTCAAAGGGTCGCGCAAAAGCACGCCCTTTGCGGCGCGTCTGGCGGCAGAGCAGGCTGTGAAAGCCGCGATGGCTATGGGATTGCAAGAGGCTGATTTGATTGTCAAGGGGCCTGGCCCCGGTCGTGAGTCCGCCATCCGCGCTGTTCAGGCGATGGGTGTGCGTGTGCGCTCGATTGCTGATGTCACGCCGGTTCCGCACAACGGATGCCGGCCTCCGAAGAAACGCCGCGTCTAAAAGGGGAAGGTTGTATGGGTAAATATCTTGGGCCGGTTTGTAAACTTTGCCGGCGAGAAGGCGAAAAATTGTTCCTTAAAGGGGAACGCTGCTATAGCCCCAAATGCTCGTTTGAAAAGCGCGGTTTTGCTCCTGGTCAGCATGGCCGCACACAGCAGGGGCGTAGTGAACGCGAATCTGACTACGCGCGTCAGTTGCGCGCCAAACAGAAGGCTCGCCGGGTTTATGGCATTTTTGAGCGTCAGTTCCGCCGCTACTTCGGCCTGGCGCTTCGCAAGAAAGGTCTGACCGGTTTGAACCTGTTGCAAACCCTGGAAATGCGCCTGGATAATGTGGTTTTCCGCATGGGCTTTGCTTCCAGCCGCGCGCAGGCGCGTCAACTGGTCAACCATGGGCATATTCAGGTCAACAACCACCGCGCAGATATTCCCTCCATGCTGGTCAAGCCGGGGGATATCATCTCCGTCAAGGAAAGCGCCCGCAGTCTGACCTATTGGAAAGACCTGCTGGATGTGGTTGATCGACGCACCTGCCCGATGTGGATTGACCGCGATACCAAGAATCTTTCCGGCCGAATTCTGCGACTGCCGGAACGGTCTGAAATTGACGGCAACCTCAACGAACAGTTGATCGTTGAGTACTACTCTCGCTAAGGCTCGATGAAGTCCGGGGCGAAAAGTTACGCCGGGAAGGGGTGAAACGTGGCTGCTCTAACAAATATGGTAACGCCAAAAGTCGAGCGAGAAGCAGAGGCTCGCAATTATGGAAAATTCATCATTGGGCCACTGGAAGGCGGTTACGGGGTGACTCTGGGCAACGCCCTGCGGCGTGTTCTGCTCTCCTCTCTGGAAGGCGCCGCGGTGACCTCTATCCGCATCTCCGATGTCCTGCATGAGTTCAGCGATATCCCTGGGGTGCGTGAAGACGTGATTCAGGTGATGTTGAATATCAAACAACTGCGCCTGATTCTGCATGACGTGGAAACTACTCACATGCACCTGGAAGTGCGCGGAGAAGGCACGGTCACTGCCGCAGATATCCAAGCGCCGGCCGAGGTGGAAATTGTCAACCCTGAACTCGAACTGTTCACAGTGGATGACCCAAACACTCGCCTGGAGATCGATTTTACGGTCAGCCGCGGGCGGGGCTACTCGCCGGCTTCGGAGCGAAGCGGTCGCCTACCTATTGGCGAACTGCCCGTGGACGCCATCTTCAGCCCGGTGAAACGTGTCAACTGGTCGGTCACTGCCGCGCGTGTTGGACAAAGCACCAACTATGACCGTCTGATTCTGGAAATCTGGACCGACGGTACCATCACACCAGAAAACGCGCTGAGCACTTCGGCAAAGATTCTCATTGACCATCTCCGCTACATCACCGGCGTTAGCGCCGAGAGTTTGGCGGTGACGGTGGAGAAGGAAGTTGCCGGTGGGCGTTTGACCAGTGAGGCGGCGGAGACACCCATCGAGAATCTGGATCTCTCGGTGCGGGTCTTCAACTCCCTCAAACGCACGGGTATCACCACTGTGGGCGATGTGCTGGAGTTGCTGGAAAAAGGAGAGGACGCTGTGATGTCCATCCGCAACTTTGGCGAAAAGAGCCTGGATGAATTACGACAGAAGATGCGGGAAAAAGGTTTCCTGCGCGATGAAAAAACTGTGGAGTGAGCGAATATGCGACATGCTGTAGCCGGTTACAAACTTGGACGTTCAAAAGGACAGCGCAACAGCCTGCGGCGTACGCTCATCAATCAGCTGTTTACTCACGAGCGTATTCGCACCACCCGCGCTAAGGCACTTGCCATTCGTGGGGATGCTGAGCGATTGATTACGCTGGCGCGCAATAGCAGCAAAGGCACCGATATTGACAAGGTGAATGCTCGCCGTCGCGCCGCTGCTCGCCTGGGCAACCCGGCGACCGTGCGCAAGCTGTTTGATGACATTGCCCCGCGTTATGCCAATCGCAATGGCGGGTATACCCGTATTGTGAAATTGGGTCCGCGCCTGGGCGATGCCGCCGAAATGGTTCTGATTGAACTGGTAGAAGGATAAACACCATCCGGTTCAATGCCGGTGTGGTATGGCACGTTACAAAGTGATTCTTGCCTACGACGGCACGCACTTTCAGGGGTTTCAGCGACAGGCTGGCGCCCGTACGGTGCAGGCAGAGGTAGAAAAGGCATTGCGTTCGCTGGGATGGGGAGAAGAATCCCTCCTCTCCAGCGGACGGACAGATACCGGAGTGCATGCTAGCGGACAGGTGATTGCCTTTGATCTCGATTGGCGGCACTCTCTGGAAGCCCTGCGCAATGCTCTGAATGCCCGTCTTCCTGAAGATGTGGCAGCAAAGCAGGTGGAAGAAGTGCCGGGTGATTTTCATCCGCGCTTCAATGCCATTGAGAGGGCATACCTCTACCGCATCATCGTTGCAGAAACTCGCGACCCTTTGCGGGAACGCTATGCGTGGCGCCTCTGGCCCCCACTGGAAGCCCCTGAAGCCCTGCAGAGCGCCGCGCAAGCCCTTTGTGGCACCCACGATTTTTCCGCTTTTGGCACTCCTCCCGTTGAAGGGGGGAGCACCCTCCGGCACATTTACCAGGCGGAGTGGCGGGAAAACGGGGACGAATGGCTCTTTGAGGTGCGCGGAAATGCCTTCCTGTACCACATGGTGCGTCGCATGGTGTGGGCGCAGGTGCAGGTTGGACTGAACCGGTTGAGTCTGGCGGACTTTCTGGAAGCCGTTCAACAGGCTCGACCGTTACCGCCCGGCTTGGCACCCGCTCATGGGTTGGTGTTGACCGGGGTGCGTTATGCCGAAAACAGGCAGGAAGCAAAAAACTGGATGAGATCCTTGCTGTAAGGTGAGACAATGGCAGTGGAAAAAACTTTTGTGTTGAAAGGAAAACCCGAATCGCAATGGCTCCTGGTGGATGCCACCGGTAAGGGCTTGGGGCGATTGGCTACGCAAATTGCCCACTATCTGATGGGCAAACATAAGCCAACCTATACCCCTGGCGTGGACATGGGCGATTATGTGGTCGTGATCAACGCTTTGCAACTGGATATTCCCAAAGAGCGCTTGACCACCAAGATTTACTATCGCCATTCCAATTATCCGGGTGGGTTGAAGGCGATCAGTCTGCGCGATCAGTTGCAGAAACACCCCGAGCGGGTGATTCGCGCGGCGGTATGGGGTATGCTCCCGCACAACAAACTGGGGCGTCGCCTGATCGAAAAACTCAAGGTGTACCCTGGCAGTGAGCACCCGCACGCTGCTCAAAAGCCGACCCCGGTTGCGTAGGAGAGTGGAGGAATTATGTCCGTTCAGTATTATGAAGGTGTTGGGCGTCGCAAAGAAGCCACCGCGCGTGTGCGCGTGATGAGCGGTAACGGCAAATTCATCGTCAACGACAAACCCGCCGAGGATTATTTCACCCGTCTGGGCGATCTGGAAGCCATCCTGGCGCCTTTGGCAGCGGCTGGTGAAGATCGCTCCCGCCTCGATATCACCGTCCAGGTGAAGGGTGGGGGTGTGACTGGCCAGACCGATGCGGTGAAACTGGGCATGGCGCGTGCGTTGGTGAAGATGAACGCCGATCTGGTTGCCGTGATGCGCAAGTACGGCTTCCTGACCCGGGATGCTCGCGTCAAGGAACGCAAGAAACCCGGTCTCAAGCGCGCTCGCAAGGCTCCTACCTACACCAAGCGTTAAATCGGTTTCATCGGGAATCGAAAACCGCCAGTTCTCTGGAATTGGCGGTTTTTATGTTTTGCGGGGTATGTGGGCGAAAATGCTCTGTTGCAATCATGGTTGAAATGTGGTAAACATACGGTATGACCACACGAGAAAGCAGATACGTCCGAGTGGCGAGGATCGCCTACCGGCTTGCCAAACAAGCATTACCGATGTATTCACATGCCAAGAGTCCCCATCACTTCACGTTGCCGCAGTTGGGGGCCTGTGTTTTGTTGATGTTCTACCTGAATCTCAGCTATCGCGACATGGAAGAATGGCTGCTGGCAAGCGATGCGGTTGGTAAGGAGCTGGAATTACCGCGTGTTCCCGATCATACGACCCTGCAACGTACCTACGCCAAGATACGCAAAGCGGATTGGATGCGCATGAACGAGACCTTGCTCGAGGAAATCGGACGGCCTGAAGAAGAAGGGGTGGCTGCCGATAGTACCGGCTTCTCACCCGGCCCGGCCAGTTCTTACTACCAAAGCCGTTCGGGAAAAGCCTATCGCCACTGGGCGAAGGGCGTTTATGCCGTTGGAATTGTCTCGCAATTCATCCTTGCGATGCAATCCGGCTGGGGTCCAGGTAGCGATGCCCCTTATCTGGGCTATCTGCGCCGCAAAGCCAGGCGGTTTGCCAAACGTCGGGCTTGGGTCTTGCTGGCCGATTCAGGGTTCGATGGTCGGACTGTCCGGCCTCAAGACTTGATTCCACCCGTTCGGCGAGGTGGAAATTTGCTGGCCCCTGAACGACGAGCAAGAAGCGAGCTTGTCTCTGCGGCTCGCCTGGATGGTCTCTATGGTCAACGCTGGAAGACCGAAACCGTGAATTCGGTCATCAAGCGCAAATTCGGGCAAGCCATCCGCTCGCGGAAACGCAGCCTGCAAAACCGAGAACCGATTATCAAAGGACTGGTCTACAACATACACCGCTAGGTGTATCTCTTCCTAACCTATCTTTGCAACAGAGCAGGGCGAAAAAGTTATTCCAGGGTTTCCGAATGCAGGCGTTTCCACCCTTTTTCGGGGTCGTTGGGCGTGTAATTGCCTTCCCGCAAACGCTGGGCTACCCTTAACAGCACCTGCTGAATTTCTTCGGCAATTTCACGGGCAATGTTGTCCTCCAAAGCGTTGCAGGAGACAATTTCAAGAGGGTCGGCAAACCTCACTACCACGCGATCCCCCAGTGATTCCACGGAGATGTTGCAGGGTAGCATCAGTCCAATGCGGGGATCGTGCTGTAAAGCACGGTGAACAATGGGAGGGTTGTACGCGCCTAGAATCGAGTAAGGGCGAAAATCCACATTCATTTTCTTTTTCAGTGTGGCTGAGACGTCAATGTGGGTAACTACCCCAAACCCTTCCTCTTTGAGAACTCTGGAAACGATCTCCAGAGCCTGGGGATAAGAAAGGAAAAGCACCACTTCAAAAGGATTTTCCGGGGTCATGCCACCTTTTCCATCTGGTAAAATGTCCTTGCTAATTTTACTCGATTTCCGGTAATGGTGAGATTGGAGGTCAAAAACGACATGTTTGAACAGGGAATTACCATCCTGGGGCTTGGTCCCGGTGCACCAGAAATGTTAACGCTACAAGCCTGGCGTCATTTGCAGTCCATTCCTGAAATCTACCTGCGCACCCGTGCACACCCGGTGGTAGCAGGTTTTCCTTCAACCTTACAGGTACATTCCTTTGATGAAGTTTACGAACAGAGCAATAACTTTAGCGAGGTGTATCGGACGATTGTGGAGCGCGTCCTTGAAGAGGCACAAAGGAATGGCACAGTGACTTACGCTGTTCCAGGGCATCCCTTTGTGGCAGAAGCCACTGTGCCGGAAATCGTCCGCCGGGCGAGAGAGTTGCACATCCCCGTTCGGGTAATTGAGGGGGTTAGTTTCCTTGAACCGGTGTTTACCGCTCTGGAAATTGACCCGTTTCCGCGTGCAGTTCTGGTGGATGCGCTGGAATTGGGCGCATTACACGTCCCAAACTTTCCCACGGATGTGCCTGCTCTCATTGCCCAGATTTACAGTCGTCAGATTGCTTCTGAAGTCAAACTGACCCTCAATGCCTTCTACCCGGATGAGTTTCGCGTCCGCCTGGTGCATGCTGCAGGTACGCCCCAGCAAAAAGTGGAAGACCTCGCCCTGTATGAGATTGACCGCAGTCCCCATATCGGGTTACTCACCGCGCTTTACCTTCCCCCTCTGGATGAAGCCACTTCCATGGAAGCCTTTCTTGAGATTGTAGCCCATCTGCGGGCTCCGGATGGCTGTCCCTGGGACCGCGAGCAGACCCTGCAAAGTTTAGGCCCCATGCTCCTGGAAGAAACCTATGAAGTCCTGGAGGCGTTGGATCAGGAACATGTGGAGAATTTGCAGGAAGAATTAGGGGATGTGCTTTTACTGATTTCCATGCTCAGTCAGATTGCCAGCGAAGAGGGATATTTTGCTTTCCCCCAGGTAGTACAGGGGATTCACCGCAAAATTGTTCGCCGGCATCCTCATGTCTTTGGGGATGTGGACCTTAAGGATTCGCGCGGGGTTTTGCGAAATTGGGAAAAACTTAAAGAAGCCGAGAGAAAAGAAAATGGTACTGCGGAGCAAAAGGGGATTCTGGACGGTGTCTCGAAGGCTTTGCCATCGCTGGTCCGTGCGCAGGAATATCAGAGCCGTGCGGCACATGTGGGCTTTGATTGGAGCGATATTCAGGGAGTGAGGGAAAAAGTTATGGAAGAATGGGAAGAGCTCCGTCAGGCAAATTCCCCTGAAGAAATTGAAAAAGAAGTGGGCGATTTATTGTTTGCTGTCGTGAATCTTTCTCGTTGGTACAAGGTAGATGCAGAAACAGCCCTGCGGAAAGCCAATGAGCGTTTTATGGCGCGTTTCAAGCATATCGAACAGGAAGCGCGGGTGATGGGGAAACCACTGGCAGACCTTACTATGGACGAAATGGAGAACCTCTGGCAGCAAGCCAAACGTCGGGGAAAATAAACTTGAGGGGAGTAAAGGGTCTCTCAGAGAGAACTTTCCGGTTCTCTCTGATTTTTTAAATAAAATTCAACATGAAAATTAATAAAATCAAAAAAAATATTGACAAAAATAAAAATTGATGTATGATTATTAAAGAATATTAAAAAGGAGTTCATCATGAGTGCTTTTGAACAGCGCTTCACCTTTCCGGAAAATGGTTGGTTGGTGCTTCAAAGCCTGGGTGATGTCCTGATTCAGGGAGTAAAACAGCCGGATGTGCTTTTACGCATCCCTGAAGAGGGCATGGCTCAGGTTCAATCTCAGACAGACAGGCTCTTCATTTCCGCTCAATCGGATGTAGAAATATTTGTGCCTGAGCAGGCAAAAATTCGCCTTGAAGGCGTAACCGGCGATGCTTCGGTGGTGGGGGTTCTGGGATATATGGAGATTGCCCGGGTGAATGGGGATTTAGCCATGCGCTCTTGCGATAAAGTGGATATAGGTGTTGTCAATGGAGATGTGGAGTTGCTCCAGGTGGCAGGTCCGATCGTTCTTCGGCGGGCGGGGGGTGATTTGTTTGTGGAAAGCCGTAACCGGGTCGTTGCTGAGCAAGTCGGCGGTGATGTGACGATCCGTGCGGATGGCCTGGTGCGAGCTAAAGCCGGCGGAGATTTGAATATCCAACTGATTTCTGTCAATGTAGAAGAGGTTCATGCTCGCTGTGGGGGTGATTTGTTGATTACTGCGCCATCTGGCCTGGGTGCCCAACTGGATGTCAACAGCGGAGGATTTTCTATAACCCTACGCTTGCCTGATCAGACTCTGAACCTTGACCAGCCACATTACAGCACTACCCTGGGAAATGGAAAAACTCTGTTGCGCCTGGTTGCGGGTGGGGATGTTTCTGTTCAACTAGGCGATTCTATCCTGCAAGAGCAAAAAGTTCCCCGTAAGTCCTTTACCGCAGATTTTGTCGGAGGAATAGAAATACCAGACCTTTCCCCTTTTGTAGAGGATAAAATTCGCCAGAAAATGGAGCATGCGACGCGGAAAGCCGAAGAACGTGCCCGTCGTGCTGAGGAACGGGTGCGTCGTGCTATGGAGCGGGTGGAGCAGGCACAGCGGCAAGTCCATCGCAGGAATAGATGGTTTGGATTCTGGTATGAAGCCGGGAAAAATCCTGAGGATCCAGCCGTTCCGAAGCCGCCCGAAGTCCCCAAGGCTCCAGAAGCACCCGAAACCTTTGGCACTTCGTTTTCGCAGGTGACCAATGAGGAACGCTTACTGGTTCTGAAAATGCTTCAGGAGCATAAAATTACGGTGGAAGAGGCAGAGCAATTACTCGCCGTGCTGGATGGCGATTTGGATGTGGAATAGCCTCCCCCATCTTTTAGCACAATCTCCCCGCTAATTCAGGCGGGGAGATTGTTATAATCAACCCATGCGCATCAAGAAGGGTAAATTCTTTTTTCTGGGGATTGCTCTGCTTCTGGGGGTGTTTCTCTGGGTATCTTTTCCTGCTCCCGTGCAACAATTGGCTGTTCCTCTCAAGGAATGGGGGCATTCCTTTACCGAGGCACGCTTTTACATTCCCCAGTGGGGCTGGACAGGACGTTCAGTTAAATTGCGCGTAGTCCTGCAACAGGATGGGAGAGAAAAGCGTGTTGTTCGTGCCAGGATGGAAACTTCGCCAGAAGTCTCAGGCGGTGGTGAAGTCTCGCAGGTGGTACAAGGGGGAAAGTCGGTACAATTTTCCTGGCAACTGACCAGTATGACACAGGGACGTAAAACCTGGCGGATTTGGTTATGGTCAGATGAACCTTCCGGGGAAGAGAGGCTGTTACTGGTACGTGAAGGTGAGTTGCTTCTCTTAGGTTTTTCTGGAATTACTGTGTCCTGGCTTCAAGGAATAATTCTCTTGGCGATGATTTTGTTTATCCTTCTTTGGGTGATGGGGCAAAATCGCCAGACTCGTTCGTCAAGTGATTTGGTGAATTGTGATAAAATAAACAAGAATTGAATATGCTGAACACGGGATGGGGTCACTGCGTGGCAGGAAATCCCGAAAATTTTTCTCATTCGAGGAGTCTCCATGTTGACTGCGTGGCTGTATATTGGCATCTTCCTTGTTGTTGCGGTGCTCTTGCCAGCGGTGGCAATTGGACTGGCGGGCATTCTGGCACCTAAAAAACCCAATCCGATTAAAACCTCTGTGTACGAATGTGGTATCGAAGTCGCCGGGCCAGCGCGTGTTCAGATTAAAGCACAGTACTACATTTATGCTCTGGTGTTTCTGGTATTCGATGTAGAAATGGTTTTGCTGTTCCCCTGGGCAGTTGCATTCAAGCAACTGCCTCTTTTTGCGGTATTTGAGGGAATCCTTTTCCTGCTGATTTTGCTGGGCGGTTTGCTCTATGCCTGGCGAAAAGGCGCGCTGGAATGGTTTTAATTGGAGAGGTGTATGAGCAACTGGCTTGAAAACCCAATCCAATGGATTGCTGAATGGCTGCGCTCTGTGCTGATTGGGTGGGGCATTCTGCCCTCTGTTGTAGATGTAATTTTGATGTTCCTGGGTGCTGCCATTCTGGCTACGGTGGCTTTGCTCTGGGTGCTCTTCCTCATCTGGTTTGAGCGCAAACTCATTGGGCGCATCCAGGACCGCTTTGGACCGAATCGGGTGGGCCCCTGGGGAATTTTTCAATCCATTGCCGACATGATTAAGATTTTCACCAAAGAGTACATTACTCCCCAGGGTGCTGATAAGGTCATCTACAATCTGGCGCCGATTGTGGCAGTGGCTTCGGTGTTGCTCATCTGGGCAATTTTGCCCTTCACGATGAGCATCATGGGGGTCAACTTGAACGTGGGAGTGGTGTATGTGATTGCTGTGGGTGGCTTTGGGGTGCTTGCCATTCTCATGGCGGGGTATGCCTCGAACAACAAGTATGCCTTTCTGGGAGCGTCCCGCTCAGTGGCTCAACTGATTTCCTACGAAGTCCCTATGGTGGTTTCTCTGCTTATTCCCGTCCTTCTGGCGGGTTCGATGGGACTGAATGACATTGTGAAAGCCCAGTCGGTGCCGTATCTGGTAGCGGCTCCCATTGCCGCGCTGGTGTTCTTTGTTACTTCAATGGCAGAAACCGGTAGAGCACCTTTCGACCTGGTGGAAGCCGAGTCTGAACTGGTGGCAGGGTATAACACCGAGTACTCCGGGTTGAAGTTTGGTATGTTCTTTGTGGGGGAATTTCTGCACTCCTTTACCGCCGCGCTATTATTTGCTGTCCTGTTCCTTGGCGGGTGGCGTGGTCCCTTTGTGGATCAGGTGCCGTTGCTGGGGCTGGTATATCTCTTTATAAAGACCTTTGTGATGTATTACCTGATCATTCTGGTACGGGGGTCTCTGCCACGCTTCCGCATTGACCAGATGATGGACCTGAACTGGAAGGTGTTGACCCCGCTTTCTATCTTGTCTTTCCTGGTTACGGCAATCGTGGCAAAAGTGCTGGAAGGGCAATTCTTGTTCCAGGTGGTAGGCTTGCTGGTCGTCAATTTGCTGCTTCTTTTCCTGTTCATGGAATGGGGAGAGCGCCGTACCAAACGCCGCCGTCGTCCGATGGTGAGCGAACCGCGTCCGCTGGCTACGCCTGTGGCTTCTGATGAGACTTCAGCGGCTCAATCCTGAAACGGGAGTGATTCATGAGCGCTTTACAAATCGTCTTCTTGTTGATTGCTCTGCTGACGTTATTCTCGGCTTCAATGGTTGTCTTTGCTCGTAAGACCATCCATTCGGCTTTCTGGTTGATTCTGGCGTTGTTTGGTGTAGCCGCAACTTTTGCCACGCTGGAGGCTTCTTTCTTTGCCGTCATTCAGGTGGCGGTGTATATCGGCGCCATTGCCATTCTCATCATTTTTGCAGTGATGCTCACCCGCCGTTCCATGGAGGAAACCGGCGATCAACTGCTCCCCGGTTGGGGTTGGGCGGCACTGGTGGTGCTAATTGCCTTTGGGGGGATAATTTATTTGCTGTTGCAGTGGCAGGGAGTGTTTCAGGCTCCGCAGGTGCTGACAGCCGGCGGAGAAAATCTGGAAGCGTTGGGAATCGCCTTGGTCATGCCCGACCGCTATGTCATTCCGTTTGAGGTGGCGTCGGTTTTGCTGGTTGCCGCGATGATCGGCGCAATTTATGTCGCGGGTGACCTCAAGAAACGTTCCTGAGGAGGACATGTGATTCCACTGGCTTGGTACTTAATCTTTTCTGCGGGCTTGTTCTCCATTGGCTTGCTGGGAGTGTTGGTGCGTAAAAATGCCGTGTCCATTTTAATGGGCGTGGAATTGATGCTGAATGCCGTCAATGTTAACCTGCTGGCGTTCTGGCGTTACTTGTGGGCGCCTGAAGTGGATGCGCAGGTCTTTGTGGCAATCGTTTTGATTGCTGCTGCGGCAGAAGCAGTGGTGGGGTTAGCCCTGATTATCTCGGCTTATCGCCGCCGTCAGACTGTTGTGGTTGATGAAATGAATCTTCTTAAAGGGTAGGAGGGGTACACCGCATGACTTCTGAAGTGCTTCTCTGGTTAATTCCATTCCCTCCATTGCTGGCTTTTGGTGTCATTGCTCTGTTTACCCATCGCAAACGGGCGCTCAGCCATTCTCTGGCAATTGCTTCAGCGGCGCTCTCATGGCTGTTGGCGATGGTGGTGTTCTTTCGCGCTGTAAGCCAGCCTCATCTCAGTGAAGAACCATTTGCCTCTACATGGAACTGGTTGCCCTTGGGTGGTGATTGGCTGAAGATTGGGGTGTTGATGGACCCGGTGGGTGCAGTGACCCTGTTCTTTGTGGCTTGGACCATCTTAATGATTTTTATCTACAGTGTGGGTTACCACAATTTTGGTCAGCCGGAAGGTGATCACGACCGCCCTGGTCTTCCTCCCCATGGAGCGACTGTGCGCGATGCCCATGGACACACTCATCGTGTGCCTTCGGTTGAGCCCATGTATTCGCGGTTCTTTGCGCTGATCAGCCTGTTTGCCTTTGCCATGTTCCTGCTGGTGGTCACCGATAATTTGCTGACCCTGTACATTGGCTGGGAAATCATGGGCTTTTGTTCCTACATGCTGATTGGTTTCTGGTATGGCAAGGAATCGGCGCGTAAAGCTGCCATTAAGGCTTTCCTGACCACCCGGGTGGGTGATGTGTTCATGCTGTTGGGTATTGTGGGTGTGTACACGGCAACGGGAAGTCTGAATTACCGCGAAGCCCTGATGAATCCGAATGTGCTTCAGGTACTGGCGCAAACACCTTCCGGGGTGCTGGATCTCTCAGTTGCCGGGCTTTTGGGATTGCTGTTATTCATCGGTACGGTAGGCAAGAGTGCGCAGTTCCCCTTGCATGTCTGGTTGCCCGATGCGATGGAAGGTCCCACGCCGGTTTCGGCAATGATTCATGCCGCTACAATGGTCTCGGCTGGTGTGTACCTGACCGTGCGTATCTACCCACTGCTTTCGGCGGGTTGGGAAGGCGGGGTACTCACGCCGGCGATGTCAGTAGTGGCGTTTATTGGCGCTTTCACTGCTCTCTTTGCCGCTACGATTGCGCTGGCGCAAAATGACATTAAACGGGTACTGGCATATTCCACCATCTCGCAGTTGGGCTATATGATTGCCGCGGTGGGCATTGGCGCGTATGTGGCGGCAGTGTTCCATCTGGTCACCCACGCCTTCTTCAAGGCATTGCTTTTCCTCGGCTCCGGTTCGGTGATTCACGGCATGGAGCATGGGGTTCTGCATACCGATGAGAAAATTGATCCGCAGGACATGTTCAACATGGGCGGATTGAAAGCCAAAATGCCGGTGACCTTCTGGACATTCCTCATCGGCGGGTTGGCGCTTTCCGGTTTCCCGGTTTTGACTGCTGGGTTCTGGTCGAAGGATGAGATTCTCACAGGAGCGTTTGCCGGTCAGCACTGGTGGGTGTTTGGCACGCTGGCGTTTGCTGCGTTCCTCACGGCTTTCTATACCATGCGTCAGATTACCTTGATCTTTCTGGGAACACCGCGCACGCATGCTGCCGAGCATGCTGTGGAGAGCCGCGTTGTGATGACGGCTCCACTGGTGGTACTTTCGATTTTTGCGGTTGCTTTTGGGTGGAGCGGCATCCCCGAAAAGTTCCCTCTGCTGGGAGGGCTCATTCCCAACTGGTTTGGTGAGTTTGTCGGCAGTATGCTTCACGGTGAAGGGGAACATGCTGTAGAGAGTTTGCTCCCTTTGTTAACCTCGCTGGTGGTTTCGCTGGGTGGTTTGACCCTGGGATGGCTGGTGTACCGCAACGTTCGCGCAGGTGAGCCTGATCCACTCCAGAAACCGCTGGGGGCGCTTTACCGCGTGTTCAAGTACAAGTACGGCATTGACGAACTTTATGATGCTGTGTTTGTGCGTCCTTCGGTTTGGCTTGCGGAGGTATTCACCTACCGCTTCCTCGACAAGATGGTGCTGGATGGCATCATTGAAGGCGTTGCCCGTGGAACGTGGAATCTTGGTGTGGCTCTGCGCCGCTACTTCGACCTTGCGGTTATCAACTGGTTTGGGGATGCTGTCGTTAGCGGTGGCACGCGCAAGAGCGGCGAGACGTTGCGTCCCATTCAGAGCGGGCGTGTCCAGCAGTATCTGATGGTGACGCTGATCGGGACGATTTTGCTGGGTATTGTCCTGTACCTGATGTTTGTCGGGTAGCGTGGCAGAAGAACGAGGCTCGATTCAGGAGGTCTCCACAACATGGATTTTCTCGGTAATCATCTGCTTTCCCTGATTTTGTTCATCCCAACCGGTGCGGCGCTTTTGCTTTTACTCATCCCCCGCGATCGGTTGACGCTCATCCGCTGGTTCAGCCTGGTTGCCAGTCTCATTCCGTTGATCCTCTCGGTTATCCTATGGTTCAGGTTTGATCCGCAGGGGGCAAAGTTCCAGTTTGTTGAAGAAGCGGTGTGGTATCCCGCCATTCATTCTTCGTACCATGTGGGCATCGACGGCATTGCCCTCACCATGGTTTTGCTTACCACCCTGCTGACGCCGCTGGCTATTCTGGCATCTTTCAGCATTCAGGACAATGTACGCACGTACATGGTGCTGTTCCTGTTGCTGGAGACGGGCATGCTGGGCGTGTTTTTAGCCCTGGATTTGCTTCTCTTCTTTGTCTTCTGGGAAGTGGGACTGGTGCCCATGTACTTCCTGATTGCTCAGTGGGGCGGTGCCAATCGCAATTATGCTTCGCTAAAGTTCATCCTCTACACCATGGCAGGGTCGCTGGGCTTACTGCTGGCAATTCAGTTGATTGGGGTGGTGACTCAAACTTATGATATTACCCGATTGATTGAACTCTGGCCCTCGCTGGATTTGCCTGGCGGAGTGCTGTTAGGCTTGCCTCTCTCGACGGTCAAAGCCGTGGCGTTTTGGGCTTTTGTGGTAGCGTTTGCTATCAAAGTCCCCGTTTGGCCCTTCCACACCTGGCTTCCCGATGCTCACACCGAAGCGCCTACGGCTGGCTCGATGATTCTGGCTGGGGTGCTTCTGAAATTGGGAGCCTTTGGTTTCATTCGCCTGGTTTTGCCGCTTTACCCAGCCGAGTCCCGACAGTATGCCTTATGGCTTGCCGGATTGGCTACGTTAGCCATTATCTTTGGCGCGCTCGGCGCGTTTGGGCAGAATGATTTCAAACGCCTGGTGGCGTATTCCTCTATCAATCATATGGGATTTGTGGTGCTGGGGGTAGCAGCCATGGCGATTGCGCCCGGTACGCTGGACGCTAATATTGCCATGAACGGCGCGGTGTTGCAGATGTTCAATCACGGACTGTATTCAGCGGGCATGTTCTTCCTGGTTGGTGTGATTTACGAACGTGCGCATACCCGCGATTTGAACGCCTTTGGTGGCTTGTATGCTCTCTTACCGGTGTACGGCTCGGTGTTGATTTTCACTTCCATGGCTTCGCTTGGGTTGCCGGGATTGAACGGGTTTGTCTCAGAGTTTATGGTGGTGCGCGGAGCCTGGGGCGTGCTGACCGTCTTTACCGCGCTTTCCATGATTGGTTTATTCTTCACCGGCGCGTACACCCTCAAAGCGCTCTGGAAGGTATTGCATGGACCTCTCAATGAGCACTGGAAGGGGCATGTAAGCGAGATGAACGTTCGTGAAATGCTGGTCATTGCGCCGTTGATGGCGCTGATTCTGGTCATTGGGGTCATGCCCGGCTGGATTGTAGACGTCATCAACCGGGCAGTCAGATTGTGGTTCTAAGGAGCGCAGGATGGGTTTTCCAATCTTGAGCCTGATCATCTTTATTCCTCTCGTTGCCGGGCTGATCATCCTGGCGATGCCGGCGGAGCGCAAGCAAGCCATTCGTGTGATTGCACTGATTGCCAGCCTGCTGGATCTGGCGCTGGCGTTCTGGGTGTACTTCGCCTACGATGTGCAATTGGGGGGCTATCAGTTCATTGAGCGCATGGAGTGGGTGAAATCGCTGGGCATTGCCTACTTCACGGGGGTGAACGGCGTCAGTGTGCCGCTGGTGCTTCTGGGAGCGGTGGTTCTTACTGCCGGGGTGATGGTTTCCTGGCATGTGGAAGAGCGCCCACGTGAATTTTTCGCTTTTTACATGTTCCTGGGTACCAGCGTTCAGGGTGTTTTCTGTTCGCTGGACCTGTTCATGCTGTTTTTCTTCTTTGAATTGGCGGTATTCCCCAAATACCTGATGATTGCCATTTGGGGCTACCCCAAAACCCGTGATTACGGCTCGATGAAACTGACCCTTTACCTCTTCCTGGGGTCGGTGCTTTCCCTGGTGGGGGTGCTGGCGATGTGGAGCGCAGGTGGGCATACCTTCGACATGCTGCAACTGGAACAGGCAGGTTTCAGCCGTGCCTTCCAGATTGGCTGGTTCCTGGTGGTCTTTGGCGGGTTTGCCATTCTGGGGGGTATTTTCCCCTTCCATTCCTGGGCGCCCGATGGTCATGTTGCCGCGCCGACAGCCGTTTCGATGATGCTGGCGGGTGTGGAGATGAAAGTAGGGGCGTTCGCTGCTCTGCGTGTAGCCATCACTCTCATGCCTGAGGGGGCGCAGTTCTATGCACCGCTCATTCTGGCGCTGGGAACGGTCAATGTAGTGTATGGCGCGCTGATTGCCATGATTCAGAGTGATTTCAAGTATGTCATCGGCTTCTCCTCTGTTTCGCACATGGGGCTGGTGATGATTGGTTTTGCCACCCTGAACCGCGAGGGGTTGCTCGGCGCTGGCTTGCAGATGTTCTCCCATGGCGTGATGACGGCTCTCTTCTTTGCTGTGGTTGGTATGGTGTACGACCGCGCGCATACCCGTCATATTCCCGAACTGGGGGGCTTGGTTCAGAAAATGCCCTTGGCGGCGCTGGGCTTCATTGTGGCAGGGTTGGTTTCGATGGGCATGCCTGCCTTCTCCGGCTTTGTGGCAGAGTTTCCCATCTTCATGGGCGCCTGGCAGGTGATGCCGATTGTAGCCATCATCGCCATTCTGGGTGTGATTGTCACCGCTGGATACATTTTGCTGGTTGTCCGCAGGGTTTTCTTTGGAAGCCTTCCTGAAAATTTGAATGTCCTGGTGGGAGATGTCTCTGTAATGGATAAGATTGTTATCGTGGGACTCTCGGCGATGATGATTTTGATGGGCATTTTGCCCACCTGGAGTCGGATGGTCCCATTGATTGAGTCGGGCATTGCCCAAATTCTGGTCCTGGTGGGAGGAGCCTAAATGACACCTGCTCCCTTTGAACCTTCAATGCTTTTAACCATTCTTCCGGAAATGTTGCTGGTTGTTCTGGCGGCGCTGGTGCTGATTTTGAACGTGGGGTTGCGTCGTCAGGCAGATGGTGTGCTGGGGTGGTTTACCGCTATTGGCTTGGCGGTGATTGCGGTGTTAAGCGCGGTATTTGCCCGCCCTGCCGAGACCCCACAGTTAATTTTTGGGGGAATGCTTCGGCTGGATTGGGTGTCTTTCAGTTTCCGCTTGCTTTTCCTGCTCGGTGCAGCGATTACCGTGCTGATTTCTATCGGGCATTCTCGCACCCTCACGGGGGAGTATCTGGCCCTGGTGCTGGTGGCAACCCTGGGAATGAGCCTGATGGCGTCTTCTGCGAATCTCATCATGCTTTACCTGGCAATTGAGACCACCTCGCTCCCACTGTATATCCTGGCGGGTTTCCACATTGAGAGCCAGAAATCGGTTGAATCGGGCATCAAGTATATGCTCTATGGTGCAGTCACCTCGGCGGTGATGCTTTACGGCTTCAGTTGGCTTTTCGGGCTGAGTGGTACTGCCAATCTTACCATGATCCCCTTCCGCCTTACTCAGAGCGGCGTTTCCTCGCTACTGGTGGGCGGTGCGCTTTTCCTGACTCTGGTGGGGTTTGGGTTCAAAATTTCGGTGGCTCCCTTCCATTTCTGGGCGCCGGATGTCTATGAGGGCGCGCCTACACCGATTGCAGGCTTCCTGTCCACGGCTTCCAAAGCGGCAGGTTTTGCCGTGCTGGTGCGTGTGTTGCTGGTGGTGTTCCCGCAGATGGCATCCTTCTGGACGATGGTGGTTGCCATCCTCGCAGCGTTGAGTATGATCATCGGAAACCTGCTCGCCCTGACCCAGCGGAATCTTAAGCGCTTGCTGGCGTACTCTTCGATTGCTCAGGCAGGGTATATTCTGGTTGGTGTGGCTGCAGATTCTCCGCTTGGGGTGGCGGGAATGGTGTATTACCTGGCTTCGTATCTGGTCACCAATCTGGCGGCATTTGCCATTGTCTGGTTGGTGGCGCAACAGGTTGGTTCAGAGGACCTGGATGCCTTTGCCGGACTGGGAAAACGTAACCCGGCGATTGCCCTGGCGATGCTCATCAGTTTGCTCTCGCTGGGAGGGATTCCTCCCTTGAGTGGTTTTATTGGAAAGGTGCTGGTGTTTGCTGCAGCAATTGAAGCGGGGCAGATCGCCCTTGCTATTCTTGGCGTGCTGACCTCAGTCATTGGGTTATACTACTATCTTACGGTGATGAAAACCCTTTACCGCCCGGGCGCTGATGAAACTCCTTTGAAGCCTTCGGTTTCCTGGAAAACCGCTATGCTGGTTTGTGTGGTCTTGATGCTGGCGCTCGGGGTGATTGTGGCTCCTTGGTACGGGCAATCTCTTGCCGCGGCTTCGGCGTTGTTCTAAAGAGCGTATGAACCTTACCAGACAGCAGAGGAACCGTGAGGGGAATCTGCTGTCTTTTTCATAGGAAGAGGATATGGATTTTTTAGAGCAGTTTGAGGCTTATCAAGAGGTGTGGCGAGACCGCCAGAAAGCCGAAGAATGGCTGGATTGGTACCGTTTTCGCCGTCTTTCATTCGTTCCGAATCTTTTACCTGAACAGGCTCTTCAACTACCCGCGCAGGAGGTCATTTCCCTCCTCAGAGCGCGGTATGGTAAAGCGGTTGATCTTGCCTTGAGTGAAGAGTACAGCCGTCCCGAAACGGCTTGTTCACTACCTCCTGAACTGCTAAGCCCGGTGCAGGACCATCCAGACACTACCTGGCTGAAGCGCACCCGCATGGTGGGGGTGAACATTCGCACCATTGGTAACTTTTTCAATCTAGTCAAATACTGTCTTACCTTGCCTGAGGTTTACGACTCCATTCACATCCTGCCCATTTGGGAGCCCGGGGTGGTCGCCAGCATCTATGGGATGAGTTCGTGGCAAATCAACCGTGAGTTTTACAGTGTGGAACTGGCAGAATTGTTCCCCTGGTTGAATCGGGTGGAGGCGCAATTGAAAGCGGTGATTCACCTGCTCCATGTGATGGGGCGGGCAGTGGGCATGGATGTGATTCCCCATACCGACCGTTTTTCGGAGATGGCACTGGCTTACCCGGAATACTTTGAATGGATGCAACGACGGGATTTGGACATTGTGGATCATTCAGACGATTTAATTCCGCGGGTGCAGGCGGTGATCTGGGCTTTTGTGCAGGAGCATGGCTCTGCCGTTGAGGGTGTGCCTGTTCCGGCATCGGCTGAAGCCTTCTTTTCTCCACAAACCGAAGAAAAGGACAGGCTCAGAGTCCTTTTTGGCACACCGGAAGATTTCTGGGGGCGCTTAAATCGACGTATGGCGCTCATCCGGCGATTGTATGAACAGGGGCTGGAGACAGTTCCTGCTACCATGGCGCCGCCTTTCAGGGGGATTGAGGTAGACCCATCTCCGGATGCAGAGGTAGTGGACGAATTTGGCATGGTATGGCGCGATTTTCGCATGACGAATCCTACTTCCATGTCGCGGGTGTTCAATCCCCTGGCGCGCTATCGCCTGTATGAGAGTAAAGAGGATGGCAAGACCTGGGAACTGGATTTCAGCAAGCCGGTAAAGCCGGTGTGGGAGTATGTTTGTTCCCATTATGCTGAAGTCCAAAAATCCTTTGGATTTGACTTTATGCGCGGAGATATGTCCCACGTGCAGATGCGCCCGGAAGGCGTACCCGATCAGGTGGATGAGTCTTACGACATCCTTGGTGCGGTGAAAGAGACCATTCGACAGAGGAATAATGTTCCTTCTTTTGGTTATTTTGCCGAGTCCTTTCTTCCACCGCGAGATGTCATGGGCTATGGCGAAGAAATTGATCATCTGGAAGCCTCGCAAGCCGATGTCACCCTGGGAGATTTGCAGTCCACCTGCATGGGGACGGCGGAGTTCCTGCAACGTTTCCGCTATTACGATGACCTGCTTCGCACTCGCAAGTGTGCTCCCTGCTTTACCGTGATGACCTCGGATAAGGACGACCCCCGTTTTGACCGTTTTTATCTGCACGGTAACGAAGCCCGTTATTTCCTCTCCCTGATGCTGACAGATATGCCCTCGTATGTGGCGCTGGGATTCGAAACCCGCGACCCACACCCCGAACCTGCGCCGAATGAGTATTACACCAAACTGTACGTGTTTCAGGAAAAGCGTGGAAGTAAAGTGACGCATGGAATGTACCGCTGGGGTAGAAATACTCGCCTGTACGCCAATCTTCAGCGCATCCGCTGGTTTTATGAGAAAATCCGCGAGGACATTGAAGATTCCACAACGCGCTGGCTCATCCCGCCGGACGCTACAGGGATGAACCCCATTGTGGCATGGACGCAAGCGGGCGAATCCCCATCCTTTGTCTTTCTGGTCAACACCAACCCGCACCGCAGAGTGGGCAGGTTTGGTTTATCTGTGCCGTCCTCTTTGCGTCTGAGGTTAGCGTTTGCTCTACCTGCATTTCAGGATGAAGAACTGGTTTATAACGGCGTGCACTTTGTCGTTCAGGGAATGTTGCCCGGCGAAGTACGCGCATATCGGATAGAAGAAGGGTAAAGGGAGAACAGGAACATGGAAGATTTAGGGCTGGTTGCCATTGGAGAAATTCTGGTAGATCTCATCGGGACGGAGCCTGCAGAAAACCTGGATGCGACGGAGTGCTTTTGCCGATTTCAAGGCGGCTCACCTGCCAACCTGGCGGTGAACGTGGCACGCCTGGGTGGGCGTTCGGCGTTGATTGCTTGTGTAGGAAATGATGCCTTTGGGCGATTCCTGGAGCGCCGCGTAGCACAAAGCGGGGTGGATGTCCGCTGGTTGCGCCACGAGGAACAGGCTCCCACAAGTTTGGTGTTCGTGTCACGTACCTCTGGCACGCCGGACTTCCAGCCTTACCGCGGCGCCGACTTTCGCATCACAGCCCGGGATATCCCCGACGAGGTAATTCGGGCGGCGCAGGTGGTACACATCACCACCTGGCCTCTCTCGATGGAGCCTTCCCGCTCTGCGGTACTCAGCGCCATCCAGCGGGCAAAGGCATGGGGCAAAGCCGTCTCTTTTGACCCGAATTTCAGCCCCAAGGTGTGGGCAAATCATTCGCAAGCCCTGGAAGTCATTCGTGAAGTGTACCGCTCAGTGACGTTGACCAAAGCCTCGCTGGTAGATTGTCACCGCCTGTTTGGGGAGGGGGAAACGCCGGCTGAATACATTCGGCGGTTCCATGATTGGGGAGCGGAGATTGTCGTTTTCACCATGGGTGAGCAGGGCTCTTTGCTTTCCCAACGGGGACATCCTGCGTTACGATTACCGGTGCGTCCTGTTCAGGTGGTGGATGCCACCGGCGCCGGAGATGCCTTCTGGGCGGGATTCCTGACAGCCTGGATGGATGGAAAATCTCCCCGGGAATGTTTGCTCTTTGCCCGCGAGGTTGTGGAAATCAAACTGAAAACGGTTGGGCCGCTTCGCGAAGGGTTAAACCGTTGGGAAATCTATGCTCGAATGCCACAACCGGATGAGGAATTTATGCCCTGGCATGGAAGTTAACCTAAAGGATGAGTAATTTGACGAGTATTTTGGTCAATGCTATCCAATCCCTTTGCAGGTTGGTTGACGCATTAAATTTGGTTATGTTATAATCCGTTTTATGAGCCAGACCAACGCCCCGAAGCCCGATCGAAGCCGTTACTGGCTGAATCTGACGCTGGCAGGGTTTGCCGCTCAGGCAGGGTGTGTCACACTTGTAATTGTGTTAGGGGCTGTTTTAGGGGGATTGTGGCTGGATGCACGTTTTCAGACCCGTCCAGTGATGACTTTGATCCTTGTCTTCGCCAGCATCCCAATTTCATTGCTGGTGATGTTTTTTATTGTTCGTGCCACTACGGCAAAGATTAAGAGCAACCTGAAACATCAGAATGGAGAGGAGGCAGACATTGGAAAAAACGGTTAATCGTGGACCATTGGGCATTCGACATCGCTGGTGGGTCTTATTATTCATCATCCTCAACATTGTTGCGGTGATTTTTGTCAAACCCGTACAGCCTCATATTCAGGTCGCCCCTGAAAATCTCACCCATGAGCCGTTGTTCACTTTACCCGTCATCGGGGAGTTCTATCTCACCAATACCCTGGTGATGCTGGTTCTGGTACTGCTGGTTATTTTCTGGCTGGCATACTCTGTACACCGTGAATTGAAGAGTGGCACGCTGGTTCCCAAAGGGGTGGCAGGGTTGATGGAAGCCCTGGTGGAGATTCTCTATAACCTCACGGAATCTTCTGCAGGAAAGTATGCTAAAACCATCTTCCCCTGGTTTGCAACCATCCTGATTTTTGTATTGGTTGGCAACCTGATGAAACTCACCCCCATTGTGGAAACGTTTGGCTTGGTGCATGAAGTCAAGGAAGGTGGTCATGCCCTTCAGGAACTTCTTCCCGGGGTTGTGAACATTTTGCCCGGCGAAGTGCATGAAGGAGAAACGGGGTATCATATTATTCCTTTCTTCCGCGGTATTCCCACCGATTTGAACTTTACCCTGGCGCTGGCGCTCATCTCGGTGGTGATGACTCAGGTGATTGGGGTACGCGCGCAGGGCGGGGCTTATTTCTATAAGTTCTTCAATGTGCTGAATTTATTCAAGAAGCCATTCTTTGGGGCAATGGACTTTCTGGTAGGACTGCTGGAATTGATTTCCGAGTTTGCCAAAATCCTCTCATTTGCATTCCGGTTGTTCGGCAATATGTTTGCCGGTGCTGTATTGCTTTTCCTGGTAGGCTCGCTCATTCCGGTATTCATGCAGTCCTTTGTGGTGCTGTTTGAGGTGTTCGTGGGCTTGATTCAAGCCTTTGTGTTTGGCATGTTGACTATGGTCTTTATGGCTCAGGCTACTCGTGGACATGGCGGGGAGCATGGTGAGGGCGCTCACTAAGCCCTTCATTCCCTGAAACTGTTAGGATAGAAATCATTCTGGAGGAGGTAATCAAACAATGACTGGGGATATTATCGAGGCGGCAAAATTCATCGGCGCTGGGCTTTCCATGATTGGGGCTCTGGGTGCGGGGATTGGCATCGGTTTAAGTGTTCAGGGCGCGCTGGAGGGTATGGCGCGTAATCCTGACACTTATGGTAACCTGCTCACCAACATGATTTTGGGGATTGCTTTCTCGGAAGCCATCGCCATTTACTGTCTGGTGATCGCGTTCCTCATGCTCTTCGTGCTGTAAAAGGAGGGGGCTTTGGAAGCACTGGGTATTAACCTTGGTTATTTGCTGGTCTACATCTTCTCTTTCGCAGTGGTGTTTATCACCCTGCGAGCCTGGGTTTTCGTGCCGCTTTCGGAGATGATGGAAAAGCGCCGCAAGACGATTGCTCAGGGTCTGGAAGATGCCCGTATTGCCGCGGAAGCGCGCGCCAATGCGGAAAAAGAAGCTCAATCCATCCTGGCGGATGCCCAGCAGAAGGCTGCTGAAATCGTTCGTGAAGCCACTTTGCGTGCTCAGAAGGTTGAAGAAGAGATTCGCGCCCAAGCCGAAGCCGAAGCCGGTAAAGCCCGTGCTCAGGTGATGGCAGAACTCGAAGGGGAGCGCAATCGTATGCTGTCTGAGTTGCGTGGTCAGGTAGGCGCGCTAGCAATTGCCGCGGCGCAGAAGTTAATTGGCGAGAATCTGGATGAAAAGCGTCAGCATGCCCTGCTCAACGAATTCTTTGCCGGTGTCCGTGGTGGAAAAGTGGTCGTGCTGGAAGGGATTGAAAGCGTTGTTGCCGATCACGCAGAGATTGTGAGTGCTTTGCCCCTGACGGAAGAAGAACAGGAATTGGTGAAACGAGAAGTCCTCTCCCGACTGGGTTCGGCGGCGGCGGTTTCCTTCCGCGTAGATCCCTCTATCCTTGGCGGGTTGATTGTTCGTCTGGGCAACCGTGTCGTGGATGGTTCGCTGGCAGGACAACTGGAAGGTTTGCGCCAATCCTTGCGATAATTTTAGAAATTCTGTAAAACAAACCTCTCAAGAAACGGATTCTGCTTGAGAGGTTTGTTTCTTTAAAAATTGCAGGAAGGTGAGGGGAAGATTCACCTTCCTGGGGGAATGTCCGGGGCACCACACTCCCCAGACCCTACTTGAGCAGAGACATCTTTCCGGCGACAGAATAGAGAACCGATTCATCATAAAGAATATCGGTCGGGGCATTGCCATGCGTCTTGACAAAAGCCCCAATGGCTTGTACCGTGAAGGTGACTCTGCCTGTCCCCCGTAATGGCCAGATCCCCGCTCATGCAGTACAAGCCGGGACGAAAGGTTAAAGTTCCCCCATTCATCCGAATTTGTGAGTAATTTCCAAGGTTGAAAATACGATATTCTCTTTTTAAGAACTTTTTGGATAGTTTTTGTGCAATATCCACTGCTCTGGTGAGCAATCTTCGAAAAATAGGGAAACACGAGGGTGTTGAGGGTATAATCAGGACGGAAGGATGAGAATTTATGATCGGTTTTGTGCGCCGTACACTCCCTGAGTTGATTCGCCACCTTCCCATTCAGGTATTCTGGGAAGGAACTCTCCCCGATGTTCCGGTGACCGGTATTACTTATAACCATCGAGACGCTCAACCCGGTTATATCTTCGTGGCTTTCCCCGGTACCCGCGTGGATGGGCATACCTTTATCCCTCACGCCATCGAACGAGGAATCGTTGCGGTTGTAGGGATGCAGGAAATCTCCGGGCTTTCTATCCCATACTTGCGTGTATCCAATTCACGCGAGGCGCTGGCATACCTGTCGGCGGCTTTTTACAATTTCCCTGCGCATGAGATGACCGTCATCGGGGTCACCGGCACAGACGGGAAGACTACCACATCAAACCTGATTTACCAAATTTTGCTGGCTGCCGGGCATAGCGCTGGCATTGTCTCCACCGTCAATGCGGTGATTGGCGATGAAGTGGTCGATACCGGCTTTCACGTTACCACGCCCGAAGCCCCCGAGGTTCAGCGGTACCTTTCGCGTATGCGTGCTGCCGGACTTACCCATGTGGTGCTGGAAGCCACTTCGCATGGATTGGAACAGCATCGTGTTACTGGCTGCGAATTTGATGTGGGCGTGGTCACCAATATCACCCATGAGCATCTGGATTATCACGGTTCGTATGAAGCCTATCGAGCGGCAAAGGGGCGGCTTTTCACCATGCTCTCCGAAACGCCGGAAAAGCCGCATGGCAATCCTCGTCTGGCTGTGCTGAACCGTGATGACCAATCTTACGAGTATTTGCAGAGCCTTGTGCGGGTGCCTGCGGTGAGTTATGGTTTGGCTGAGGGGGCAGACCTGCGCGCAGAGAACATTCGCTATGAAGCAGATCGTTTGCGCTTTGATATTGTGGGAAGAGACTTTCGCCAGCCTGTCGAAACCTGTCTGGTGGGTGAGTACAATGTCAGCAATTGTTTAGCTGCTTTTGCCGCTACAGTTTTAGGTTTAGGCATCGACTCACAGCACGCCGCACAGGGTATTGCCAACATGAGCGGTGTGCCTGGACGCATGGAGCGCATTCACATGGGGCAGTCATTCCACGCCATCGTGGATTTTGCCCATACTCCCAATGCCCTCAAACAAGCCTTGTTAACCGCTCGTCAAATAACCAGAGGACGAGTGATTGCCGTGTTCGGCTCGGCAGGTTTGCGTGACCGCGAAAAGCGCCGCCTGATGGCGGAAGTTTCTGCACAACTGGCAGATATTTCCATCTTTACTGCCGAAGACCCGCGCACTGAGTCGCTGGAGGGAATTCTGGAAGAAATGGCGCGCGGCGCTGAGTCCCAAGGGGCTGTGCGGGGAAAGCAGTTTTATCTGGTGCCAGACCGCGGCGATGCCATCCGCATGGCGGTGCAGATGGCAAAACCGGACGATTTGGTAATTGCCTGCGGCAAAGGGCATGAGCAATCCATGTGCTTTGGCGAGACAGAATATCCCTGGGATGACCGTGTTGCCATGCGGGCAGCCCTGGCGGAACTTCTGGGTGTGCCGGGTCCTGCCATGCCATATCTGCCCACCCGGGAGCGTTAATCATGCTTGAGCCGGAGTTCTGGAAAAAGAAATCCCTCGAAGAAATGAATCAGGAGGAATGGGAAGCCCTGTGTGATGGCTGTGCCCGCTGTTGCCTGTATAAATTACAGGATGAAGAAACCGGCGAGGTCTTTTACACCAATGTGGTTTGCCGATTGCTGGATGTGGAGCGTTGCCGTTGCACGGCTTATTCTGAGCGCTCCAGCCTTATGCCTACCTGCCTTGTCCTGAACCCTCGACAAGCCCGTGAACTCAAATGGATGCCCCAGACCTGTGCCTACCGGTTGCTTGCTGAAGGAAAACCGCTGGAGTGGTGGCATCCTCTGGTTTCGGGTGATCCCAATACGGTTCATCTGGCGGGCATTTCCGTGCGTTACCGCGTGATTGAGGAAAAAGATGCTGATATGGAAGACCTGGAGTCCTATGTAGTGGACTGGTTGGGCTAGCCTTTACAGTCGAAGAAAAACAGGGGCTCACCTGGTTGGAGTGAGCCCCTGTAGTATTCTTCAATTGCCAGGCAGATTATCTGCGGCGCTGTGTACCGCGACCAGCATCCCCACGGTTGCCTCCACCGGGTTTCCCGCCGCTACGCGATTCATTCCCGGGGCGCCCCCCGCTTCGTGGAGCATTCCCCGTGCGGGAGGGGGCAGGGCGTCCGCCGCCGTTTCCACTGCGGGAACCCGGACGGTCGCGTTCCTGAGCCTCTTCCGCGCTCCAGCCTTCCAGCACAGCCTGGCGGGAAAGGCGGATTTTGCCATCGGGATCAATGTTGGTGACCATGACGGTAACTTCATCGCCCACGTTGACCACGTCTTCCACGCGGTTGACACGCTCGGAGTCCAGTTGGGAGATGTGCACCATGCCGTCCACGTTAGGCAGGATTTCGACAAAAGCGCCGAAGTCGGTCACCCGTACCACCTTGCCGGTGTAGATGCGTCCCACCTGCGGAGTCTCGGTTACGGCTTCGATGCGCTCGCGTGCCGCCATCTCTCCGGCTTTGTCGGTCGAGGCAATGTACACCGTGCCGTCGTCTTCGATGTCAATGCGGGTGTTGGTCTCTTCCTGCAAAGCGCGAATTAATTTCCCGCCCGGACCGATGATGGCGCCAATCTTGTCCACAGGTACTTTCAGGATGGTGATTCGCGGTACGTGCGGTTTCAGTTCGGGTCGGGGTGCCGGGATAACTGCCAGCATCTTCTTGAGAATGTCAAGACGGGCTTCGCGTGCCTGTGCCAGGGCGCGGGACATCAATTCTGGGGTGATGCCTTTGATCTTGATGTCCATTTGCAAAGCGGTGATGCCTTTCTCCGTTCCAGCCACCTTGAAGTCCATATCGCCCAGGTGATCTTCCAGCCCTTGAATGTCGGTCAGAATCACGGCGTTGTCGCCTTCTTTAATCAAACCCATGGCAACCCCTGCCACCGGCGCTTTGATAGGCACACCGGTATCCATCAGTGCCAGGGTAGAACCGCAAACGGACGCCATGGACGTGGAACCGTTCGAGGACAATACTTCAGAAACCAGGCGCAGGGTGTATGGGAACTCATCTTCCGGCGGAATGACCGGTTCGAGCGCCCGTTCTGCCAGCGCACCATGCCCGATTTCCCGGCGAGATTGCCCGCGCAGGGGTTTAACCTCTCCGGTGGAGTAAGGCGGGAAGTTGTAATGATGCATGTAACGCTTGGTCTCGATAGGTACAAGCGAATCCAATTCCTGCGCTTCGCGTGGAGTGCCAAGAGTGGCAAGCGTGAGGACCTGGGTCTCGCCGCGAGTGAACAACCCGGAACCATGGGCGCGTGGGCTGATGCCCACTTCGCACCAAATGGGGCGAATCTCGGTGGGGGTGCGGTGATCGGGGCGAATACCTTTTTCCAGAATGCGGCGGCGCACTACTTTCTTGTAAACTTCCGTAAAGGCGTTCTTAAGCGGTTCCACCAGTGTCTCATCGCCAGCCGCCATTTCTTCGACAATTTGCTTTTGCAGGGCATCTACGGCTTCATTCAATTGAGCCTTGTCATGGGGCGCATCCAGTGCGGCTTCCAGGGCTCCAGCGGCTTTTTCGTACACCTGATCCACCAGGGTTGGGTCAAGCGGAAACAGGGGCACTTCGCGCTTGGGTTTGCCCACTTCAGCCGCCATTTGGAGTTGAGCGTCGATGAGTGGTTGCAGGGCTTCATGCCCAAACTGCAGTGCCTGCACCATGACATCTTCTGCCACTTCTTTAGCGCCGCATTCCACCATCAGGATGGCATCGCGAGTACCGGCAATGCGCAGGTCCAGATCGGAAATCTCCATCTGGGAGAAGGTGGGGTTGATGATAAACTGCCCGTCAATCCGTCCAATGCGTACCGCCCCAACGGGTCCGCCCCATGGAATATCCGAAATCATCAGTGCCGCAGAGGCAGCGTTGATGCACAGGATATCCAGCGGGTTTTCCTGATCTGCCGAAAGCGAGAACAGGATCACCTGAACCTCATTACGCATTTCCTTGTTGAAGAGCGGGCGCAGAGGACGGTCGGTCAGACGTGCGGTAAGAATGGCTTCGGTAGAGGGTTTGCCTTCCCGACGGAAGTAGGAACCCGGAATACGTCCACCCGCGTAAAGGCGTTCTTCATATTCCACAGAGAGCGGGAAGAAGTCGATGCCTTCACGGGGTTCTGGAGACATGGTGGCGGCAGCAAAAACCATGGAATCGCCAAGGCGCACGGTCACCGCGCCGCCAGCCTGACCGGCAAGTTTGCCGGTTTCAAATACGACAGGTTGCCCTCCCACGAGGGCGGTAAAAACTTTTGATTCTGGTTGCATGATACATCCCCTTTGGCGCCCCCTGGCTCGATCAGGGACTGAAGCCTGAGGAGGAAGACTTCCTCTTCACGATTCAATTCCTAATCGTCACAGGGGCGCGCCCAACATAGAAATTAGAATGGTTTTACAAAAAAAGAGTAGATGGGCTCGCTTTCCTGCACCATCTACTCTATTATGCCTTGATGTTATTTGGTGCGCAAGTTCAGGCGTTCCGCCAGAGCGACATAACGCCTGTAATCCTTCTTCCGCAGGTAAGCGAGAAGCCGGCGGCGTTGACCGACCAGCATCAGCAACCCACGGCGGGAGGATTCATCGTGTTTGTGCATTCGCAGGTGGTTGGTCAGTTGATTGATGCGCTCGGTCAGCAATGCCACCTGAACTTCCGGTGAACCAGTATCGCCTTCGTGGCGTTGGAACTGGTTGATCAACGAGTCTTTTTGTTCTTTTGTCAAAGTCATGACGTCTGCTCTCCTTTCAAAATGGTGCAGGTCTCCAGATCGCCAGCCGAAGCCAGCCATTGGACCAGTCAACGCCACGAATTATACCACAAAATCTTAAGGATTCTCCGTCAAGGGTGCTGGGGACAATGGGATTACCCTTCTTGAAAAATGGTGTGAATTGGCAGAATTGGCATATAATACCCGGCATGCTTCCAAAATTGCAATTTACGCTGTGTTTCCTCACCCGGGGAGATGATGTCCTGATGCTTCATCGCAACCGTCCTCCGAATGCTGGATTATGGAACGGTATCGGTGGGCATTGGGAAGAGGACGAAAGCGCCCTGCAAGGCGTTCTCCGGGAAATTGAAGAGGAAACGGGGTATCATCTGGAAAAGGCTTTTTTTTGTGGCATACTGACCTGGGAAGGCTTTGAGATTCCCGCCGGTGGATTGGTGTTATTTACGGCACAGGCGCCTGAGGGAGAGCCGCAAGGATGCAGTGAAGGGAAACTGGCTTGGAAACCCAAAGAATGGCTGTTTCATTCGCCGGAGGTGGTTTCAAACATTCATGTATTTGCCCCGTATATCCTGAATGGCTCGAATCCTCTGCATTTTCATTTTATTTACGAAGCGGGCAAAATCCTTGCCTACAAAATTTCTCCGGTACCCGCCGAGTTGCGGTTATAATTGAAAAATCCATTGCTGAAGAGAGCGAGAGGAAGCATGAGCGACGAAAAATTAACCCCACAATCTGAAAATTTTTCCGAATGGTATAACCAGATCGTCCTGCGCGCCGATTTAGCAGATTATGCTCCCGTGCGGGGGTGCATGGTGGTCAAACCCTATGGTTGGGCGCTTTGGGAAAATATTCAGCAAGCGCTTGATAAACGGTTCAAAGCCACCGGGCATGTGAATGCCGCTTTCCCTCTGTTTATCCCGATGAGTTTTTTGGAAAAAGAGAAGGAACATGTTGAGGGCTTTTCTCCGGAACTGGCGGTGGTCACTGTTGGTGGTGGTGAGACGCTGGAGGAGCCTTTGGTCGTTCGTCCGACGTCAGAAACGATTATCGGGTACATGTATTCCAAGTGGATTCGCTCTTATCGGGATCTTCCCATTTTGATTAATCAATGGGGCAATGTTGTCCGTTGGGAAATGCGCACCCGTTTGTTCCTCCGCACGCTGGAGTTCTACTGGCAGGAAGGCCATACCGCTCATGCCACCCGGGAAGAAGCCATTGAAGAAACCATGCGCATGCTGGATACCTATTATCGCTTTGCCATTGAAGAAGCCGCTGTGCCGGTGATTCCCGGACGCAAGAGCCAGACGGAGAAATTTGCTGGCGCTGAAATGTCCATGACCATTGAGGCTATGATGCGTGATACCAAGGCTTTGCAGTCCGGCACTTCCCATTTCCTTGGTCAGAACTTTGCTCGTGCCTTTGACATCCGCTTCCTTGACCAGAATAACGAACTCCAGTACGCCTGGACGACTTCCTGGGGGCTTTCCACTCGCTTCATTGGTGCTATCATCATGACCCACGGGGATGATCAGGGGTTGATTTTGCCGCCGCGCCTCGCTCCGATTCAGGTTGTGATTGTGCCTATCTACCGCGATGATGCTGAACGCAGTCTGGTGATGCCGGTGGTGGACCGCCTGGAACAGGAACTGCGTGAGGCCTTCCGTGTGCATGTCGATCGCCGCGATGGCGTGACGCCCGGCTTCAAGTTTAACGACTGGGAAATGCGCGGAGTTCCCTTGCGCCTGGAAGTTGGTCCAAAGGATGTTGAAAAGAATAGTGTGGCGCTGGCGCGCCGCGATCGCCCTGGCAAAGCCGGGAAGTCCTTTGTCTCTCAAGAGGGACTGACTCAGACCATTGCCGACACTCTCAAGGATATTCATCAATCTCTGCTGGACCGCGCTATTGCCTTCCGCGATTCGCATATCCACGATGTTAAGGATTATGAGGAACTTAAACAGGTGGTGGAGGGTGGATGGGCGTTTGCCTGGTGGTGCGGTTCTGCCGCCTGCGAAGCCAAGGTTAAAGAAGATACCAAAGCCACCACCCGCTGTATCCCTCTGGATCAGCCGGGGGGGGCTGGAAGGTGTGTGGTATGCGGTGAACCTGCTACCGAAAAGGTGTACTTCGCCCGCGCTTACTGAGTTCCTTATGAGGTGCGGAGGGTAAATTCCGCACCTCTTTTTCATGGAAAGTATGCCAGCCGTTTCGGTTATTCGTTTACAGGAACAGATCACTACATTAATCGGGCGATTGAGCCACCCGATGGATTTCTACCGCGCGCTGACCGATTTTCTGGAAACGTACGGGGATCATGCCTACCGCGCAGGGGAGAGGGTGACGGGGGAGTCCATTCTTCCCTCTTACCACGTACCTCCCCTGGTATGGCGGCAGTTGGAAGTCTCACTGGCTCAGGCGGCACGGCGTTTTCCTCAGAGAACCCTGGATGTTATTCCCTTACTCTGGGAAGCCGAATACCGCGAGCCCCGGCACATTGCTGCATGGATGCTTGGGCACGTGCCCCTGTCCGAGTCCTCCGCTGTGGTGGAGATGCTCCAGCGTTTGGTGTCCCTGGATGTGGATTGGGCCCTGCTGAGGGTATTGCTGGATAAAGGGACATTGACCCTTCGCAAAGAAGGTGAGGAACCCCTTTTGCGAATGCTGGAAACATGGTTGAATCGTGAACAGCCCATGTATCGCAAAGCCGGGTTGCTTCTCTGTGAAGGGCTGGTTGCCGATCCTGCCTGGGAGAATCTGCCCGCCATTTTTCGCCTCCTGCAACCGCTGGTAGAAAAGCCAGAGCCTGCCTGGTTGAACGATTTGTTGATCGTTTTGCAAAATCTGGCTCAGCGTTCCCCTTCGGAAGTGTCTTTTTTCCTCAAACAAATTCTCAGCCGGAGTGAAGAAAATCCGCTTACTGCCCGTCTGGTGCGCAAGGTGGCTTCTTCTCTGCCTGTAGAAATGGCAGAAAATTTGCGAAAATCTGCCCGTTCGTCCTTCCCCAAAACAGGCTGAGCCAGATTGTCTCCACTTTTCTCCCTGCATGGATATAATGAGGGTATGCACCTGATCATGACCCACGAACAGGCAGATTTTGATGCTCTGGCGGCGATGCTGGGTGCTTATTTGATGCATGAGCATGCCTATCCGGTTTTGCCCCGCCGCCTCAACCGCAATGTACGCGCTTTCCTCAACCTTTATGGGAGCGATCTGCCTTTTGTGGAAATTGAGGATTTACCCAATGAACCTGTGACAGCGGTGACGCTGGTGGATACGCAGTCGCTGGTCACTTTGCGGGGGGTGAGTGCTAAAACCCGCGTTCAGGTGGTGGATCATCATACACGACGGGAGAATCTGTCTCCCCACTGGGAAGTGAAAATTGAGCCTGTAGGTTCCTGTACCTGCCTTTTCGTAGAAGGTCTTCGTGAACATAACGGCAATCTCAGTCCACTCCACGCCACACTGTTGTTGCTGGGGATTTATGAGGACACTGGCTGTCTGACTTATCCAAGTACCACGCCGCGAGACGCACAAGCCGTGGGCTATTTGTTGGAACGTGGGGCAAACCTGGAGGTGGCAAACAAGTTCCTTAACCCAGCCCTTTCTGCGGAGCAAAGGCGGGTATATGACCTTTTGCTCAGTATGGCAGAAACGGTTGAGGTTGGCGGGCTTCAGGTGGTCCTCTCGGCGGCAGACGCTGGTGAAATGGTGGACGAAATTTCCAGCGTAGCGCACAAAATTCGCGACTTGCTTGACCCCGATGCTCTGTTTTTACTGGTGCGTACTCCTGAGGGAATCCGCCTGGTGGCACGTTCGACTACCGACCGGGTGGATGTATCCAGTATTGCATCGCGCTTTGGCGGGGGGGGGCATGGGCGTGCTGCAGCGGCATTGATTCGTATTCCTGAGGGTGCAACTTTGCCGTATCAGGAAAGTGGCGAGTCTCCGCTGGAAGCCATCAAGCGCGAGATTCTGAATGTTCTCCCGCGCTTTATTCGCCCGGCTGTGACCGTGAGTCAGATCATGTCTGCCAATCCTTTGACCGTTCCGCCTAAAATGACGGCAGGGGAAGCCCTGAAGTGGATGGAGCGGTATGGTTTTGAGGGCTACCCGGTGGTAGAAGACGGTAAAGTGGTGGGGTTGTTGAACCGCCGTGCAGTGGAGCGTGCGGTGGCTCATAAACTCAGTACGCTGACCGTGACCAGTTTGATGGAGGTTGGTTCCGTTTTTGTGTATCCTGACGACCCCATTGAACGAGTCCGGGATGTGATGGCACAATCTGGTTGGGGGCAGGTGCCGGTAGTGGATCGCCAGATTGGAAATGTGGTGGGCATCGTCACCCGTACCGACCTTTTGCGCCATATCAGTGGCGAAGTGCCCGTACCTGGCAGACGTAATCTGGCAAGAGAACTGGAAGAGTCTATCCCTGAAGGAAGATTGATGTTAATCAAAGCCGTAGCGGCAGAAGCGCGGCGCTTGCATCAGGCGGTGTACATTGTCGGCGGGTTTGTGCGCGATTTGCTTCTTGGGCGCCCCAGCCTGGATTTTGATATTGTGGTTGAAGGAGATGCCATCCATCTGGCGCGCTCGCTGGAAAAACGTTACGGCGGACGGATTTTACCTCATACCCGGTTTGGCACAGCAAAATGGACGATCTCTCCCATTCGCGAAAAACTTGCAGGGATGCTTTCTGAAAAAAATAAGATTGACCCGCAAGAATTACCGGAAGCGCTGGACTTGATCAGTGCCCGCAGAGAGTTTTATGACTACCCCACAGCCCTTCCGACAGTGGAGCGGAGCAGTATTAAACTGGATTTGCACCGCCGCGATTTTACCATCAACACCATGGCAGTGCGGCTGGATGGACATCACTTTGGTGATTTGTATGACTACTGGGGTGGTTTGCGAGATTTGGAGCAAAAAGTCGTGCGGGTTTTGCACTCGCTTTCCTTTGTGGATGACCCTACCCGGCAGTTGCGGGCTGTGCGTTTTGAGCAGAGGTTTGATTTCCATATTGAACATCGCACTCTGCAATTGATGGACGAAGGTCGCCCGCTGATCAGGCATCTTTCGGGCGACCGCCTGCGACATGAACTGAACCTGATTTTGCAGGAAGAAAAAGTATTTGCCATGCTGGCTCGCCTGCAAGAATTGGGACTGCTGGCGGCAATTCATCCTGCCTTTGGGTGGGATGAAGGAATACGTCCTGCTATGCAACACGTGCTTAGGGAGCCTCTGCCTGAATCCTGGGAATTCCCGGAGAAGGTAGCCAATCTTCCCATTCGTCTAGCATTGGCTTATCTGGTGTGGTTGTTGCCAAATCCTGAAGGTAAGGGGATTGCGGAAAGATTGCGTCTCCCCGCCACATTGCAGGAACACTGGCAGGATGCCCGCACATTGCTGGAAAATCATCAGACTTTCCAGGATTTCTCTGCCAGTCAGGTGGTCAAAGTGCTGGATGAAATTGCTTTACCAGCCCTGTATGCTGTGTATTTGCTGGTAGAGAATAAACAACTGAAAGAAGTTCTGGAGCGGTATATCTATCGCTGGCGTTTTGTCTATCCTCAAACCACCGGAGATACTCTTAAAGCCATGGGAATTCCTCCCGGGCCCGAGTATCGGGAAATCCTCTGGCAACTCCGCGCGGCATGGCTGGATGGAAGGGTGAACAGTGTGGAAGAGGAACAAGCCCTTTTGCAATGCCTGCTTTCTTCCGCGACGAGGGGGAATTCTCGATGACAGAAACTTCGGAAGTCAGGGAAGATTTGCTTTCCCGCGTGGTTGTACGGCATTTACATGAAGAAGACCTTCCCGCCCTGGAATGGGAAGGAGAATACACCCATTTCCGTCGCATGTATGCCGATGCCTACCAGCGCATGAAGCGCGGATTAACCCTGATGTGGGGGGCTGAATTGCAGGGAGTGGGTATTATTGGGCAGGTGTTTGTGCAGTTCCTTTGTGACCGTCCGGAGTTGTGTAATGGTGTGGATCGGGCGTATCTGTATGCTTTTCGGGTGCGTGCACCGTACCGCAGTCGAGGGGTAGGAGCGTTGATTCTTTCCATTGTGGAGGAAGACTTACGCCGGCGTGGTTTTCGGTATGTAACCTTGAATGTTGCCCGTGATAACCCCCGTGCGCAGGCCTTTTACGAACGCCATGGATATCACGTCGTTGCCCCAGAGCCAGGGCGCTGGCAGTATATCAATCATCTTGGCAGGCTGGTGGAGGTTGTTGAGCCTGCCTGGCGCATGGAGAAAAGTCTCCTCCCCTAGCGACGATTCAGCCTCTGAAAAAGCGCGTTCCCGCGCAGTCCATTTTCAAGGGCTTTTATTCCTTCTTCTATCGGAAACCAGAGTCGTACCTGATTCTGTCCATTGTCAAACAGAATGCTCATGTAGCCCCGGGTCATACCAGGCAGTTCATTCTGAGGCAATTGTTCTGCAACCTGGAGCAGGCGTTCAGCCCAGAATCCCAGTTCATCCTGATTTTCAATACTCGCTACCGGCACCGTAAAGTAGAAATCAGTTTGCAAGGGGGTAAAACGTACCACCTGGTTGGTGCTGACATCCAAACAGTTCTCGCCATATGCCATTAACAAGCCTTCCACCGTACTCCATCCGCTTTTCACCAGCACATCCTGCAGACGAGCAGTTTCTTCTTCAAGCGGTTGATTGACCCATGCAAAGGCACAGGGGATGGGGGTGGGCGTAAAGGTAGGTACAGGGGTTGGCGATGGAACGGGAGTACTGCTGGGAACAGACGTTTTCCCCAATTGCTTGGGCGGGGGAACGTTAGGGGCAAAAAAGTATTCGGTAGGAAACTGGCAGGAAGCCAGCAACATGAGGCAACTGAGCGAAAATGCAGTTAAAAATTGTGGAAGCGGTTTTTTCTTCATCGGTTGTACTCCAGCCAGACTACGACGCGTTCCCAGCGGTCCCGACTTTCCTGGATATGGACAGGGGTTAACAAAGCGTTGAAGGTTTCCATCTCTTCGCGTGAGATGCCGGGCATTTGGTTTTGCCCCTCTTGCTTAAGATGGGCGTAAAGCAAAAAAGTTCCCGAAGGCGCAAGATAGTTGAGCAGGTTTTGGCGATAGCGCACGCGATCTTCCTGGGGAAGCCCGTGATAACAGCCAATATCGAGTATCAGGTCAAAGGGAGGAGAAACATGCGAGAGATTGGTGACGCTCCCATTGAGTACCTGCCCCTTCATGTTCTCCCGGCGCAATCGTTGACGCGCCCGCCACACAGCCAGCAGGGAGAGATCAATCCCCACAACCTGCCAGCCTGCCTTTGCCAGTGTGAGTAAATTGGTTCCACTCCCACACCCCAAATCTAGGGCGCGACCGGATGGATGACTCTGGATGAAAGCCACCAATTCAGGAGGGGAAATGCCTGTGTCCCAGGGTGGCTGTTTCAGGTACCACAGGTTAAAGGCAAGCCAGCGGGTAACGCGTTCCAACCAGAGCATATCTGAATCTTACTTTTGAAAGATAGAACCGTCAAACCAGTTTTTCCCAGCCTGATCCTGTGTACCGTAAAGTATGGAAAGTTTACCCGGATGGGACCTGGATGAGCAGGATTTTGCTTGACAAGCCGTCTGCTCTCGGTTAAAATGGCGTCACTCCTTGGGTAACCGGGGGCCTGTGGCTCAGTTGGGAGAGCGCCTCAATCGCACTGAGGAGGTCAGGGGTTCGAATCCCCTCAGGTCCACACAGGCTGAAGCGATTGAGCGCCAATCAGCCGGGTAATTTAAGGGGCCCATAGCGCAGTTGGGAGCGCGTCTCAATGGCATTGAGAAGGTCGGGGGTTCGAATCCCCCTGGGTCCACACGAAAAACAGGGGCGGGCTGAGAAGCCATGCCCTTGAGAGTTTAAGTACAAAGCCAGGGCAGGAGTAGTAAGCCATCTGCCAGCGAGTCGGGAGAGTGCGGTGTGAGCCCGGCAGGGCGTCTGCAGAGCGCCAGGAAAGGCTGAACTCGCCTGTCATCCCTCCAGAGGGAAGGCTGGGCAGGTGAACCGGAAAGTAGCCTGCAACGGGTGTCGCCCGTTATCGCGACACAAAGCGACCTGTGCATAACAGGTAAGCAGGGTGGTACCGCGGAGGTTGATCAGCACCTTCGTCCCTGAGGGGACGAGGGTGTTTTTTATCTGACGGCATGGAGAATAAAAGAGGAGGATTCTGTTTATGGCTGAAGCCAAAGTTCGTATTTACAATCCGGCGGAAATTGAGTCGCGCTGGCAGGAGCGCTGGGAAAAAGACGGACTGTATCATTCCGACATTGACCCGAACAAACCCAAGCATTATGCCCTGACAATGCTTCCTTATCCATCGGGGAATTTGCATATCGGACACTGGTATGCCATGACGCCTTCCGACGCGCGGGCGCGCTTTATGCGGATGCGTGGGTACAACGTCCTGTTCCCGATGGGCTTCGATGCTTTTGGCTTGCCTGCTGAGAATGCCGCCATTAAACGCAATATTCACCCCAAAGAGTGGACTTATCAGAATATTGACAATATGCGTCGCCAGTTGAAGAGCATGGGTGCGATGTTCGATTGGCGGCGGGAAGCCATTTCCTCAGACCCGGAGTACTATCGCTGGACGCAATGGTTCTTCATCCAGTTCTACAAGCACGGGCTGGCTTATCGGAAGATGTCGCCGGTAGACTGGTGTCCGACCTGCAATACCACCCTGGCGCGCGAACAGGTGTGGGGTGAAGACCGTCACTGCGAACGTTGTGGTACGCCGGTGATCAAGAAAAACCTGGAGCAGTGGTTCTTCAAAACCACCCAATACGCTGAGGAATTGCTCCGCTACGAAGGTATGGACTGGCCTGAAAAAGTCCGTGAGATGCAAATTAACTGGATTGGCAAATCCGAAGGCGCTTCGGTAATTTTCTCTACCGAACAGGGTGATCCTCTGGAGGTATTTACCACCCGTCCGGATACATTGTGGGGGGTAACCTTTATGGTGTTGGCGCCGGAGCATCCGCTGGTGGAAAAGGTGACCACACCCGAGCGAAAAGCCGAGGTGGATGCCTATGTGGCTCAGGCGATTCGTCAGTCCGATATTCAACGCGAATCTACAGAAAAGGAAAAGACGGGGGTTTTCACCGGGGGGTATGCGATCAACCCGGTGAACGGGGAGCGGGTGCCAATCTGGATTGCTGACTATGTGCTGATGACCTACGGCACGGGTGCTATCATGGCAGTACCTGCGCACGATCAGCGCGATTTTGAGTTTGCCCGCAAGTATGGTTTGCCCGTGCGGGTCGTCATTCAGCCTGAAGACATGGAACCGTTAAACGGCGATGCACTCACCGAGGCAGTGCCTGCAAAGGGAAAGATGGTCAATTCGGGACCTCTCACGGGTACTCCGGGAGATCAATCTTTTGAAGCGGCGGTGAAGTATGTGGAACAAATCGGGAAGGGCAAGCGTGCGGTGAATTACCGCCTGCGTGACTGGTTGATTTCCCGCCAGCGCTACTGGGGCGCGCCCATTCCGATGGTTTACTGCGAGAAGTGCGGTGTTGTACCTGTGCCGGAAGATCAACTGCCGGTGCTGTTACCGGATGATGTCGAGTGGCGTCCGACCGGCGAAAGCCCGCTGAAACTGCATCCTACCTGGCGGTTTACCACCTGCCCATCCTGCGGCGGCAAGGCTGAGCGTGAAACCGATACCATGGACACCTTCATGTGTTCGTCCTGGTACCATTTGCGTTATCTCAGCCCGCATTATGATAAAGGTCCTTTTGACCCGAAGGAATATGATTACTGGATGCCGGTGGATACCTATACCGGCGGCGCCGAGCATGCCACCATGCACCTGATTTACACTCGCTTCTTCCACAAAGCCTGTCGGGATATTGGCATTACCAAAGGCAACGAGCCGATGATTCAACTGCGCAACCAGGGGCAGATTCTGGGTCCCGATGGTCAACGCATGAGCAAATCCCGCGGCAATGTAGTGGACCCCGATGAGCAGGTGCGCATGTACGGCGCCGATACGGTGCGCGCCTTCCTGATGTTTGGCTATCGCTGGGCAGAGGGAGGACCGTGGGGTACTGAGAACATCCAGGGAGTCAACCGCTGGTTGCGCCGTGTGTGGTCGTTTTTCCTGGATGAGGCGGATGGCGGAAAGGCAGATGAAGCCACGTTCAAACGTCTGCGCCGCAAGGTGCATCAAACCTTGCGCTCAGTCACGCGCGACTTTGAAGAATTTGAGTTCAACACCATTGTTTCGGCTCTGATGGAACTGGCGAATGAGATGAGCCGTGCCAAACAAAATGGCGCATTCGGTACCCCAGTCTGGGACGAAGCCGTGGAAATTTACCTGAAGATGCTGGCGCCGGTGGCTCCACATATTGCCGAGGAACTCTGGGCGCAGTTGGGTAAACCCTACTCCATTCACCAGCAGTCCTGGCCCCTGGTAGATGAAGAAGCGGCAAAGGAAGAAGAAATTACCCTGGCGGTGCAGGTCAACGGCAAGGTGCGCGATCGTCTGGTGGTGCCTGCCGAGATTGACCGCGAGACGGTGGAAAAACTGGCGCTGGCAAGCCCGGCAGTGCAGAAATTCCTTGAAGGACGCACGCCCAGACAGGTCATTTACGTGCCGGGTAAACTGGTAAGCATTGTAGGGTAAGGAAAATTTTTGATGAGTCTATAAGAGGCGGGAAGACTTTTCTCTTCCTGCCTCTTTTTGTCTCTGTATGGCTTATCGGAAGTGTTAAGTGAAGGCTTAAGAGAATGAATTAAAATTACTATGAGCATTTCCAGGGAATTTCTATGTCCACAGACGCAACACTGCTTCAGCGCTTGAAAAAATTTGTTTTAGAAGAGGCAAATGCCCAATGGGAAGCGCTGGAACACCAGTGGAAAACCCCATTGGCCCAGAGAGTTGCAAAAGGGTGGGCAATTGAGGGAATTCGCATTGTAGAGGTCGATAATTTCCTGGTACGCATGCACTGTTATAACAATCAGTCTCGTTTCCGTGAGGGGGATTTGGTTGTTTTGCATCGCGGCAATCCCAGAGACCCGGATGCCCTGCACCTGGATTTATATTACGATGGAGTTACTGACCTTGAAGCTGGACTGATACGGGGAAATCCATACCTCTTGAAGGCAGAACCCGATGGATGGGTAATGGATCAGGACTGGTTTGACACAAGTGAGTTTTATCTTGCGGCAATTGACCAGGTAGCCGACTCTCATCGTGGACGCTCAATCATTTTACCTATTCTTCAGGGAAACCTGTATCCTCAAATAGATTTTGCTCGTTATCACCGGGCACGTGAATGGTCTACCCGGAAAGGCTTAAACGAAAGCCAGGTGGAAGCCATTGCTACCGCTTACGCTACGAATTTATATCATCTTATCCAGGGACCGCCTGGGACTGGGAAAACAATGGTTCTGGCACATCTATCTGACCTGTTTGTCCAGGAAGGTGGTCGGGTTTTGATCACCGGTTTAACACATCGTGCCATTCATAATGCGCTCAACAAGGTTGTTCAGGTAAACCCGGAGATTCCCGCGTGTAAAATTGGGGACCAGCGACACACCGGGGATTTGAAAGCCCCCAACTTTGAAACCTTTGATGAATCAGGGTTTGGTGATATTCATACGGGATATGTGATTGGAGCAACTCCATTTGCACTGCAAACTCAACGTTTGAGGAATGTTGAGTTTGATGTGGTGATTTTTGACGAAGCCTCTCAGGTCACTATCCCTCTGGCATTGATGGGAATGTTGGCAGGAAATAAGTATATTTTTGTGGGGGATGAAATGCAGTTGCCTCCCGTCACTGTCTTTGCTCAGCCAAAGCAAGAAGTATCTTCAATTTTTTCTATTCTCTCCGGGCGTGGTCAGGAAACCATGCTGAACATTACCTATCGTTTGAACGACGTATTGACGGAATGGCCCAGCAAGACCTTCTATGGCGGGAAATTACAGCCCAGTGAGCAGTCTAAAAAACGCCGGCTTCGTTTGGTGGGAGAACCAAACCGTTGGGATTTTGTGCTTGACCCACAGACCCCTGCCGTTTTTGTGGATTTGGACCATAAAAACGCCACCAACCGCAGTATGCTGGAAGCAGAAGTTGTGGCGGATTTGGTTGTGTCTTTAATTGTTCGAGGACTTTCGCCAGCGGAAATTGGAGTGGTCACTCCTTTTCGTGCGCAAAGTCGTCTGATTCGTACCTTGCTCTGGCGCATGATTGATGATGAAGATATCCGCCGACAGATAATTGTGGACACTGTGGAACGGATGCAAGGGCAGGAAAGGGAAGTGGTGCTGGTTTCTCTGGCGACTTCGAACCCTTCCTTTGCCGCTCAGATTGCCGATTTCCTCTTTCGCCCTCAGCGGTTGAATGTGACGGTAACCCGTCCTCGTACCAAGTTAATCCTGGTTGGTAGCAAACATGTATTGCTTGCCGGGCAATATGATCCAGATGTGGCAGAGAGTGTCAAAATTCTTCGCGAATTAATTGATTTTTGTGCACATATATCTCTCCAAGGAGGAATTCCCTAATCCATGGCACGTCTGTTGCCTTCTCAACCGCCCACGAAGTTGCCCAAAGATACTCTCAAAGTATTTGAAGCGCTCAAAACCTTACCAGATCATTATTTCATCTGGCATCATCTTGCTCCATGGGAACAATCAAGCCCGGATTTTCTGATCGTTACATACGACGCAAAGGTTTTGTTGGTTAAGGTTTGCCCTGCTGTTCACGCTGACGTTCAGTCGGCAGTTCAGATGCGCTTGTTTGGGGAGCCTGTTTCTACATTCGGGAAAATGGAAACAGAAGTCCTTGAGCGCTTTGTTGAGAAACTGAATTTCCCTCAAGGAATAGAAGTTGCTACTTTGGTTCTCTTTCCCAATCTCCCTGATGCCCGGGTTCAGGAATTACGTCACACCTTTCAAATTACTAAGGTGTATTGGGCTGGAAAGGAACTTCTTGAAGGGCGTGAAGAGCCCTGGAAGGCATATTTTTCAAATAACCCCTTACCGCCGCTGTTCATTGAGAAGGTGCGCCAGCAATTTTCTCCGGAAATTGTTGTTCCCAGCCACATGACGGTTCGGCCACAAATCACCCGCCGCCTGGAAGCAGGTTTGACCGACTATTTGCTCGATTATGATCAGGAAAGGGCTGTAAAGTCTGATCTGGACCTTCCGGAAGAAGACGAATCTCTCCTGAATGATTTTCGCCTGAACATCATTAATGGTGTCGCAGGGAGTGGAAAAACGCTCATCCTGATTTATCGCTTGCGCTTGCTGTACAATCTATATCCGCAAAAGCGTTTTTTAGTGCTGACACATAATCGACCATTGAACTTTGACATGCAAGCCCGTTTTGCTCGCTTGAACGGGGGCAAATTACCGGAAAACATCGAATGGTTTACCTTTAACGGCTGGTGTTACCATTATTGGCCCAGGGAAAGTGAGAAATGGATCGAGCCAATTCGCATTAAGCCCCGGGAACAGCTTGCCGAAGAAGTTTGCCGGAAGTACCTTCAAGACCTTCCCATCTCGACAGCCATGTTCCTTAGCGAAATTGATTGGATCAAAGATCAACTTCCCATGACACGAGAAGAGTACCTGCAGGCAGACCGTCGTGGAAGAGGGTTTGGGTTAAGTGCAGAACAACGCAGGCGCGTATTTGATGCATTTTCTGCGTATCAGCAAAAGTTGGCTGAGGAGAATCTTCTGGATTGGGGAGATGTTCCTCAAAAGATGTGGAATTTCCTTCAGGACGGGACGGTTGTTCCGCCTCAGTATGATGTGGTGATGATTGATGAAGCCCAGTTCTTCGCTCCCCTGTGGATGCAAATTGTTAAAAAATTGCTTAAGCCCGGGAACAGTCATTTATTTATTGTTGCTGACCCTACTCAGGGATTTTTGGGGCGCGGGGGATCCTGGAAAGCCCTCGGGATTCAAGCCAGAGGGCGTACCCATACGTTGCGGAAGAGTTATCGTACAACACTGGAAATCTTGCAATTTGCTACCCTGTTTTATCGCACCAGGGTTACCGAAGACCCGGAAGAAGATATCCTGTCTCCAGATTTGTTAAACATGCCCAACGGAGTTTTGCCTGAGATTCTTCTCCTGTCAAGTTCTCAAGATGAGATTGTTCGCGTTGCCAATGAGGTCAAAGAGTTTGTATCCAGAGGATATCCCAAAAAGCATTTACTCTTGCTGCATACTTCGCAACAGGGGGTTACTGCGTTGGTTCAAGCCATTAATTCGCGATTGGGCAAAGACGCTGCACGCGATGCCAAAAATGATTATCCGGGGGATTACGTGAGAGTTACCACATTGAACGCCGGCGCAGGTTTAGAGAGCCCAATTGTCTTTCTGGTGGGACTGCGTGAATTGTTTGAACAGGAACAGTCTTTGCGTTTGTCCGATGATGAGCGGGAGACTCTTATTCGAGATAATACCCGTAAGTTGTACATGGCGATCACACGCGCTGGTCAGCGTTTGGTTTTGACCCATGTAGGTGAACCTCCAGAGGTGTTATCAAAGATTCAAGCGCAACTTCAATCTGCCTGATTAAGGAGTTTTTCATGCGTATCGAAGATCTCAACTGGATGGATGTAGAAGCCTATCTTCAGCAGGATGACCGTTTGATTCTGGTGCTGGGGACAATTGAACAGCATGGTTACCTGAGCCTGGCTACCGATGTGCGCATCCCCCTGGCACTGGCGGATGCCGCCAGTCAAAAGACGGGTGTGCTGGTGGCACCGCCGGTCAATTATGGCGTTTCGCCGTACTTTTTGACCTACCCGGGGACTTTCAGCCTGCGGCTTTCGACTTTTCTGGATACCGTGGAAGATCTTGTACGTTCAGCCTATGCTCAGGGCTTCCGGCGCATTCTGGTGCTGAATGGCCATGGCGGTAACGATGCGGCACGGGGACGTCTGGTGGAATTGATGAATCAACTGCCCGGACTGAAAATTGCCTGGTATGCCTGGTGGACTTCGCACAGTGTGGAAGCCTTTGCCATTGAGCATCAACTGGAACGCAACCATGCCAACTGGATGGAAGCCTTTCCTTTTACCCGGGTGAGTGACTTGCCTGAAGGAGAAAAAGTCTCTCCCTCAGTCAAAGGTTTGCTGAACGCTGAGGAAACCCGTACCGTGTATGGGGATGGTTCTTTTGGTGGTCCTTATCAGGTGCCGGATGCGCTTATGGATGAACTCTTTGCCGTGTGTCTGCAGGATGTTCTCTATCTGCTCGAATTTTAGGTTTTACAATTTTTTTACAGCCAGACAATAAAGCGATTACCCCCTCAAATTAACATTGGAGTCAACCCGTGAGGTTCAATCTAATTTGAGGAGGTTTTAACATGAAACATAAAATGATGAAATGGTTAAGCGTTCTGGTTGTGTTGGTGATGGCTTTAGGTTCCATTGCCGCCGCGCCGTCTCCGGTGGACGCCAGCGGTATTCCTGCCCAGGAAGTCCCGCCTTCCGATGAGGCAGGAATGGTTCAGCGTCCACCCCGCCCTGAGGTGCTTGAGCAAGCCTATCAGCGCTTGCAAAAAACTCTGGAAGCCCAGAAGGAGCGTTTACAGCGCGCCGAACAGCAAATTCCCAACTGGGAAAGCAAAATCGCCGAATTAAAGCAGAAGGGATTGGATACCTCAGCATTGGAAAAGGCGCTGGCAAACTTCAAGGATAGTTTGATGAAAGCCCGTCAGTCTCATGAGGAAGCCGCTCGCATTCTTGCCCAGCATCCCGGCTTTGATGAAAATGGCAAGGTCGTGGATCCAAAACAAGCGGCACAAACCGTTCGGGATGCAGGTAAAGCCATTCGAGTGACACACCGGATTATGGAAAATGCCATGTGGGAAATGTTGAGAGCATTTCGGGAATTTCGCCGGGATAACCGCCCTAATCCCGGTGAGCCGCGGCCTCCCAAACCTCCGGTAGAGGATACGACTGCCCCGGTTCAGCCATAAGAAGTTCATAGACCAATAAGCCCTTCTCCAAACAGGAGAAGGACTTATTTTACGTTCTTCCTGTTCGGATGATGGACCAGATCAGCCAGATTCCAAAAACAATTGAGGAAATTAACGCAAAGCCAAAGATAAATTCACCCAGAGGTTGCCAGGTTTCAGGTTTATACACTACCATGATCAGGCTCAGGGCAACAATCACTGCTGAGAGAATCATTCCTAAAGTCATGCGGTTGGTCATCTTTTGAAACTTGCTGACCAAATCGTTTAATTCTTCGGTGTTGATGTTCACTTCCAGTTGCCCCCGTTCCAGACGGCTTAACAGGCGGGTCACCCGGCGGGGCAGTTCCATGGTCAGTTCCATGCCGTCCATGGCGGCGGCAGAGATGCGCGGGAGCATATTGCGCATGGAGCGTTCTTCCTGCCAGAAGCGCTTAACATAAGGTGCGGCAAAGGTGAACAGTTGAAATCCCGGATACAGCATCATTCCCGTGCCTTCGCTGATGATAATGGCGCGGGTCATGGCAACCAGTTCACCGGGCAGTTGCAGGTGGTTTTGCATCACCAGTTGCATGATTTCGCCCATCACCTGAGCCCCGGTGAGGTCTTTGAGCGAAAGTCCCGTAAAGCGGTCAAAAAGGCGTTCCATCTCACGAGTAAACGCGCGGCGGTCCAGTTCTCGATAAAAGATATTTGCACTGATGAGTTCATCCACCAGGATTTCGGCATCCCTTCGGGAAATGGCTTCGGCAATTCCCAGAAAAGTACGTTTCATACCGGGGGTCAGTCTGCCGATCATGCCGAAATCCATGACTGCTAGCGAGCCATCGGGCTGAACGAAGAAATTTCCGGCGTGGGGATCAGCATGGTACAGCCCAAACTCGAAGATTTGGCGCAGGGCAAAATGCATCAGGTTTTCAGCGATGGTACGGCGGTCAATGCCGGCATTGTCCAGAGCAGGAAGGTCGTTTAACTTGATGCCTGAAAATCTTTCCATAGTGATGACCTGGCGGGTGGTGTAGTCCCAGTATACTTTTGGAATATGCACCACCGGGTCATCGGCAAAATTGGTGCGGAACGCCTCAATATTTTGCCCTTCCCGCAGATAGTCAAATTCGGCGCGTACGGTGAAGGCAAATTCATCCACCAGCATACGCAGATCATAGAAGCGACCCAACACAGTATGATTGCTTGCCCATTCCGCAAGATCGGTGAGAATCTGGATATCCTGCTCAAAGACTTCCTGTGCTCCCGGGCGCACAATTTTGACCACAACTTCTTCACCCGACCAGAGCGTTGCCGCATACACCTGTCCAATAGACGCGGATGCCAGCGGTTGAGGGTCAAATTGGATGAAGATATCCTTGGGGTCGCGTTTGAGTTCGTTAGTGAGGACGGTCATGATTTGTTCGTAGGGGGTAGGGGGAACCAGGTCCTGCAGTTTGCTCAGTTCGGCGATGTATTCCGGAGGCAGAAGATCCAGGCGCGAGGAAAGCGCCTGTCCAAACTTAATAAACGTGGGTCCGAGTTCTACCAGAGCGCTGACAAATTCTTCCGCTGGCGTTCGACGCGCGCGCGTGAATACCCGTCGTGCCAGTTGAGATTCATCCGCTCCTGGCGCGAATCGGGTAAAGAGCCAGTCCATCCCATGGCGCATCAATACAGCCAGAATTTGTTGGGAACGCAGGAAAACATTGCGCCGAACTAACCAGGGTAAACGGGGGTAAGGCGGGCGCACCATATTCTTATTATAGAGTTTTTCCCTTCCGAATGGTCGAATTTCATCGCTATAATATGCCCTATGTACATGGATCGCCGTTTACTGCGCTGGACAGTTCCCCTGGCCGGTTTTTTTGCCGGAGCACTTCTTCTGGCGACCCTGGGCGGCGTCATGACCATCTTGCAGGCGTTTCTCTTCAGTCGTTTTGTAGCCGGAGTTTTTCTCCCTCAATCTTCGGATGAGCCTGTCGCCCGCTGGTTAATTTTGCTTTTGCTTGTTGTGTTCCTGCGCGGTGTGTTTTCTTACCTCAGCGATGGCTTGAGTGCTACGGCTTCGGCACGCATCCGCGAGCGGTTGCGTGAGGCGCTGTTCGCTCATTTGTTTCGACTGGGACCGGTTTATACTTCCCAGCGTCCCACCGGTGAAGTTGTCGCCACATTGATGGAAGGGGTGGACGCGCTGGATGGGTATTTAAGCCAGTATCTCCCTCAGGTTGTGCTTTCGGCTTTGCTTCCTTTGCTGGTGCTGGCAACGGTGTTTCCTCTGGACCCGCTCTCGGGGGTAATTCTGGCGTTGACTGGACCTCTAATCCCTCTTTTTATGATGCTGATTGGGAGCACTGGGGAGCGTCTGACGCGCCGGCAATTTGGTGCTTTGCGGCGATTGAGCGCTGTTTTGCTGGACATACTCCAGGGATTACGTACCTTGAAGGAATTGGGGAGAAGTCGTGACCAAGCCCAACGGGTTGCCAGCATTGGAGAGGAATATCGCAAAATCACCCTGGAAGTGTTACGTTTGACATTCCTTTCCGCTTTAGCCCTGGAATGGTTGGGGACGATCAGCACGGCGTTGATTGCGGTGCAGATTGGCTTGCGCTTGTTATACGGGCATCTGGAATTCGCTCAGGCGTTCTTCATTCTGGTGATTGCACCTGACTTCTATCTCCCCTTGCGCACCCTGGGATTGCGTTTTCACGCCGCCATGAATGGAATTTCAGCAGCAAAAAAGGTTTTCGCCTTGCTGGAAGAACCATCCTGGATAGAAAGTGGCTCTTCTGTCTTGCCGGCAAATGCGATCCCGCTCAATGGGGATATCCATCTGGAAAATCTCACTTTTACGTACCCTGGCAGAGAAGATCCTTCTTTGAAGAACGTTACCTGTACCCTGCCGGAAGGTAAAGTCACGGCTTTAGTTGGCAAGAGCGGATCTGGCAAGAGTACATTCGCATACCTTCTTCTGCGCTTTTTGACTCCGCAGAATGGAAGAATTCTGGTGGGAGATGTTCCCCTATCCTCAATTTCTCTGGAGGAATGGCGGAAAGCCTGCGCGTGGGTTCCCCAGCGCCCTGCCATTGTCTTTGGCAGTATCGCTGACAACCTGCGCTTTGCCGATCCCAATGCCAGTCGGGAACAGATACAGTGGGCGCTGGAGCAGGTTCATCTATGGGATTGGGTGCAGGGATTGCCGGAGGGGCTGAATACCCTCATTGGAGAGCGAGGTGCCCAGATGAGCGGTGGTCAGGCACAGCGCCTGGCGTTGGCAAGGGTACTGTTGCGCAATCCCTCTTTCATCGTGCTTGATGAACCTACGGCTCATGTGGATATGGTGGAGGAAGCCCTGCTTCAACGAGTGTTTGAGCGGCTTTTTGAGGGCAGGACGGTGCTTTTGATTGCCCACCGTTTGCCTGTTCTCCGTATTGCCGACCAGATTCTTGTACTGGAAAAGGGGGATCTGGTTGAAGCAGGCAATCTGGACACCCTTTTACACACCGAGGGACGGCTTTCCCGTTGGGTGCAACAATACGGAGGCTTAACATGAGCACCCTTCGCCGTCTGATCTCTTTTCTCCGTCCCTTCTCAGGGCAGGTTTTCCTGTCCATCCTTCTTTCTTTTGGCACAGTTGCCAGCGGAGTGGGCTTGCTGGGTACTTCGGCGTTTTTGATTGCTTCGGCGGCTTTGCGTCCTTCGATTGCCGAACTTCAGGTAGCCATTGTTGGGGTGAGGTTCTTTGGGATTGTCCGCGGGCTGTTACGGTATCTGGAACGCCTGGTTTCGCACGATGTCAACTTGCGGTTGTTAGCCGGGTTGCGGGTGTGGTTGTATCGTGCCATTGAGCCTCTGGCACCAGCAGGATTGGAAATGGAACAGGGCGGCGATTTGCTCCACCGCATGGTGGGAGAACTGGAAACGCTGGAGAATTTCTTTGTGCGGGTGGTTTCCCCAGTCCTTAATGCCGGGCTGGTGACGCTGGGAATTTCGTGGTTTTGTGGCAGAATGGCACCGGTGCTGGGATGGGTGGCAGCGATGGGGATGTTTCTCACCGGTGTGCTGGTTCCTGCAGTTCAGATTCGGCTGTCTCGGAATGCGGGAAGGCGGTGGATTGAATCTCGTTCGCAGTTGAACGCTTTTACCACCCAGGTTGTTCAGGGGATGAACGATTGGATCATGTTTGGACGGGTGGAGAAAGCACAGGCGCATTTCCATCGAATGAACCGAACCTTGTCGCAGACTCAGGTACACATGGCAAAGGTGCAGGCACTGGGTGGTTCTGCCGGGCTTTGGGGCAGTGGTTTAACCGTGTGGTTTCTTCTTTTGCTTGGTGGGCAATTGGTTCTGCGCGGGGAGATAAGCGGTGTAGACCTGGCTGTCCTGTCTTTAATGGTCATGGCGTCCTTCGAGGCGGTCACGCCTCTCCATCAGGCGGCGGCGCAGTTTGAGGCGACCCTTCAGGCAGGAAGACGAATCTTTGAGTGGGTCGACCGCCCGAACGAAGCGCCTGATCCAAAAGGGGCAGTTCCCTCACTCTCATCCCCAATCCATGTGCGCTTTGAAGGTGTCACCTTGATTTACCCCGGGAGAACCGAGCCCGCCTTGCAGGATTTCTGGATGGATTTGCCTTCAGGAAAACGTGTGGCGCTGGTGGGAGAAAGCGGCGCCGGGAAAAGTACGGTGGGGCAGGTATTGATGCGCTTCCGCCTGCCTTACAGCGGTCAGGTGCGGGTAAATGGCTGGAATCTGCGTGATCTGCGGGGAGAAGACCTGCGGACGCATCTGGCTGTTGTGTCTCAACAGACGTATCTGTTCAGCGGCACTCTACGGGAAAATTTGCTGTTAGCGGTGCCTCAAGCCTCAGAAGAAGAATTATTGAAGGTGCTGGAACGGGTGCAACTTCAACCGCTGTTACGGCGCTTGCCTAAAGGCTTGGATACCTGGTTGGGTGCTCAGGGAGAGATGCTTTCAGGGGGAGAACGACAGCGCATTGCTCTGGCACGGGCTTTGCTGAAGCCAGCCTCGTTCTGGCTGCTGGATGAACCTGTCAGCGGTTTGGACGCTGAAACTGCCCGAACCATTTTACGCATGTTGTGGGGGCTGGCAGGTTCTCGCTCTGTCCTCTACATCACCCATTTTCTGGCAGAACTGGAAGAATTTGATGAAATCCTTGTGCTTCAGCGGGGACGTGTCATCGAACGAGGCAAACATGCGGATTTGTTGCAGGCAGGGGGATGGTACGCGCAAGCCTGGCAGTTACAGCGTTCTTTGCTGGACGAGGGGGAACTGTTGCGTTAATGCCAGCGTCTTATCCTCAGCAGAGATGTTGAGGAGGGCGTATGGCGAAGAGTAGTTGGCTTTGGATTGTTCCGTTGTTTGTCGTGTTGTTTTTAGGGATTGCCAACCCCGTGCAAGCCGATGGCATTATCATTCCACCCCCGTGCCCGCCTGAAGGCTGTCCCCCCGTCCCCTGCATCCCCGAATTTTGTCCGCCGGTTCCACCACGTCCCCTATCCCAACTGGTGATTCGTTATCACCGTGTGAGTGTTACCATTGAAAACCAACTGGCAACCACCCGGGTTGATCAGGTTTTCTACAATCCCAATTCCTGGGCGGTAGAGGGTGTTTATCTTTTCCCTTTACCTGCAGGGGCGGTGGTGAATGAGTTCAAACTCTGGGTAGATGATCAACCCGTTGAGGGGAAAATCCTCAACGCTGATGAAGCCCGCCGAATCTATGAAGAAATGGTGCGCTCGCTTAAAGATCCAGGATTGCTGGAATACATTGGGCGGGGAGCTGTTCAGGCGCGAGTATTTCCGATTGAACCCGGAGGGGAAAGGCGCATTGCTTTGGAGTATCAGCAGGTCCTTCTGACCGAGAACGATCTGATGCGTTATGTCTATCCTCTGAACACCGAAAAGTACTCTGCTCTCCCACTGGAAGAGGTTTCTATCGAGGTACAGATTCGCGATCACCGCGTTATTCGTTCGGCGTATTCCCCTACCCATTCGATTCGGTCAGAGCGGTTTGGTGAGAACGAAGTGGCCATTCGCTATGAAGAGAAGAATATTCTCCCGGATCGTGACTTTGAAATGATGATTTTGCTGGGTGAGGGTGAAGGCCTACACCTTTTGTCCTATCGTGACCCCGGCGATGTGCAGGACTCGGATGGCTTCTTCCTGATGTTGCTGGCGCCGCGCATTCAGGCACCTGAAACGGCTATTCCTAAGGACGTGATTTTTGTTCTGGATCGTTCTGGGAGTATGGAAGGGGTGAAGTTCCAGCAGGCAAAGCAGGCGCTGGAGTATGTCCTGTCCCGGCTTAACCCTCAAGACCGCTTCAATTTGCTCAGCTTCAGCAATCAGGTAGAGGTATTTGCCCCGGAGATGGAAGGTGTGGAAGCCATCCCGCAAGCACAAAAATGGGTTGCAGGCTTGAGCGCCGCAGGTGGAACAAACATTCACCGGGCATTACTAGATGCCATCCAGTTTGTTCGGTCGCAACGCCCAACCTATCTGATTTTCCTTACCGATGGCTTGCCTACAGTTGGCATTACCGACCGGGAACAAATCCTCGATGATTTTGCTCGTCAGGCTCCCAGGGGACTGCGTCTTTTCGTCTTTGGTGTAGGCTATGATGTGGATACCTTCCTGCTGGATGAACTGGCATTAGCGCATCACGGGCTGAGTTTGTATGTGCGCCCTGAAGAAGACTTGAACCAGGCGGTGGCAGGGTTTTTCGAGAAGATCAGTACCCCTGTTCTCACCGACCTGACTCTGACCGTGGAAGGTACAGAGGTTTACGATGTTTACCCTCAGCCGTTGCCCGATTTGTTTGTCGGCTCTCAGGTGGTGATTACCGGGCGTTACCGCCAGCCGGGAAAGGTGACGGTGGTGTTGAGCGGGCAAATCTCCGGAGAGACACGCACTTATCGTTTTCCTTCCCTCTCTCTGAAGGAAGATAGCCGTTTTGAGGCAGGGGGAAGCGAAGTCGGTTTGCCACGTCTGTGGGCAATGCGCAAAATTGGTTATTTGCTGGAACAGATTCGTCTGAATGGAGCAGACCCCGAAACCATTGCTCAGATTGTGCGTCTCAGTATTCGCTATGGAATCATCACCCCTTACACATCCTATCTGGTCACTGAACCCATGCCTCTGGGGGCAGAAGCGCAGTCGAAAATTGCGGAAGATGCTTACCAGCAATCTCTCTCCATGCCTACGGTTGTCAGCGGGGAAGAAGCATTCAATCGCTCCATGCAAGAAGGGGCAATGAAGAGTGCCGAAGCCGTTCCGATGAGCCCTTCAGAAGGGGTGAGAAAAGGCTCGGCGGCTTCCATTCGTATTGCGGGCAACCGTACCTTTGTCTGGAAGGAAAACGAATGGGTGGATACTCTGTTTGACCCTGACCGGATGAAGCCCGTAGAAATTCCTTTCCTTTCAAATGCCTATTTCCAGTTGGTGCAGTCCGATCCTCAGGCGGCTTCGGCTCTGGCGCTGGGGGAGCGCGTCCTGGTGGTGGTTGGTGGCAAAGCCTATCGCGTTGTTCCAATGGCGGAAGAGGGTACGCCAGTGCCAACACTCGAACTACCGACTCCTAAGCCGCCAAAAAATACGGATATGATTACACCGCTTGTTTCCACACCAGAGGCCGAAAAATCTTCATCGAGAATTGGACTGTGCTCTTCCGTTGGGTTATTCCCGTTAAGTGCGATTGTGGCATTGTTTCTTCTTGCTCGAAAGCGCAAATAAAAAAGCCAGCCCCTGGAAAGATGCCAGGGGCTGGTAGTTCGTATGGATATTACTCTACTGCTCTACTGCTTCTTGGCGACGGAGAAAAGGAATATTTTTATATTCATTAATCATCAGTGCCGCCAATACGATGAACCCTCCCACAATTAAATTCGGGAGGCTGGCTTTCTCGCCGAATACTACTACCGAAACCACCACGGCAAGAGGAATTTTCAAATCGTTGAACACTGCCAGTGTGCCAGCATTTACCTTGCGAGCTCCACGGTTCCAGAGGAAGAAGCCAATCCCGGAAGCCACCGCGCCGAGGTAAAGTAGTGCAAGCCATTGCGCACCAGTGGGCTGGACGGTGGAAAGATTGGTGAAGAGTAATGTAGCCAGTCCCGCCAGAGCAAACCCTCCTAGATAGGGATAAAAGAAGATCGTGTGATCACGCAGTTCGGGATAGGGTTGAAGAATTTTGCGGTAGTACACCTGTCCAAATGCAAAACACAGGTTAGAGATTTGCACAATGATAAATCCCAACAGAAAATCGCTTTCCAGCGCATTTAATCCTTTGACAATGGCGGTTCCGACAATTGCCAGCACTGCGGCTAACCAGTGCAGGCGTTCCCAGCGTTTTTCCAAAAGGTCATGAATCAGGGTGACGTAGATAGGTGTGAAGATGGTAAAGAGGGCAACTTCATAGGCTTTGAGGAATTTAAAAGCGTTCAGGTAAGCCAGGTACATTGCTCCATATTGCAATACCCCAACCAGAATGAGATGAGGGACTAAGTTGCGGGGGATTTTTGAAGGACGGGCAAAGGGGAGGAAAACAAGGAACGAGACAAATAAGCGAGCAAATGCCACAAAGTTCGAGTCCACCCCTGCCAGGCTAACCTTAATCAAGCCAAAGGAAAATGCCCAGATCAGGGATACCAGTACGAGTTCTAACATGCTTCACTCCTCTCAAGGTTTAGGAATATAGCCCATGCGGTACAGCAGTTCGGCATTATAAATGGAGCCGCCAGCCGCGCCGCGAATGGTATTGTGAGATAAAACCACCAGACGGATGTCAAAAAGAGAGTCAGCCCTCACTCGTCCCACTACGGTGGTCATGCCATTACCGGTCATGCGATCGAGCCTGGGTTGAGGGCGGTTTTCTTCTTCTCGAACCAGGATAGGCGGCAATGGAGTAGAAGGAAGATTGCAGGCAATCTCCGGTGCCTGATATTCGCGCAGTGTCCGTTTCACTTCTTCTGCCGATGCGCGCATTTCCAGCTCAATCGTCAGGCAGACGGTATGTCCGTCGCTGACATTGACCCGATTGGTATGGGCGGAAATGCCGAAGTCTGCCAACTGGATGCCTCCCGTCCCCAGTGTACCCAACATTTTGCGAGGTTCCCACTCTACTTTGTCCTCTTCTCCGCTGATAAAAGGAATGATATTGTCTATGATATCCATCGCAGGCACTCCGGGATAGCCTGCCCCTGAAAGGGCTTGCATGGATACAGCAAACACTCGTTTTAATCCAAACCGGTCTTGAAGTGCTTTCAATGCAACAGTCATTCCGGTGCTGGTGCAGTTGGGATTGGTAGCAATCCAGCCTGTCCATTGATGACGAGATTGCTGGACGGGAATGAGGTGGGCATGATCAGGATTGACTTCTGGCAACAGAATGGGCACGTCAGGGTCTTTTCGGTATGCCGAGGCATTGGAACATACCGCGATTCCTGCCCGGGCAAAGGCTGGTTCCGCATCCTGGGCAATTTCGGCAGGCAATGCCGAAAACACCAGGGGAACTTGCACTGCCTCCGGGGAAGTCGGTAACACAGGAAGATTCCTTACCCGCTCGGGCATGTCGCCGGGTAAAAGCCAGCGGCACACCTCTCCGTAAGGTTTGCCGGTGCCACGATCAGAACCTGTAACCGCCACAACCTCAAACCAGGGATGACCCTCCAGCAGTTGGATGAAGCGTTGTCCCACGCTACCGGTGGCGGCAAGGACGCCGACGGGAATGCGTTTCATGGTAAGCCTCCTTCAAGATGGCTGAGTAATGACCCGTTCATGCAGTGTTTGAACCGCTGCGCGAATGTCCTCGGCTTTGAGCACGAAACTGATGGATACTTCCGACGAACCCTGGGCAATGGCGATGACATTGATTTGCTTTTCGCCCAGTGCGCTGAACACTTTTCCGGCAATTCCCGGGGTACTGCGCATGCCTTCTCCGACAACGGTGACAATGACCACCTCACTGGTAGCCCACACGCGGTCAATGTCCTTTCCGGCAATTTCCCGGTAAAATTCGTTTTCGATAGCCGCAATGACTTTCTCAGCCGAGGAAGCTGGCACGGCAAAGCAGATGGCTTGTTCAGATGAGGCTTGCGAAATCAACGAAACGCTTGTGCCTGTCGAGGCAATGGCGGCGAAAGTACGCGCCGCTACACCGGGTACGCCCAGCATGCCACGACCTTCTACAGTAATCAACTTCAACCCGCGAATGGCAGTGACCGATTTGACCACATTCCCGTTCGGGGTTGCCTTTTCGGCAACCAGTCGTGTTCCCGGATGTTCCGGATTGAAGGTGTTCAGCACACGCAACCCAATTCCAGCCTCAATCACCGGGCGGATGGTCTTGGGGTGCAGGACTTTTGCACCCGCGTATGCAAGTTCTGACACCTCTCGATAAGTAAGTTCTTCGATAGTACGCGCTTCCGGGACGATGCGTGGATCTGCAGTCATCACCCCGTCCACGTCGGTCCAAATCCAAACCTCATCGGCAGGAAGAACAGCCCCAAGAATGGCAGCGGTATAATCTGAGCCACCGCGTCCCAGGGTAGTGGTGATTCCCTGAGATGTGGCTCCAATGAAGCCGGTTACAATCGGCACAGTGCCCTGATCGAGAATTGGATTCAGTGATGCTCGAGCGGCAATTTGTGTGGCGGCAAAATCCGGATGTGCCGACTGAAAGTGGTCATCGGTGATGATCAGGCGGTTGGCTTCAAGGTACTGGGCAGGTGTTCCGCCGCTATCTACTACTGCCGCCAGCAGGCGCACAGCCATGCGTTCTCCCAGTGAAGCCACAGCATCCAGCGCGCGCGGAGTGGCTTCGCCCAGCACCGAAATTGCCTGACAGAGATTGGCAAAGTCCAAAATCAACAGAGTAATTTCGGCTTTAACCTCTTCCTGACGTGCACGATCGGGAATCAGGGCTTTAATGATGGCTTCGTGGCGGGCGCGCAGGGTTTGTACGGACTGGTTGTAGGTGGTGGTATCTCCCTCAGCGGCGGCGATGGCGCTGGAGAGCAAGATGTCTGTCACGCCCGAAAGCGCCGAGGTCACGACAACCAGACGAGGGGTCAGAGTACGTTGCCTATGGATAATCTCAGCCGTTTGCGCCATGGCGTCGGGGGTACCAACGGAGGTTCCCCCAAACTTCATTACAAGTGTGCGGGGAGATGAATCGTTCATAAAGCAGACCTTCAATGGGAAAATTGGGCATATTATAACGGATAGTTGTCAAGATGAATGATTGACTTTGCCTGACATCCCTCTTATAATCCAAAAGCCATGCAACCACTGATTACAACCGAAAAGGTGACTTTTCGTTACGCTACCGAAGGGGGAAAATCCGAGAATGCTCTGGAAGATGTTTCGCTGGCATTTTATCCGGGTGAATTTGTTGCCATTTTGGGAGCTAATGGATCCGGCAAGACCACTCTGGCGCGCCACTTAAATGCTTTGTTACTTCCAACATCCGGCAAAGTATTTGTTCGTGGATTGGATACCCGCGAGCGTTTCAATTTGAAACGCATTCGTCAAACGGTGGGTATGGTATTTCAACATCCCGAAGATCAAATTGTGGCAACCACAGTGGAAGAAGATATTGCCTTTGGACCCGAAAATCTGGGGTTGCCCACCTCCGAAATTCGGCGCAGGGTAGATGAAGCCATCATGGCGGTAGGACTGGAAGCCCATCGTCAGCGTTCGCCCCATCTGCTCTCGGCGGGACAAATGCAACGTCTGGCGCTGGCGGGGGTGCTGGCGATGCGTCCTGATGTGGTTATCTTTGACGAAGCCACCACCATGCTTGACCCGGCAGGCAGACGCATGGCAATGGAACTAATGCAGAATTTGCGCGCTGATGGTGTCGCTGTATTGTTTGTCACCCACGATATGGAAGAAGCCGCTCTGGCGGATCGGGTGATTGTCCTCAACCGTGGAAGGGTGGTATTCGAAGGTAGTCCGGCGGAAATGTTCCGTCATTCTCAACTGGATGACTGGGGATTGACCCTGCCACCTGCGCTGGCGCTAGCACGCAGACTGCGGGCTTTCTTCCCGGAACTTCCCGACGTGCTGACCACACCAGAGTTGCTCCATCATTTACCTCCCAATGGTCAGGAAAATCAGAAGATTCCTGAAAAACTGCACAATTCTGCTCCAGCACAGGAGATCCAGATTGAGGTGGAGCATCTGGCCCACACCTATCTGGCAGGGACGCCGATGGCACATACGGCGCTGGTGGATGTGAATGTGCGTGTTAAGAAAGGTTCGTCCCACGCATTCATTGGCGTTACCGGTTCAGGAAAATCTACTGCCTTACAGCACCTCAATGGCATTTTGAGACCTCAGAAAGGCAAGGTTCGTGTAGCCAATTTTGACCTGACTGACCCGAACACCGAGACCCGTGAAGTCACGCGTGTGGCGGGGTTGGTCATGCAAAACCCCGAGATGCAGTTCTTTGAACAATACGTGGGCGATGAAATTGCTTTTGGACCCCGCCAGATGGGTGTGAAAGAGAATCTGGCGGAACGGGTTCGCTGGGCGATGGACCTGGTTGGATTGGATTTTGAGGCTTTTAAAGATCGCCTGGTGTTTACCCTCAGCGGGGGAGAGAAACGCAAAGTGGCGTTGGCGTCGGTGCTGGCGAATCGTCCCGAGGTCCTCTTGCTGGATGAGCCCACGGCAGGGCTGGATCCACTTTCCCACCAGCAAATTTTGGAGAAACTGCGCCACCTTTCCAGCGAGGAAGGCATGACCCTGGTAGTTTCTTCCCATCGTATGGAAGATGTGGCTCTTCTCTCGCAAGAAGTAACTGCGTTCCGCAAGGGCAGGGATGTGCTTCAAGGAACGGCTCAGGAAGTCTTCATGCAGAACGAACATCTGGTAGAGATTGGACTGGAAGCCCCGATTGCCGCACAGGTGGCTCAGCGCCTTCGGGAGTCAGGATGGAACCTGCCCACAGGAATTGTGACGCCTGAACAGTTGCTCATCTCGTTGGAACAAATTATGGAGAAGCGGAGATGAGCCGGTTTGAGTTTTTACGTAGTGTTCCCATTGGGCAATATATGCCGGTGGACTCGCTTCTTCACCGGCTTGACCCGCGTGCCCGATTGTTGGGGTATGCCTGGTTGGTTCTGGCGCTTACCTTTAGTTTTCAGTTGCGGGGGTTGTTGCTGGGAATCGGGATAGGCTTACTGGGATTATGGTTGGGACATATTCCTCTACGTTTTGCTTTACGTGCCATGGCATCGCCTCTTCCGTTGATCCTCTTCCTTGCCGTGTTGCAGGTGTTCCTCAATACCAGTCCGACCGATTCCCCTGTCTTGGTCCCTCTGGGGAGGTTTTCCATTACCCGGGCAGATTTGCTGGCAGGTGGGCTGTTACTTTTGCGTTTCACTGGTCTGGTGTTGATACTCTCTTTGCTTTCTTTTACCCTTTCTACCAGTGAAATGTCGCATGGGTTGAATGCTCTCCTGAAACCTTTCGACCAGTTGGGGCTTCCTGCTCAGGACCTTGGAATGATGGTGCAGGTTACCTTGCGCTTTTTGCCGCTTCTGGCGCAAACGGCCGAGCGCATCGCCAAAGCCCAGGTTTCCCGTGGAGCCGATTGGGAGGGCAAGCGCGGAGGACTGCTTCAGCGGGTGCGTCAGGTTCTCCCGCTCATTGTTCCCCTTTTTCTGGCGAGTCTGCATCGGGCAGAGAATATGGCATTAGCCATGGATGCGCGGGCTTATGGCTGTGTGCGGGATCGTGGGTCTTTCTATGCCTATCGTTTTACCGGAAAAGACTTTCTGGCGCTGGTGTTGATGGGGGCGACAGGAATCCTCATTTTGAGTATTTAGTTCCTGAAAGAAAAAAATCCCGCCGATTGATTCGCGGGATTTTTTGAAAAGGCATTTCAGAATTTTACAGGTTAGCGCCCTGTTTTCTCCCCACGCGGATGCGCAACCAGGCGCCTACCACCACCAGCACAATCAGCGCTGAGCCAATGGCTTCGGGTAAACCGTTGGCAACGACAATGGGAAGCAATTGCGCAGGAGAGAAGTTGGCAACCACAGCAATCATCCCAAGAACCAGAATTGTATTGGTCAAACTTCCAAGCACCCCCGCGGCAATTAAACCGACTACAGGCAGGTTCTTCAAAGATTTCCAGACCAGCCAGGCAACGGGTCCAATGAACAGGCGGGGCAAAACGGAGATGAGCGGGTTAGTGAACAGGGTATCCGCAGGTCCGCCGGGGGCTACTGCGGCTTGAATCATGCTGGATACCCCAAAAATCAAGCCAATCACCAGACCTACCACCGGTCCCTCCAGGATGGCTCCGATGATCACGGGAACATGCATGATGGTCAGAGAAGCGCCGGAAAACCAGGTGATGAATCCCAGGCGGGTAACACCCAGGAAAATGGCAATCGCGCTCATGATGCCGGCAATGACAATTTTTCGAGTTCTTTCTTCGGGCATATTCTCTCTCCATGAAAAGGTTTCGGACGTTTATTTTAACCCTCATCTTCGCCATTTGGATGGAATGGAAACAAGTTGTTAGCCTTCAAATTTCCTCTTTGATGATTGCCCAACTTACGTATAATTGAAACCATGAACAAACCGAAAACCATAGCCATTGATGGTCCCGCCGCGTCGGGAAAATCTACCATTGCCGAAAAACTGGCAAACGAACTGGGGTATTTATTCTTCGATACCGGTGTGATGTATCGAGCGGTCACACTTGCCGCGCTTCGCCGCCTGGGGAATGTACGGGATGAACAGGCGGTCACCCGCCTTGCCGAGAGGGTATGGATTGATGTGCGTCCTCCAAGCAAGGACGATGGGAGAAAAGCCGATGTGCTGTTGGATGGAGAGGATGTTACCTGGGCGATTCGTTCTTCCGAGGTGGATGCCCATGTTTCCATTGTTTCTGCGTATCCCGGGGTGCGTGCTGCCATGACCCGGCAACAGCGGCGCATTGGCGAGCGGGGTGAAGTGGTCATGGTTGGCAGGGATATCGGCACGGTGGTTCTTCCGGAGGCTGAGTTGAAGATTTATCTGGATGCAAGCCTCGAAGAACGTGCTCGCCGTCGCTATTTGGAAAATAAGAGCCGGGGAATGGATGCCAACTACGATGAGATTCTCGAAAATCTCAGGAAGCGCGATGAAATTGACTCTACCAGAGAAGTCGCCCCACTGCGCATCGCCGGGGATGCTCATGTCGTTATGACGGATGGTTTGACGATTGAAGAAGTGATGCAACAGGTGCGGAAACTTGCCCACATAGAGTAGTCATTCATGGAAAAGCCGCCTGTTCACGAACTGCAGAGTCAATTCCTGGACTTTCTGAAGTCCCGGAATGCCCTGGAAAATTTGCTCAACACTTTTCAAGGGGTCGTTGTGGTGCTCGACCCGCAATTTCGCATTGTCTTCTTCAATCGCACAGCCGAGGAAGTCACCGGTTACACGCAGACAGAAGTACAGGGCATGAATCTGGCGGATTTGTTCCTGCCTTTTGAGGAAAAAAAGGGGGTAAAGGATATTTTTGAGCAACTGCTCAGTCTTGGGCTCCCCAATCGTTACCGTAATCCCTGGATTACCCGTTGGGGAGAGATGCGTTACTTTGAATGGTCCAACACCGTAATTCGCGATGATGAGGGGAAAGTGGCTTTCGTCATTGGCATGGGGATGGATGTGACCGAAAAAGAAGAGACCCTGCGGACAAGTCAGGTCATGCGGGAACGCTTCGAGCGCGTTTTTCGCACCAATCCTCTGGGTATTGCGCTGGTTTCGGGAGATTCTCTGACCATCAACGATTGTAATGAGCGTTTTGCCGCAATGCTGGAAACGCCACGTTCCCAATTGATTGGCAAAGATCTGGTTACGCTGGGCATGCTCGAGACCCCTTATCGCTTTCAGGAACTGGTTTACCGACATGCCCGTTTTGGCAATTCATTGACCGAAGAACGTGCCCTGACCACTGCAACGGGAAAAACGTTCCATGGACGCATTGCCCTTGAGCCGATGGATCTCATGAATGAGCCTATGCTTGTTCTTACCTTGCAGGATGTCACCTCGTACGTTCAGGTGGAATATCGTTTGAAACAAATCAGCGCCGATTTGGGACGTAAGGTCAAAGAGTCCTCTGCGGCTTATGAGACCGTGCGCCGGGAATTGCAGGCAGAAGTGGGGAGGCGCAGAGCGCTGGAATTGTCCTCTCGGCGATTACTGGACATCATCTGGGAAGCGGGTGAAGCCATTGCGATTACCGACGCCAGAGGCTGGGTAGTTTACTTGAATAAAAGCGCTCGGGGTCTACTGGGACTGGATGAACATACCCCGATTGCTCAACACCGCAGTACTTTGTACGAGAAGTACAAAAATCATCCGATTGTGGTGGAGAAAATTTTACCGGCGCTTCACCAGGATGGCTTGTGGCGGGGGGAATTGGATTGGGATCCTGGCACGGGTGAACCGGTTTATCTTTCGATGACCATCCTGGCGCACCACGATGAAAACGGTGAGGTGCAGAATTTTTCGCTCATTGCTCACGACATTACGGAGGAAAAACGTGCCACGGAAGCCATTAAGAGGGAATTCCAGCGAGAGAAGGAAGAGGCTGTGTTACGCTCTTATCTCTTCTCGGCGACCTCTCATCAGTTCCGCACTCCCTTGAGTGCTATCCTTTCTTCGACTGAATTGCTGGAAACTTACGGACAGAAATGGGATTGGGACAAAGTTTCTCAGCACCTGCACCGCATTAAGACCGCCGCTCAACAGATGAATGTCTTGCTGGAAGACATTCTCAAAGTCCTGCGCCTGGAAACGGCGCGGGAGCCACTTCGCGTGCAACCGGTGGACTTGCGCAATCTTTTCCGAGAATGCGCCGATGCGGTCAAGAATGCTCTTGATCCACAGCGGAAGATTTTCCTGGAGTGTGAAGAACAGCATCCCACGCTTCTTTCGGACTCTGATTTACTCTGGCAAGTGCTGGAAAATTTACTTACCAACGCTATCAAGTATTCTTCCCCTCAAACGTGGGTTTATGCCACGATTCGCCCTGTGGAGTCGGGATATCAGATTCAGATTCGAGATGAAGGCATGGGGGTACCGCCGGATGAAATCCCCCTGGTTTTTGAGCCGTTTTACCGAGCCAGTAACACGGTGGGCATCCCTGGAAGTGGTTTGGGGTTGATGATTGTACGCAAAGCCCTGGAGCGCATCCATGGGACGATTGATTTTTCCAGTGAACTGAATCACGGTTCGGTTGTAAGCATCACCCTTCCTCACCTGCCTCAACCTTTATAGAAGGATGCAGTATGACCCGCATTCTGGTTGTTGAAGATGAAGAAATGGTACGTGCCAATATCGTGGACCTGCTGGAAGCCGAGGGCTACGAAACACAGGAAGCCAGTGATGGGGAACAGGCACTCCAGTTGATCTGGCAAAACCCGCCGGATTTGATCCTGTGTGACGTGCGCATGCCCCGGGTAGATGGATTCACTTTCCTGGCGCGTATCAGTCAGGAGCCGCGTCTGCGGGCTATTCCCTTCATTTTCCTTACTGCTCGGGTGGAACGGGAAGATCAACGTCTGGGGATGAATCTGGGGGCGGATGATTACATTACCAAACCTTTTACCCGTAAGGACCTGCTGACCGCGGTACAGCGTCGTCTGGAAAAGCACCGCCATATCGGTGAAACAGCCATTCATCATCACGCTCATACCGTTGAACAAGCCCTGAAGGATTTACCCGACGACCTGATTGCTCCGATTCAGTATTTGCTGGCGTTGTCCCAATCCTTGATGAGCGGTATGGAACTTCCCGGTCACATCAGTCAAATGCGTGAATTAGGCAGAGATGTGTACAAAAAAACTTATCAGTTGCTGAATTCTGCTCGTCAGTATGTTTTGCTGAACCGTATTTTCCGGATTGAGAAAGACCTGGAGCAGGTTCAGGCTTTACGAAATCTGATTACCTTTTCTGCTCATGAGGTGATGCGCGACATTGCAATGTCTTTTGCCCAACAGCAGGATCGAGCCGCCGATCTTGCCATTGACCTGGAGCCTGTATCTCTGGCGATGGGAGAAGAATGGCTGGTAAATCTTCTCGAGTGTGCGCTGGGGTGGGTTTTTTCCAAATCCTCTCTGGGAGAGAAGATTGTCTTGGAGGGGAAGAACCTTTCGGCGAACCGCTATGAGGTTCGCCTGGTTTATACACCGGTTCATCTGTTGGTTGAAGAATACACTGCCGAATGGTCTGCCGAGAAAACCCCTCTTTCTTTGCGGTTAATGGCGACAATCGCCGACTTTCATGAGGGGAGTTTTACATTCAATCCCGGCACCCCTCATTCCGAGATGCATTTTTCTTTGAAAAGTGAGAACAGAGAAAGGGGGCTTTTCCATGTGTGATACTTTTGTCGTTTTATCCGAAAAAACTGGGGGACGGGGAACCCTCTTAGGGAAAAATTCTGATCGGGAACCCAATGAAGCCCATCAGGTAGTTTTCATACCCGCTCAGGATTACCCGGAAGGTGCAAGCGTGCGTTGTACCTATCGGGAGATCCCTCAGGTTCGTCATACCTTTGCGGTGCTTCTCATGAAGCCGTTCTGGATTTGGGGGGCGGAGATGGGGGTGAACGAGCATGGTGTGGCTATAGGGAATGAAGCCGTGTTCACCCGAATGCCTTACCTGAAGGATGCCCAACTTACAGGGATGGATTTGCTTCGCCTGGCACTGGAACGTGCTGTTTCCGCAGAAGGGGCTTTAAACGTCATTGTAGAACTTCTGGAGCAGTATGGTCAGGGCGGAAACTGTGGTTTAACCCATGGGTTTTACTACCATAATAGTTTCCTGATTGCTGATCCCAGGGAAGCCTGGGTACTGGAGACAGCAGGAACGCACTGGGTGGCAGAAAAGGTCAAAGGAATTCGCACCATCTCAAACGCGTTAACCATTGGAGAAACCTGGGATCGCATTTCACCCCAAGCCATTGCTTTTGCGCGTCAACAGGGATGGGTACCCAAAGGCAAAGACTTTTCCTTTTCCCGGGCTTATTCGGACTTTTTGTATACGACTTTTGGCGCAGGGCGTTTCCGGCAATCCTGTACAACGCGCTTGCTTCTGGAGTCTCAGCATCCTGTTCAGTTGTTTCAGGCATTCCGGGTGCTGAGGGTGCATGGGCAGGGAGAAGATGAGCCAAACTGGCGTCCGGATGTTGCCGTTCATGGGGCCGATGTCTGTATGCATGCTGGCTGGGGACCTGTTCGTGGCAGTCAAACTGCAGGTTCAGCGGTTTTTGAGTTGCGTGAAGATGGAGTACGTGTGTGGGTCACGGCTACTGCCGCGCCGTGTACGTCTATCTTCAAACCGCTTTATTTGGATACCCCCATTCCCTGGCAATCGGAACCGACTCCAACTGCTTTCTTTGATCCCGCTTGTCTCTGGTGGCGGCATGAACGATTACATCGCAAAACGTTGGAGAATTATCCTCAGCGGATAGCGCTTTATCGTGCCGAGAGAGATGCCTTAGAGGCACGTTTCTTGCAAGACTTGCCTGATGAGCAAGCCTCACTGGACGAACGAATGCGTTATGTCCAGACCTGCTTTTCGATGGCAGAACAGGCTGAAGAGCGATGGCTGAAAGCCGTTCGGAGCGAGGGAGAGGAGCATCGACGCTTTTATACCCGGTGGGCATGGAGCAAATTTAATCAACAGGCAAAAATGCCCATCGTATAAACGGCGGAGCGCAGATAAATGCTATAATCGAGCCAGAACCAGAGTCCTATGGAATTCATACCCGGTTTCCTCCGTACCCCATCCCAGATGATTATGCCTAACCATATTCTCGGCTGGTTAGGGTGGTTGGGTTTTGCCGGGGTCGTTTTACTGGGTTTGAAAGCCGTTTGGGAAAATCCGTCCGGTATTTTGCGACGCCGCTGGTGGTTTTGGCTGATTCTTCTTGCCATGGTCCCTGTAACGGCCCTCACCATGGCGCTTCGCCTGCCCGGGCAAGGGGTGCCCTTACCGGGAATCCCCTGGTCGGTTCAGCCCATGATACTTATTTTCAGTGCCTTTCCCTGGGTGCTGGCGGCAGGGATTCTGGGACCCCTTCCGGCAATGCTGACGGGGGCTTTTACCGGTTTGTTGTTGGGGCTTTTCAATACCAACAGCCCCTTCACCCCGCTGGAAATTGCCGGGCTGGCGCTGGTGTATAGTTTTGCAGTTCGTCAGCGTTATCGCACCCCATTTTTCCAGATTTTGCGACATCCATTGGGGGCTGGGTTGATCCTGGCAATACTTTACAGCCCGGTGTACATGCTCGCCATGTTGTTTGCCGCCAATGGCTCGCTGGCAGTCAGGCTGGATTATGCCATTACCCAAACTTGGTGGATCATGGTTGCGCGCGGAGGCGAGATGATCCTTGCCAGTGTGGTGGGGGAGGTGCTTTACCTCACCAAACCCCTCTGGTGGGGGTGTATGGGGCCGCTTCTGCCAGCCCCTGTGGAGAGCAGTTTAAAGACCCGGTTCTATGCTGGCACCATTCCACTTGTAGCGGTTCTGTTTATTACCCTTACAGTGGGTGATTGGCTGGTGGCGGGTAACGCTGCACGTCAACTGGTTCAGGATCAACTGGCGAGCACCGCTCAAATGGCGGCAGAAAGCATTCCCTATTTTCTGGAAGCCGGGCAAAGCCTTATCCTGACGCTGGCGACTCCTGATTTATTGAAGATGCCTTCAGAGGCTTTAGAAGCACAATTATCCACGCGCTTGCGATCAGTCCCGTTCTTCCGGGAGATGGTCTTTGTGAACCAGGAAGGCAAAGTCGTTGCGGCTTACCCGCAAAATGATATTCAGGTTGTGCAGTTGAGTAAGGAAGAGGAAGCCGGGGTCAAACTGGCGTTAAGGGGTGTCCCGTCGCAAATTTATGTTGTACCTGCCGTTGAGGGAGAGCCTTCGGCACAAATTTCTTTCCTTGCCGGAGTTAAGGACGGGGATGGCATTGTTAAGGCAGTTTTGGTGGGGCGTACCGATCTGGTTTCCAATCCCTTTACTCAGGCAACAGTTCATGCCATCCAGCAGATTCAGGAAAAATTTGGCGGCACTGGCTTGTTCCTGGATGAAAACAGGACGGTCATTTACCCTGTGGATGAGAAGGGGATCTCTGAATATTCTGGCGTAATTCCTGAGGCGCCTTTCCAGGATGGACTCTCACCGGATGGCCGGCGCAGTTATGTATATGCCCGCCAAACTATTGGAAGACCCTGGACGGTTTTACTTTTTGTTCCTGCCGAATATACTCAGCAACTGGCATTGCGCATTGCCATTCCACTGCTTCTCATTCTGATTGTAATTTCGGCATTGGCGTTCATCCTTTTACGCCTTGGTTTGACGCCGGTAGTGTATCTGTTACGAGAACTGGCTGGACAAGCCAACCTGATTGCTCGGGGTGATTTGGACCGCCCTCTGCCCATCCGGGGTGAGGATGAAATTGCCCACTTGGGACATGCCTTTGAACAGATGCGTCAGAGCCTCAAAGCCCGGTTGGATGAACTGAACCGTTTACTGGTAGTTTCGCAGGGGGTTGCCCAAAACCTGGACATTCAGAAAGCAGTACAACCTGTCTTACATGCTGCTTTGCAGGATGGCGCCTGTTTGGCAAGAGTGGTTTTGATTCGAGATGTGATGCTGGAAGCCCCTGAGACGAACATCGTCTCTTTTGGAGAGGGTAAACTCTCGCTGGCATTTGCTTATCTGGATGTGCCTTTGTTTGAATTTGCCGAACAACATGATATGGCAAGTTTCCCCAACCCGGCGCGGATGCGACGTTTATCTCTGCCGTCTGGCAAAACCCTTCCGGGAGCATTGGCGGCGATTGCTATCCGGCATGAAGGACGGTACTTTGGTGTACTTTGGGTGGCTTATGAACAACCTCACGCCTTTGGGGATGGAGAAATTCGTTTCCTCTCTACACTGGCGGGGCAGATAGCGGTAGCCGCCGCCAGTGCTCGCCTGTATGCCATGGCAGAGATTGGACGTCAGCGATTGGAATCTGTTCTCGCTTCTTCTCCTGAACCTGTGCTGGTGATAGATGAGAAAGAACGCTTGTTGTTGCTCAACCAGGCTGCCTTGCAGGTGCCAGGGTTGTTGCTTATGGCAGAACCTAACAAGCCTGTTCACGAAGTGATTGCTCAACCCGATTTGGTTACCCTCTTGAAATCCCCGCTGGATCGCCGGGTGCTTTCTCGAGAAATCACCTTCCCGAATAATCGCGTGTATTATGCCAGCGTATCAGCCGTTATCGCTGAAGGCAAACCCGTAGGGCGGATTTGCACCTTGCGGGATATCACCCATTTCAAGGAATTAGACCAGATTAAGTCCGACTTTGTGGCAACGGTAAGCCACGATTTGCGCTCTCCGTTGACCCTGATGAAAGGGTATACCACCATGTTGCAAATGGTGGGGGAATTGAATGAACAGCAGAAAGCCTATGTTCAGAAAATCATCAGTGGGGTGGAAAACATGTCCCGGCTGGTGAATAACCTGCTGGATTTGGGGCGCATCGAAGCCGGGATCGGTTTGCAGATTGAAAAGGTGATGGTTTCCCAGGTTGTTGATGAAGTCCTTAACGCACTCCAATTACAGGCAACCCAAAAGCAAATTGAACTGGAGAAAGAATGGCAGTCTACTGCGCCAGTGATCGTAGAAGGTGATCGTGCCTTGCTTCAGCAAGCCCTCTATAATCTGGTAGAAAACGCCATTAAATACACTCCATCAGGCGGAAAAGTAAGCATTCGCCTGGAAGAGAGATCGGAAAGTCTGGTGTTGAAGGTGGTAGACACAGGAATTGGGATTGCTCCACTGGATTTGCCGCGCCTTTTCGAGAAATTCTATCGCAGTGGACGACGGGAATCCTACCAGCAACGGGGTTCCGGGCTTGGGCTGGCTATCGTTAAGTCGATTGTCGAGCGTCATCATGGACGGGTATGGGTAGAAAGCCAGTTGGGAAAGGGGAGTACCTTCTCTGTGGAACTTCCTTTGCGTCAACCCATCACTCAACCGGTTAGAGGGTAATTTTTGTGGTAAAATTATCCCGTCCGAGGGGGAAAGTAGAAGAAAACCGTATATAAAATCTTAAAAAATGTTGCAATCAACAAGAAGCGTGATATAATTGCAGATTGCATGCTTTCTATAGTTTTGTCGTTTTCGATTTTTGAGCCAGCGCCTTTGTTCGGATTCGAGGCGCATGGCTCTGTTTTGTAGCGTTCCATCAGGTTTCGAACAGGAGGCTTTTTAGTGGAAACCAAGGGTCTCACCGCACTGCGTATCAGTTTGGCTTCGCCGGAACATATTCGTTCCTGGTCTTATGGCGAAGTGTTGAAGCCGGAAACCATCAACTACCGGCGTTTGCGCCCTGAAAAAGATGGGCTGTTTTGTGAAGCCATTTTTGGCCCCACACGTGACTATCAATGTTACTGTGGAAAATACAAAAACCCTCGCTATAAAGGCATTGTTTGTGATAAATGCGGTGTAGAAGTCACCCGTTCCTCGGTGCGCCGCGAACGCATGGGGCATATTGAACTGGCGACGCCGGTGGCTCACATCTGGTACACGCGTCGCATTCCTTCTTACCTGGGGCTGCTGCTGGATATTTCCCGCCGTAACCTGGACCGGGTGTTGTATTTTGCGCAGTATGTGGTTACCCATGTGGATGAAGATGCGCGCCAGAAAGCCCTGAAGCGTCTCGAGGATGAAATCAGCGTTTCGGAACGCGAACAAGCCAATCAAATCAATGAGAAAATCAAAGAGATTAAACTCGACCGTGATCGCAAACTCAACGAACTGAGCCAGCAAAAGAGTGAACTGCAAGCCCGTGCAGATGAACAAATTGCCATGCGGCTTGAACCAGTCATTAAGGAAGGCCAGCGCCTTGAAGCCGCTTTGCAGGAACGCATGGGGCAAACGGTTTCCAAGCCTATTGTGTTCGAAGCCGCGGGAATGACCATCGTGGAGGCTGGGCAAACGGTCACTTCGGCGCATCTTTCCATGATTCAGCGCACGGTGAAACAACGCTTGGACGAACTGGAAAGCGAAGTGCGTGACCAGTTGCGCCGTGATCAGGAACAGATCACCATGGAGATGGAACGCATTCGCGCCGAAGCCAATGAAGCCATGGAAGCCCTGCGCAACCAGTTGGAAGATCAGGCGGTAGTCTCTCAAAATCAGAACTCCCGTCTGCGCGATGAATTAATTGAACTGCGTCCCTTCACCTTCCTCACCGAGAGCCGTTACCGTGAACTCAAACAGCGCTGGGGGCAGGTCTTCCGCGCCGACATGGGGGCTGAAGCCTTCTATGACATTCTTCGGCGTCTGGACCTGGACAAACTGGCGGAAGATTTGTGGCACGAGGTGCGCACGTCCAAGAGCAAGCAGAAGCGCAAGAAAGCCACCATTCGCCTCAAGGTTGTGGAAGCCTTCCGCCGTTCGGGCAATCGTCCTGAATGGATGATTCTGACGGTTCTTCCTGTTATCCCGCCCGACCTGCGTCCCATGGTGCAGTTGGACGGCGGGCGCTTTGCCACTTCTGACCTGAACGACCTGTACCGCCGCGTGATTAACCGCAACAATCGTCTCAAGCGCTTGCTGGAACTGGGGGCTCCGGATGTCATCGTACGCAATGAGAAGCGTATGTTGCAGGAAGCGGTGGACTCACTGATTGACAATTCTCAGCGCGGGAAAGCCCTCTCGCGCCGTGGACGTCGTGAACTCAAGTCTCTCAGCGATATGCTGAAGGGCAAGAAAGGGCGTTTCCGCCGCAACCTGCTGGGTAAGCGCGTGGACTATTCCGGGCGCTCGGTCATTGTCGTGGGTCCGAAACTGAAACTGCACCAGTGCGGTTTGCCCAAGACCATGGCGCTGGAACTCTACCGCCCCTTTGTGATTGCCAAACTGGTGGCTCACAACTACGCTGCCAATGTCAAAGGCGCACGTCGCTTCATTGAGCGCAATCGCCCGGAAGTTTGGGAAGTTTTGGAAGAAGCCATTAAGGAACGCCCGGTGTTGCTTAACCGCGCGCCGACGCTCCACCGTTTGGGTATCCAAGCCTTTGAACCGGTCCTGATTGAAGGGAGCGCCATTCAACTGCATCCGCTGGTGACTACCGCCTTCAACGCGGACTTCGATGGTGACCAGATGGCAGTGCATGTACCGCTTTCCGATAAAGCCGTTTGGGAAGCGCGTAACCTGATGCTGGCTTCCAAGAACCTCCTCAAACCCGCCGATGGCGAGCCGATTATCAGCCCGTCCAAAGACATGGTTCTGGGCGTATATTACCTGACCATGGACGATGGCTTGACCAACCATAAAGGTGAAGGGCGGTACTTTGCCGATATGGACGAAGTGGAAATGGCTTACCATCTCGGTCAGGTGGAGGTGCATACTCACATTCATCTGCTGACCGAAACGTGGTACGAGGAATACGAAAAGAAAGACCGCCGTTTACCCAAGCCGGAGAAGCGCATGATCAAGACCACTGTCGGGCGGGTACTCTTCAACCGCATTTTGCCCGATAACGTACGCTTCCGCAACATTGTGCTGGACAAAGGTGGTGTAAAAGACCTGATTGCCGATGTGCTGGAAGTGTGCGGACAGGAAAAGACCACGGTGGTGGCGGACCTGATCAAAGATATCGGTTTCGAGTATGCCATGAAGTCTGGCGCAACCATTGCGGTTTCAGATATCAGCATTCCCGAAGAGAAAAACGATATTCTGGCAAAAGCACAGGCGGAAGTGGATCAGGTTCAGCGTGCTTACCGGCGCGGCTTGCTTACCGAGCAGGAACGCAACGAGCGTATCATCGAGATCTGGCAACAGACCACCAAAATCGTTGCCGATACGGTCAAACGCAACATGGACCCGAATGGCAACCTCTCCACCATGGCGCTTTCCGGTGCCACGAAAGGTGGTTTTGGCCCCATCGCACAGTTGGCGGGGATGCGTGGTCTGATGGCTGACCCGGCTGGACGCATTATCCGTCTGCCCATTACCTCGAACTTCCGCGAAGGCTTGACCACGCTGGAGTACTTCATCTCCACACACGGTGCACGCAAAGGTCTGGCAGATACTGCCTTGCGTACGGCTGATGCTGGTTACCTGACCCGCCGTCTGGTGGATGTGGCGCAGGATATTATTATCAATGAACTTGACTGCGGCACCAGGGAAGGCATTTTCATCCGCAAAGCCGATGATGTTGCCGGTCAGTCTTTCAAGGAACGCTTGTTTGGACGGCTGACCGCCGAACGGGTCATTGACCCGCGCACTGGTGAGGTGCTTGCCGAGCGCGACCAGATGCTTGATCACGAACTGTGCCGTCGTATCGTCGCCGCGGGTGTGGATGAGGTCAAGGTACGTTCACCCATGACCTGTGAACTGGTGCATGGAATCTGCGCCAAGTGCTACGGTATGGATCTTGGGCGTGGTACGATGGTGGAATTGGGTGCTGCGGTAGGGATTGTTGCGGCTCAATCCATTGGTGAGCCCGGTACCCAGCTGACCCTGCGTACCTTCCACACGGGTGGTGTGGCAGCAGGTGGTGACATTACCACCGGTTTGCCGCGCGTGGAAGAACTCTTTGAAGCCCGTCGCACTCCCAAGGGTGAAGCCATCGTCTCGGAGATTGCCGGTACGGTGCGCATCCTGCAATCGGACCGCTATTCTGATCAGCGTTTGGTGCGTGTGGAACGCAGTGAACTGGTCAGCGACGAATACGAAATTCCTGAGGGCTGGCAGGTGATGGTCAAAGATGAGGGCACGGTCTCTCTGGGTGATCCCATTGCCGTGCTTGGCGAAGCCAGCATTACCGCTCAGCATGCGGGACGGGTGCGCGTTGAAGAAAACCGTGTCATTGTAGCCTACGAACAGCGTGAGAGCGAGGAGTATGAAATTCCCAGTACCGCGCGCATTGTGGTCAAAGATGGCGAACACATCGAAGCAGGTACACCGCTCACCGAAGGGTCGCTCAACCCGCATATGATTCTCAAGATCAAAGGGCGCGAAGCCTGTCAGATGTACCTGTTGACCGAGATTCAGAAGGTATACCGCTCGCAGGGGCAGAACATCAATGACAAGCACTTTGAGGTTATCATTCGTAAGATGATGGGCAAGGTGCAGGTGTTACGACCCGGCGATACCAACTACCTGCCTTCGGATTATGTGGATCGTCTGGAGATTCGCAAGGTCAACGAGGAACTGATTGCCATGGGCAAACAGCCCGCTCGCTATGCAGAAGTCTTGCTGGGTGTCACAAAAGCTTCGTTGAACACTGACTCGTTCCTCTCGGCTTCGTCCTTCCAGCATACCATCAAGGTGTTGGCTGGTGCGGCAATTGCGGGGATGAAGGACAACCTGTACGGCTTGAAGGAAAACGTCATTATTGGCAAACTTATTCCGGCTGGTACCGGGTTTGTCCATGGACGCTTTGCCAATAAACAACAGGAAAAGGCTGAGGAAGTGCCCTCGCAGGATTAGTTGAACTCTGTAGAAGTGTATCCCGCCCCCTCAAAGGGCGGGATTTTTTTAATCAAGATAGAAAATAGAACAAATTTCCATCTGTGGTAAGATAGGAAAGGAATTGAAAATGTGAGGAGAGTGATTCATGGAAGTTGGGCTGGTTAAGCGGGTGGATATCGATCAGGAAATGCAACAGTCCTATCTGGATTATGCCATGAGTGTCATTGTGGCGCGTGCATTGCCCGATGCTCGTGATGGGCTCAAGCCAGTCCAGCGGCGCATCCTTTATGCCATGCACGATATGGGGTTGGGACCCGATGCCGGTTACCGCAAATCGGCAAGAATTGTGGGAGAGGTGCTGGGAAAATACCATCCCCATGGCGATGTAGCGGTTTATGAAGCCATGGCGCGCCTGGCGCAGGATTTTACCATGCGTTATCCGTTGGTGGATGGACAGGGCAACTTTGGTTCGATTGACGGTGACCCACCTGCCGCCATGCGTTACACCGAAGCCCGCTTGACCCGCTTTGCAGTGGACTTGCTGGCGCAAATTGACCGCAACACGGTAGATTTTGCTGATAACTTCGATGGCACGTTGCGTGAACCGACAGTGTTACCCGCTGCGATTCCCAACCTGTTGGTGAACGGTGCGAATGGCATTGCCGTGGGAATGGCTACCAACATTCCCCCGCACAATCTCTGCGAAGTAGTGGATGCCTTGGCGTTCATGCTCGACGAATGGGAGCGCCTCGACGAAATCGGTGTCCCCGACCTGATGCGTTTCATCAAAGGTCCTGATTTCCCAACTGGCGGTATCCTACTCCAAAACGTTGAAGATGGCGGATTGCTGGCGGCGTATGGTTCGGGAAAGGGGCGTATCCTCATTCGGGGAAAGGTGCATGCCGAGGATTTAGGGCGTGGGCGCACCCGCTTGATTATTACCGAACTACCTTATCAAACCAATAAGACCAGCCTTATCGAACGTATTGCCGAACTGGTGCGCGAGGGTGTACTGGAGAGCATTTCGGATTTGAGGGATGAATCGGACCGCCAGGGCATGCGCATTGTCATCGAACTCAAACAGGGGGCAGAGGTGGAGACGACCATTCGCACCCTGTACCATCGCACTCCCCTGCAAAGCACTTTTGGGATCATCCTGCTGGCGCTGGTGGATGGTGAACCCCGTTTGCTGACCCTCAAGCAAGCCCTGCGGGTGTTTCTGGAACATCGCATTGTGGTGGTGCGGCGTCGCAGTGAGTACGATTTGGCGCGTGCGCGTCACCGTGCTCATATTCTGGAAGGCTTGCGAGTGGCTCTGAAAAATCTGGATGAAGTCATCCAGTTGATTCGCAACGCACCCGATGCTGAACAAGCCCGTACCCGTTTGATGAAGCGCTTCAAGTTGAGCGAGATTCAAGCCCAGGCAATCCTGGATATGCAGTTGCGCCGTCTGGCATCTCTGGAACGAAAGAAGATTGAAGAGGAATACCGCGAAGTTACCGCGCAAATCAAAGCCCTGGAGTCCTTGCTTGCTTCAGCAAAAAAGATTCGTTTGGCTGTTAAGGAAGAGTTGTTGAAGATGAAAGAGCAGTACGGGGACCGCCGCCGCACCCAGATTGTCACGCTGGAAGGGGAAACTGCCATCCATCAATTTCTTACGGCTGATGAAATGGCACCTGCCGACAAAGTCTGGGTGGGAGTTATGGCAGATGGCAGAGTGGGGCGTACGGCTGGAGAAGGTTTGCCTGCTACTCCTGCTTTGCACTGCCTGCGTGCTTCCACGCGTGCGGTATTGATACTGGCAAATGCCCAAGGGCAGGCTTCGGCACTCTCGGTAGGCGCTTTGCCGGTAGTGGAACGCTGGCAGGATGGCATGCCTCTTCACAAAGCCAGTGCTCTTTCCGAAGGAGATCGCGTGGTGCTGGCGCTGGCACTGGAACCGGATGACCCCAAAACTGACCGCTATCTTCTCACGGTCACCCGTAATGCGCTGGTGAAAAAGAGCAGTTTGGAAGAATTGCCCGGGCCCTCGGCGCAGAAGTTTACCCTGGTCAAAGTCAACCCGGAAGATGAATTGCTTACGGGTGTGGTGACCGAAGGGCAGGATGAAGTACTTTTACTGACCGCTGGTGGCATGGCAATCCGTTTTTCGGAAAGCGAGGTGCGCCCGATGGGGCTGGTTGCTGCCGGTGTTCTGGGTATGAAATTGACCGAAGGCGATCAGGTATCTGGCTTGGTGTTGAACCCGCAGGAAAAAGACATCCTCTTTGCCTGTTCGGATGGCACCACGGGGCGTATCGCCGGTGCGGATTTCCCCCTTCAGGGTCGCTATGGGCAGGGAGTGCTGGCGACTCGAGTTTCTCGCGGCGCTGAGGTGGTAGGGGCGTTGGGGGTACAACATCAAAAAGAGGTTTTGCTCCACCTTTCCTCTCAGGATGTGCTGGTTGTTCCTGTTTCCGAAATTCACCGCATCAAGCGCGGAAATAAAGGCACACGTTTGAAACTGGCTACTCCTGGCAAAGAAATTCTTGCCCTGACCTGGATGCCTGCCATAGAAACCCCCACAAAGCCGGAAGGTTCAGTTCCTTCTCAAAGAAAATCAGTTCGCGGAAAGAAAGTAACAGAGCCTTCAGAAATTTTGTCTTCTCAAGAGACAAAGAAGAAGAAAGAGATAAATTCTTCTACTGCAAAGGGAAAGCCAAGTTCAAAAGTAACCGCGCGGAAAGCCACTGCAACTTCTCCGGAGTCGGGGAAGAAGGTGGAGAGACCCTCCGCTACAAAGGGAAAGGCAAGCACAAAAGCCGCCGCGCAGAAAACCGCCCCTACTTCTGAGAAACAAGAAGAAACGGAGAAGACAAAAATAACCCCAAGCCGTTCAAGGAAAAAAGACCAGGGACAGCCCTCTGCTTCCGAATCAAGTACGAGGAAAAAGACGGCTCAGGCTGAAAAAGAACAACCCGTCTCCTCCGGAAAAACTGCCACCCAGCCTGCTGAAAAGAAAGGTAAAGCCTCCAAACTACAGCAAAAACCTCTCCCTATGATGGATGAAGCGCCTGAGACTCGACGGCGACGGAAACCGTCGGATGAGTAATCTGAAAATTGCTGGCGTGGTACAGAATCCGATCGTTGAAGAGGTGAACGGTGTCTGTACCTTCCTGGACTTCTCCACGGGGTGATGAGGCTTTCCACTTGAAAAACCGCAGGTTGCCCTGTGAGTGAAGCGAAGTCAGGGTATAACGGGCTTGGGGAAGCAGGTCATTCAAGAAATACCTGTACCAGCGCTCGATAGCCGGGTGTCCCTGATCGGTACGCAGGGCTTTCACATGCACAGCGGCGGGATGATAGAGCAAAAGCAGGCGGTGGATATCCTGCTGGTTGAGGGCTTCAAACAGCGCCTCGATGATGTCCTTCGATGGAGGTGCTGGCTGTGGAGCAGGGGCACGATGATGATGGGCTATCACTTCCCACAATTCGGGTAGATCGCGTCGGCAAAATTCCCAGCCCCAGAAATTGCAGCCAGGCAGTTCGTTTTCTTCTACGGCTTGAAGAAATTCCTGAATATCCTGTGGTGTGGGGCGCCAGCCTCCCCATTTATAGGCCGCACCTGTAGGAATGATGGGAGCAGCAGGTTGCAGGTTGCGATATTCCATTAAACAACGGTGCAATTGGGCGGCAGGGTTGTGGGCTTGCTCCCAGTACACTTGGGGCATGATGACCTGCACCTGAGACAGGAAAACTTCCCAGGGCAAACTGGCATGTAGTTTAGGAAAGCGGTAGGAACTGAATCCCAGAGTCAAATCGGGAAAATGACTGCGCAACTCTCCCAGGTACTTCTGTGCGGCAATTTTTCGTCCAGGTAGTTTGTATTGCTCTTCGGCATCAATCACGAAGCCATCGAGGTGAAGTTGGGAGAGCCTGCGGATAGCAATTTGTGCTTCAGGGATTGGCTCAAATCCATATATATACTGCCATCCCCAGGCTTGAATGCCGCGCGCATGCAGAGCCTCCACCAGTGGGGGAACGTAATCCTCTTTGCCGTCTTTGCTCATATTGTGCGGATAAAAGCGGTCGGCAATTTTGATGAGAACATGCGTCAGCCCTGCTTTTTGGGCTTCTTCGGCAATGGCTTGAACGTTGCCTTTCTCACAGTTGGGAATGTTCCACAGGTAAAACCCTTTGCCACGCAGATTCATGGATGGATCTCCAAACTAGGATGATGGAGATTCGATGTTTCCCTCCAGTCCCAATTCAGGGGCAATGCGTCGCATCGCCAGAATTACATTGTCCACATGTTCCCAAAGATCAATTCCCAATTCCTGCGCGCCAGCGGCAATTTCCTCACGGTTTGCTCCTGCGGCAAAAGCGCGGTCTTTCCACTTCTTTTTGACCGAAGAGGAAGTCAGGTCATACAGAGAGCGAGAAGGACGTACCAGGGCTACTGCAGTGATCAGCCCCGTAACTTCATCGCAGGCATACAGGGCTTTTTCCATCAACGTGGTACGGGGAATGCCCGTATGGTCAGCGTGGGAGAGGATGGCACGCACAATCTCTTCCGGGACGCCGTGTTCCCGCAGGATGGGAGCACCAGCAATGGGGTGTTCTTCCAGCGTAGGGTGGATTTCCCAGTCAAAATCGTGGAGCAATCCTACAACGCCCCATAACTCGGCATCTTCCCCGTATTTTTCGGCATAAAAACGCATGGCGGCTTCCACCGAAAGCATGTGGTTGATGAGATTGGGATTCTTAACGTAGGTGTGGACAATTCTTAATGCCTCTTCTCGGTTCATCATCGAACTCCTCCTTGGATGGGGTGCAAGAAATAAGCCAGAGGGCTATCCAGAGCGTTGCTCCTCTGGGAAGATTGGCTCATAAGGTCCCAGAACCGGCACGGGGTGGGTTACCCATACCTCCCACAAGGCTACCAAGGTAGCCATGGTTTCTCGAATGTTCCAGATCAGTTGCGAACGTTTTAAGTAATAGCGATTGTCTGCAGGTACGCCCCATGCCTTCACTCCCAATTGATTGCACAGGTAAAGAGCCCGGGGAAGATGAAACGGTTGCGTCACCAGAATGGCTTCCGTGACACCAAAAATGGCTCTGGCACGATAACATGTATCGTAAGTGCGTCTGCCGGCGTAGTCCAGAACGATATTTTCAGCAGGCACGCCCAGATCCAGCGCGTATTGCCTCATCGCGCCCGGTTCGTTGTAATCCACAAAGCGGTTATCCCCGCTCATCAGTAATTTCTTCACCTTGCCTTGAAAATACAGAGCAGCAGCAGTTTCCACGCGATCCCTCAACACAGGGCTGGGGGTGCCGTCTCGGGAAAGTCCCGCACCAAAGACGATGGCAACCGGCATCTCCGGTGCATCAGCAACGGGGATGATGCGAGATTTGGCGTACAACGCTGTGAACCCGCGTGCGGCAAGCAAAAGGGTAGTGGCAACTAAGATAAGGACGATAAACATAGAAACAATTCTGGAAAAAGTTCGGCGGTACATTTTGAATTGAGGTTATTTTCCAATGAGTTCAGCATAACGGACTCCCAGCGCCGCCAGGGTTTCGCGGAGCGGGTCATAGAGGGAATCGTCAACAACACGCAAGTCCTCGATTTCATAATCGGCAAATAGAGAAAGGTTAGAACGCCCTTCATCGCTCTTGACCAGGTCTATCAAGGCTTGTTCCAGGGTTTGTTGCATCTCTTCGGACATTCCGGCAGCATATACCAGCGCTAAATTCGGGATAAGCGGATCGCTGCGCCAGACTACCGGGATGCGTTCCAGGGCATCCGGCAGGTCCTGTAACACAGCAGAAGAGGTGCGCGGATCTCCTGAAATGGCAAAAGTTGCCCCAAAATCGCATACCCCTTGCACGTAAAGCGTCCGAACAATGCCACTGTGGGTTTGGGTAAAAACCGGCTCGGCTGTTCGAATCCCGTTACGGGCAAGCAAGCCTGCCGGTACAAGATAACCCGCTGCAGAAGTTGGCTCAACATAACAGGGGCGTTTCCCTTCAAACTGACGGAGTGCAGTCGCAGCATCGGCGCTGTTTTGCCCGCTCAGTGGATCAAAATACAGTTGAAAACCACTGCTGGCATTGACCAGGAACTGCACCCCATACCGGTACACCCCAAAGTGATTGCTGAGCAATCCCACCTCGGCTATCCCACGCTGGCTGGCGTACAGATACGTCAGCGGCGGCATCCATGCCAGATGAACGTCGGTTTTCTCCATTGCTTCCAGCAACTGCCGGTATGTACTGAAGGATTCTGCCCGGATTGCCAGTCCCGTCTGCCCGGCGATCTGTTGAATGACCCGGTCTGCTGCCGGGGGTTGCTCCACACTGCCCGCATCAATGTACCCAAATACGATGGGGTTTTCCACTTCACCCAGTGGAACAGGCGTGGCGGTGGAAGTTGGTTGCGGAGTGGGGGTTTCGGTAGGAATAGGACCGGGAGCAAGGGTGGGAGTGGCGCTCAGACATCCTGAAAGCCAGATGCCCACCCAGGCAAGCATCAGAACGCCTGGCCATGTCCGAAGCAGGCCCACAGGAAACCCGAGAAAATTAACCGGGGAGCGCATGATACAGCGGATTATACCTGAAGTTACACGCGTTCTGTCCAGGACGGATGAGCGTATTTTTCTTTTTCCAGTTGTGCAACACGCGCCAATTCGTGAGAGGTGAGGGGACGGATTTCCCAGGTGACGCCGAAGGTTTCAGCAAAGGCTTGTATGAAGGCATCGGCGGCTTCCTGCCAGGTGACAATGCGCCCCAGCGCCTGTTCAAGCGTGATTGCTCGTTCCAGCAGACGGGTGGCGCTTTGCTGGCGTTGTTCCTCGTCGGTGTGGTTGAGCGCGAGGGTGATGCGGGTTAAATCCCCATAAAGCGGTAAACTGCCGTGTTGCAAAACGCTCTCTTTCCGCCGAAATTGAGCGCTGCCGATCAGTTTCTTCCCGTTCACGGTAATTTCGTAATTTGAGGGCACTTCAAAACAAACCGGTCCTTTTGGATTTGCGCCTTCCGGCAGAGGATACTCCTTTTGAGAGACCGCCGGAACAGCCAGATGATCCAGCGCTTTCAACAGGAAGCGGGAGATGCGCATGTAACTTTCCAGCAGTCCCCCGCTCATGATTTCATGGGTAGCCGGTGCGATAACAGCATAGGTGAGTTCATCGGTATGCAGAATCGCCCGTCCGCCGGTAGGGCGGCGGACCAGGTTCCAGCCTTTTTCGGCAAGCCTGGTGCGGTGGACATCTCCAACAGGTTGGGCTTGTCCCAGCGAAAGACAGGGTGGCTCCCAGGCGTACAACCGCAGAACGGGATGAGACTCGCCCCGGGCGCAAAATTCCATCAGTGCTTCGTCTACAGCCATATTCCAGGCACCGCGTGCGGGAGGAGAAATCAACAATCGCCAGATGTTCGTCATGCCCCAATTATAGTAAAAAAAATGCACGATGCACTTTGTTAACTTTTTTAGCATTTTTTCACCTTATCGATGATGTTTTCGGATATTCCCGGTTCGAGAAAAATAAATACCGGAAATGACCGGATAAATTGCTGAAATTCTCGCCGGTTCTGGCAATTCATTTGCAGTTTTGTGGTGGAAAAATTGGTTAACGCTCACATTTTATTCATTCATTTGAAAGAGGTTAAGAGGTAAGTTAAATCTATTGACAAAAGACAGGAATTGTTATAGGATATTGAAAAGTCAGCGAGTGAGTGATGTTCAATTGGATGAGAAACGCCCGGAAACCCTGAAAGTCAGGGGCTTTGTCTTGTCCAATCCAAAGAAGGAGGTGAGGGAGAGGAAGCATATCGCTGGACGGTCTATTTTTTTTCTGTGTAAGCACTACCCGGTGACGGGTGTGTATTCAAAAAAATCCCAAGTTTCCAAATCGGAGGAACACAAAAAATGAAGAGTTTGAATCGCCGTGAATTCTTGAAGGTTGCCGGTCTGGCAGGGTTGGGCGTTGCCGCCGTGGCATGCCAGCCAGCCAAGACCCCCGAAGCGACCCAGCCGGCTGCTGAACAGCCGACTGCAACTTCTGAGGTGATCCAGGTCAAGGAAGCCACCCCCACGCCCGTTCAGGTGGAAAAGATGACCTACAAGCAGGCGCCCATGCTGGATGGCATGAACCTGCCCCCCGTTGAAGAGCGCATTTCGCAGAACCCGCTCGTGACCGTCCCGCGCGAGAAGGTGGGTCGCTATGGCGGCACTCTGCGCACCGCTTCCTGGTGGCCCGAGGCTGGCAATGTGCAACTGTATGTCTCTGAACCGCCGATCAAGTGGAAAGAGGATTTGACCGGCTACGAACCCGCGCTGGCTGAATCCTATGAGTGGTCCGATGATGGCTTGACCTTCACCATGAAACTGCGCAAGGGCGTGCGCTGGTCCGATGGCGAACCCTACACCACCGAAGACTGGCGCTTCTGGTGGGAGGATATGGCGAAGAACGATGACGTGAAGTGGCGCACCGTGCCCGGTTACATGCACAAGAAAAATGGTGAGCCCATTGACCTGGAATTCCCCGATGAGCAGACGGTAGTGTGGAAGTCCGACCAGCCCCTGTGGATCGCCCCGTACTATCTGGCGCAGGGCTTCTGGGAGTTCATGCAGCCCATGATGAAACCTGCCCACTACCTGAAGAAATTCCACCCCAAATACGACCCCTCCAAGACCTATGAAGATCTGGAGAAGGTGGACAAGTGGTACATGAACCCCGACTTCCCCACCGTTGCGGCGTATCACTGCGTGGAAGTTTCTGAGGATGGCAAACGCTACAAGTGGGGACGCAACCCCTACTACTGGCGCGTGGACACTGAGGGCAATCAATTGCCTTACATTGACTACATTGAAATCGAAATCATCGAAGATGAGGAAGCCCGCAAACTGGCAATCCTCTCCGGTAAGTACGATGCTTCCTTCCGCGTGGGCGGCAGCCCGAACGACATCCCGCTCTTCCAGGAAAACGCCGACAAGGCTGGCTTTGTGATGCTCAAAGGCTGGAAGAATGGCGCCGGCGCCTGGCCTGGCTACATGGTCAACCAGTACTATGTAGAAGGCGCCAAATGGTACGATGACGATACGCCCGAGCATGCTGCCGAAATCCGCGCCATCCTGCGCGACAAGCGCTTCCGCAAAGCCCTGTCCTGGGGTGTGGATCGCCAGCGCGTGATTGACGTGGCGTGGAACGGTATCGGCGAGCCCAAAGCCGCCACCATCAGCCCGCAGTCCTGGCACTTTGCCGGTCCCGAAGGACAGGCGGTGTACCAGAAGTGGGCAAAGGCGGATGCAGAGTTCGATGTCGAGAAAGCCAATGCTGCTCTCGATGAACTCGGCATGAAGAAAGGCGCTGATGGCTTCCGCACCCTGCCCAGCGGCAAACCCTTCACCCTCGTTCTGATCGTCTCCGACTGGGGCGGCAGTCTCAAGGTTCAGGTGGATGCTGCCAACGAAGTCAAGGATCAGTGGGAAAAGAACCTGGGTATCAAGGTGGATGTTCAGAACCTGCAGGGGCAACCCAACCTGGATACCATCACCAATGGCGGTCAGTACATGCTGCGCGGTGCGCACATCTCCGAGATCGACATCTGGACCTATCCGGACTGGATCTTCCCGATTGTTAACCGCTACATGTTCCCGCTGGAAGGGAAGTGGTGGTCCAAGGGTAAGGACTCCTGCAAAGCCGATCCCAATATCCCCTATGACTGCGGCGTCAAGCCCGAACCCGGCAGCCCTGCGGAGAAACTGCAAATGCTGTACGAGAAGGGCTTTGCCACCAAGTCGGTGGAGGATCGCCACAAGGTCGTCTGGGAAGCCATCGATGTCATCATCGAGGAAGGACCCTTCGTGATTGGTATTTCGGGCGATCAGCAGATGCCGGTGGTCATCAACAAGAAACTGCGCAACGTCCTCGACTATGGCGTGGTTGGACCGTGGGCGCCGTGCACCCCGGGTAATCAGGTTCCGGCGCAGTGGTTCTTCGAGGAATAAGCCCGGCTTTTTGAGGCATTGAATGTGGCGGGCGGTTACCCGCCCGCCACATAAAGTATTTATTCAAGGAGCGGTTGTATGGTCAACTACATTCTTCGCAGGCTGGGCTATGCGGTAATCCTGACCGTTCTGGTGTCGTTTGTTGGTTTTGTCATCATCAAACTCCCTCCGGGTGATTTTCTGACCCAAAAACTGGAACAATTGCGTGCGCGCGGCGACCGCAGCGCCGAATCCCAGATCGAAGCCCTGCGCGCCAAGTATGGGCTGGACAAGCCCTTCATGGAACAGTACACCACCTGGGCGGTGGGGTTCCTGAAGGGTGATTTTGGTGAATCCTTTGCGTATGAGCGCCCGGTTCGGGATTTGATTGGCGAACGCCTCTGGTTGACGGTCATTCTCTCGGTTGCCACTCTGATCGTTGTGTGGGCACTTGCCATCCCGCTGGGTGTGTATTCTGCCGTACGGCAGTATTCATTGGGGGATCAAATCATCACTACTATTTCCTTTATTGGTTTGGGGATGCCGGGTTTCCTCCTGGCATTGCTTATTCTGTATTTTGCCATTGTGGTTTTGAATCAGGATGTGCTCGGGTTGTTTTCGCCTCAGTATCAGGATGCCCCCTGGAGCATGGGGAAGTTTTTGGATCTTCTCCAGCACCTCTGGGTGCCGGCAATTATCAGCGCAGTGACTGGCGCAGGGGGGTTGATTCGCATTATGCGGGGCAACCTGCTGGATACGCTGGGACAACCTTTCATCGAAGCCGCCCGTGCGCGTGGGTTAAAGAACCGTGATGTCATCTGGAAGCACGGCGTCCGCATGGCGATCAACCCATTGATTGTGATTTTAGGTTCTGAAGCCCTGCCAGGAATTATCAGTGGAAACGCTCTGGTTTCCATTGTCTTAAACCTGCCGACCATCGGTCCCTTGTTTGTGCAGGCACTTCGCCAACTGGATATGTACATGGCAGGTACCTGTCTGGTTTTCTTCACGATTTTGCTCATGCTGGGCAATCTGCTCTCTGACTTGATGCTCGCCTGGCTTGACCCGCGCATTCGCCTGGAATGAGAGGAGGAGGACGTAAAAATGACCGCTGCAACGCTTCCTGCCAAAAAATCTCAAGCCCGACAGGTCAGCCAGAGTTACTGGAGCCTGGTCTGGTGGAAATTTAAAAAGAACCGCATTGCTGTCATTGGGGGCATTATTCTCATCCTTATGTACTTTTGCATGGCAGTTATCCCCGAGTTTATTGCCCCTTATGACCTGGAAAGAAAAAGCAGTTTCACCGAAGCCCGTCCGCAAACCATACGATTCATTGACGCTCAGGGCAATTTCTCCCTGCGCCCGTTTGTTTATGGTCTCGAACGCAAAATTGATGAACAACTTCGCCGCCGCACCTATGTGGAAAACCCACAGGTGAAATACTATATTTACTTCTTCGTTAAGGGAGACCCGTATAAATTGCTGGGGTTTATCCCCTGGGACCGTCACCTGTTTGGGGTAGATCCCAGTATCAAGGATGCCCATATTTACATCATGGGAACGGATTCCAACGGACGGGATTTCTTCTCCCGTATCATCTATGGTGGGCGTCTCTCGCTGCTGATCGGTTTGATTGGACAATTCCTTACCATTATTCTGGGTAGTGTTTTAGGGGCAATTTCCGGGTACTACGGAGGGGCGATTGACATGTTTGTCCAGCGCTTTACCGAGTTCCTCAATGCTTTCCCGGATATTCCTCTGTTCATGGCACTCGCCGCCGCCATCCCCAAGTACTGGTCACCCATCACTGTGTACTTCATGCTTACCCTCATTCTGGCATTTGTTCGCTGGGGAGGTCTGGCTCGCCAGGTGCGTGGCTTGATCCTCTCCCTGAGGGAGCGAGAGTACGTGCTGGCGGCAAAAAGTGCCGGCGCATCCGATTCGCGCATCATGTTCCGCCATCTGCTTCCCGGTACGATGAGTCACGTTATCGTCATTGCCACGCTTTCCATCCCCGGGATGATCCTTTCGGAGACCGCTCTGTCCTGGCTGGGTTTGGGGCTGCGCCCGCCGCTAACTTCCTGGGGCGTCCTTTTGCAGGAGGCGGGTACCGTATACGCCATTCGCTTTGCCGCGTGGCAATTGTGGACGATACCTTTCATTCTGGCAACCATCATGGCATACAACATGCTGGGCGATGGCTTGCGCGATGCCATGGATCCCTACAGCGCGCGGTAAATGGAGGATAACATGGAAAGCAAAAGCAAAGATCTGTTCATTGAGGTAAAGGATTTACACGTTGAGTTTGATGTGCGCGCGGGCATCGTCAAAGCCGTGGATGGCATGTTCCTCGAAATCCGCCGCGGGCAGACCGTCGGGGTCATCGGGGAATCGGGTTGTGGAAAGTCGGTCACTGCCCGAGCCATCATGAATATGATTCCCAAGCCCGGCAAGATTACCGGTGGTGAAATCCTTTATCATCGCAGAAACCGCGAGACGGGTGAAGTTCAGACCATTGACATCACCAAACTGGATCCAGATGGCGAAATCATTCGTCAGATTCGCGGCGGTGAAATTGGCATGATTTTTCAAGAGCCCATGTCCTCTCTGACGCCGGTGTACACCGCCGGACAGCACATCCACGAAGCCGTTTCCCTTCACCGTTTGATCCCGGTCAAGAAACTGGGCGATCAAATGGTAGAGACCATTGTGGCGCATCGCAAAGTGACCAAAGAGGAAGCCCGCGAAATTGCTATTGAAATGCTCCGCAAGGTGGGTATTCCCAAGCCGGAACAGCGGGTGGATAGTTATCCGCATCAATTATCGGGTGGCCAACGCCAGCGGGTGATGATTGCTATTGCGCTTTCCTGTCAGCCGGAAATGCTGATTGCCGACGAACCCACCACTGCGCTGGATGTATCCATTGAAGCCCAGATTCTGGATGTGATGCGCGACTTACAGAACACCATGGATATGGCAATTATGTTCATCACCCATAACCTGGGTGTGGTGGCGGAAATGGCTGAGGAAATTGTGGTCATGTATATGGGCAAGCAGGTGGAACGTGCCAGAGTGGTTGACCTGTTCTACAAGCCCAAGCATCCGTACACCCAGGCTTTGTTGCGCTCGATTCCGCGCATCGGTAAAAAGTCGGATGTGCGTCTGGCAACGATTGAGGGCATGGTGCCGGATCCTTTCCATCTGCCCACTGGATGTGTCTTCCATCCACGCTGTCCGATGTTCATGCCGGGTAAATGTGACAAAATTGAACCATCCAATATTCAGGTAGATGATCATCATTGGGCTCGCTGTCTGCTTTATGAGGAGGTGAAGGTATGAGCGAAGCGGCAACTGTAGCAACTCCGTCAACCTATAACCCACCGAAGGATGGCAACCTCCTGCTGGATGTCAGAGGGTTAAAGAAGTACTTCCCCATTCAAAAAGGGTTGCTGCGCCGGGTGGTTGGTTATGTCAAAGCCGTAGATGACGTGACCTTTTTTGTCCGTGAAGGGGAGACCCTTGGGCTGGTGGGAGAAAGTGGTTGTGGAAAGACGACTGCCGGGCGTACCATTATTCGCCTGTATGAACCCACCGGCGGGGAAGTGTACTTTAAGAGCCGGGTGCTTTCTCCCAGCGGCGAGCCTCAATGGGTGAACATGGCAGCGCTGGATCGTGCCCAGATGAAACTGGTACGCCAGGAAATTGCCATGATTTTCCAGGACCCCATTAACTCCCTCAACCCCCGCATGTCGGTTGGCGACATTGTGGCGGAACCGATGGTCATCCATGGAAAATATGGGCCAGATAGCGAGCAGGTCATCATCTCGTTGCTGGAACGGGTGGGATTGCGCGCCGATCATCTCCGCCGCTATCCTCATGAGTTCTCAGGTGGGCAACGTCAGCGCATCGGCATTGCCCGTGCCCTGTCCATGAACCCCCGCCTGGTCATCTGCGATGAGCCGGTATCGGCGCTGGATGTCTCCATTCAAGCCCAGACGCTCAATCTGCTTCAGGATTTGCAGAAAGATTTCAACCTCTCCTACATTTTTGTTGCTCACGACCTGAGTGTGGTTCAGCATATCTCTGACCGTGTGGCAGTCATGTATGTAGGAAAGATGGTTGAAATGGCAGATGCGGAGGAACTGTACAATGCTCCCCTGCACCCTTACACCGAGGCGCTCATGTCTGCGGTGCCGAAACCCGATCCGCTCTACAAATCGGAACGCATCATCATGCAGGGCGACGTTGCCGATCCCTCTAATCCGCCGAGCGGTTGTTACTTCCATCCTCGCTGCCGCTATGCTGTGGATATCTGCAAAACCAAGACCCCCGAGTTCCGTGAGTTGAAACCGGATCATTTCGTGGCTTGTCATCGGGCAGAGGAGTTGAAACTGCGCGGAGTGTAAGAGCCAATGAATGAATCGCCTTTGACCGGCTGGAAGATGGTGAGATCTGTTCTGCTCAGTCTGCTGGCTTTTCTGGTCTGGCTGGCAACGGCGGCTCTGGGGCTGGTAGAAATTTTCCTTGTCCGTCAGACTACCTTGCGCATTTTTGCCCGTTTTTCTAATGAGACGGCTGTGGGGACAGCCCTGGGAAACTGGGTAGCGTTTTTTGCAGCGGGTACATGGCTGGCTTATGTGGTCTTCGCAGCAGAAACTCAGTTCAGGAAGAAAAGCCTCGGTGAAGGTTGGAACCTGTTTGCGTGGGGTGCGGCAATCGAACTGTTGATTTTGGTCCTGTATTTTACAGTATAGGCTACAATCATACAGGGAATTGGCTGCTAACCAAGGAGTTCAATATGGCTGCAATTGAGGAAATCATCAATTTTTATTCACGAGTACCGCTGTTTCGCTCGTTGAATAAACGTCAACTGGAAGTGCTTGCCAAGCGTACGTTGGAGCGCGATTATGCCGCCGGTACAGCGATTCTTACTCAGGGAAAAGGCGGGGAAGGTTTCTTTGTGGTGTATAAAGGCAAAGTCGAAATCCAGCGTATGCGCTCGGATGGTACCTCGGCGGTGGTGAATACCCTGGGACCTGGTGATTTTTTTGGCGAGATGGCGCTCCTGGACGATGGCCCTCGTACCGCCACGGCTGTAGCAGTGGAGCCGACCGTCTGCCTGGTTTTACCACGCTGGGATTTTCTTGCGGTCCTGCGGGATGATGCTGAGATGGCAATTGTCATCCTTGAGGAGATGGCGAAGCGCTTCCGCATTGCCCTCGACTCGCTGTGATGTAATCATCTGGGAAAACAGGGACTGGAGGGCGCTTTTGGAAATCAGAAGCGCCCTTTTTAAGTGAGATGATTTGCCCTAACTGTGGTTTCCAATCCCCTCCGGGAATGCGCTTTTGCGGCATGTGCGGGACAGAAATCGCCCGCGTATGTCCAAAATGCGGATTCTCCAACCCGCTGGATTTTCGCTTCTGCGGGATGTGTGGTGTTCCACTTGCACCAACCCCGGAGCAGGGAGGGGGGGAACCGGTACGTCATACCCTCTTTGACACGGTTCAGCCGACTACTCGACCCTCGCTGGAGGGGGAACGCCGCGTGGTGACGGTCATTGTTGCCGATGTAACCGGCTCAACGCAATTACTGGAAGAAATCGGTAACGAAGCCTGGGTCGAACTGATGAACAAATTACTTCTCCAACTGGAAGGGGAAATCTATCGCTTCGGTGGAGAAGTGGATCAGTTCCGGGGAGATGGTCTGGTTGCCTTTTTTGGGGCTTCTTTTGCTCGTGAGGACGACCCTGAACGTGCGGTTATGGCGGGATTGGAGATGCAGCAGGTGGTCAAGCGGTTTGCCGAAACCTATCCTGCTGAAGCGGCTCGCGCCATTCGCTTGCGGGTGGGCATTAATACCGGCGAAGTGATTGTTGCCAGTATCGGTGAAAGTGGACAGCACCGTGAAGATACCGCCATGGGCATTGCGATTGCCGTGGCTGCGCGTCTGGAAAGTTTAGCAGAACCCGGCACAGTGCTGGTCAGTGAAAGTACCTATCATCAGGCGGAAGAGCGCTTTGTGTGGACCCCCTTGGGCGAAGTACAGGTCAAGGGAATCAGCCAACCGTTACGTGTTTATCGTCCCGAATCCCCGCGTGGAACAGAAGAATTTCTCTCCGATCTGGAAGTCTTTGGTACCACGGCTCCACTGGTGGGTAGAGAAACCGAGTTTGCACGTTTACGGACTTGTCTGGATCGACTGCGCGCAGGGCAGGGCGGTACGGTTTTGCTAACCGGCGAGGTAGGAATTGGGAAGCACGCGCTGGTGAACGAACTGCGTCAACTCACCATCCGTGAGCAGGCGCTTCTCGCAGAAACCGGTACCGAACATTCCTCGGTTCTCTGGCTTTCCAGTCGCACCCATATTTATGATCGCGATTGGCCCTACTCTTTGTGGATAGAATTATTGCGCAACTGGCTGGCCAAATTCAGCACAGAAGATGGAGATTCGTTACTTCTTCTCCGCCGCGAGTGTGAACGCTTGTGGGGTGAAGATTTCTTGAGTTATTACCCCTATCTGGCAAGAATCCTTTCGCTACCGCTGGAAGAGGAATTTGAGCACTTCGTTCAGTACCTGGACGCCGAATCTTTACGATTCCAGTTCACCCATTCCATACGGGGATGGCTCGAAGCACTCTCGCGTCAGCAACCGCTTGTGGTAAGTTTGACCGACCTTGAATGGTCTGATTTCGGCTCTGTGGATATTCTGGAAGCCTGTCTGTCTCTTGCCGCCAGCCAGCCCATTCTCTGGATTCTGGTGTTTCGCCCTTGCCTTGAACAGTCCCCCATTTGCCATTTGATAGATCATCTGGAAGACCTTGACCCCGGGCCTGTTGAACGGGTTGAACTTGGACCCCTGTCTCCCGAAAATGTTGCCCGCCTCATTGAAGCCCTGGTGGGTAAAGATGTTTTACCTGTTCGGTTATTGGATCAAATTGTTCGAAATTCTGAAGGGATTCCCAGTTATGTGATTGAAATGTTACGTTCCCTGATCGAACGCCGAATCCTTATCCGCCAGGGGGCGACAGGGGAGTGGCGCTTAAATCAGGACGTGCAATCGCTTGATTTTACCGAAAGTATGCAGCGGTTGATTCAGACAAGAATTGACCGTCTGGAAAGTGTGGAACGCGATCTTCTTCAAAAAGCAGCAGTGATAGGGTACGTTTTCTGGGTCAATCTTCTGCGCGGGCTGGTCGAAGAAACCGTTCCTGTGCGCCAGCACCTGCGTGTCCTTCAGGATGCTCAATTGATTGAGCAGCGAGGCTGGGAGAAAGACCTTGGCACGGAATATGCTTTTAAGACCGAACTCATCCATGAGACGGTTTATGAGAGTTTACTCACTGGTCAGAGAGAAGCCCTGCATATTCAGGTGGCACAATTACTGGAAGAGATGGTTGACCTGGAAGCGCGTTCCCAGTTCCATGCTTTGATTGCCTATCATTACCGCAAAGGGGGGGCTAAACGTCAGGAACTCTTCTACACGCTCTGGGCGGCGCAGAAAGCGGAAGAACTTTCAGCGCCGGAAGAAGCCACAGAACTCTACTCGCGGGTGCTGGAACTGCTCGATCAGATTGAGAAAGAAACAACGGATATTGCTCAAAGTCGCAGCATCCTGAACCAGCGCTTTGAGGCTTACAGTGGCAGAATTAAACTTTATTACCGCTTGAATGAACCCGAAAAGGCAGCCCAGGATGCTCGGGCTTTACTTACCCTGGCTCAGCAAATGGAAGATCAACCAGCCTGGAAAGTGGATGCTTTGTTGCTCCAACCCGAGGTGGTCATTGCAGATAACCGCGAAATGGTCAATACAGCCCTGGATATGGTGGGACAGGCTTTGTGGATTGCCCAAAGCATTGGAGATGTGCATCGTGAACTGAAAGCCCTGATGGAGCGTACCCGCTTGCTGATGAGGATTGGTGATTTGCAAGCCTTTGAAAGCGCTCAACGTGGGCTGGAACTGGCGCGTTCCTTGGGTGATGTGGAAACGGAGATGACTTTGCTCATCGAAATCTCCAATGCTTACGGGATGGAAAATGTAGCCGAGGCGCGACGGTATCTTCAACAAGCCCTGGCGTTAAAAGACCGTGTCCAGAACCGCAAAATCCTTTCGCGGTTGTACAGCGCACTGTGCGGAGAACTGGAACGCCAGGGCGATTACGTACGTATGCTAGAAGAATACGTCCAGAAGCGCCTGGAATTTGCCCGCGAAATTGGCGATCGCCTGGAAGAAGGCATGGTGTTGATGTTTTACGGGCAGGTGCAGGGGTTGTATTTGGGCGACCTCGAGCCGGCTTTGAAAAAATCTGAAGAAGCCTTTATTCGCACCGAAAAGTACAGCCAGAAACTTTATCCCCTGCTCAGATTGGCACAACTGCATGCACAAATGGGCAATCTTCCTCAGGCATGGCACTATTTGAGAAAAGCCGAGCCCTTGAGCCAGAATGCGCTGTATCTGCTGGCAAGGGCGGGATATCTGCTGGTTCAAATTCATATCCTCGAGGTCAGTGGCGGACAGGAAGATTTTGAGAAAGTCCTTGAACTGGTTGAGGAAATCCGTGGACTTTATGGAAGAGGCTTCCTTTCCCGTCAGTACTGGATGGCGGCTTGCTGTAAGGCGGCGCATGCTTGTTTGCGTCTCTCCAAGTTGATTCGGAGTCCCAGGAAGACAATGCAGGAATATCGCACACAAGCCCTGGAATTTGCCCGGGAGGCGTATCAAATCTATCAGGAATACGGATTTGTCCAGATTATTGAAGTGTATTCCGAAGAAATTCTGTTGAGATATGCCCAGGCATTGATTGCAAATGGACGACAGGATGAAGGAAAAGAAATGCTGTATCAATCTGCCCGCGAATTGCGCAGAAAATGGGAACTCATTCCGGAGGGTAGTCTCTATCGGCACACATTCCTGAAAAATTTGCGACTCCATCGAGAAATTTGTCGGGCAGTTCCAGAATTGTTCCCGGAGGTGAAATGATTCGCCGGTTTCTGGAAAGGATATGGCATGTCGTGTATCCATGGGTAAACTGGTTCCAGAAGGTGAACGCCTTCCTGGAGAAAATTGCTGTTCCGCTGGTCTCTCGCTGGATGATGGGGGTGTTTTTTGCCGGCGCGTTGATTACTCTGTTGATTCAGGTGCTGGCAATTCAGCATCGCTATCAAATTGATTACGGTGAAGCCCCACTGGTGGATCAAGCCATGCGTTTGTCACAGGGAATCAATATTTATCGAAACAATCTGGAGACTCCGCCATACACCATTTCCAATTATCCTCCCCTGTACATTCTTGCCATAACGCCCTGGGTGAGCCTGTTTGGACCCAATTTCTGGGCTGGACGCTTGATTTCAACTTTGTGTGCCTGGTGGACGGCGTGGATGATTTACCGCATTGTTTTCAGGCTCAGTGGAGATCGCTGGGCAGCGCTGGCGGGCGGATTATTTTTCATCGCCAATCCCTTTGTCAGTCACTGGTCTGCGCTTTTACGCATTGACTTGCTTGCTCTGGCATTCGCTGTCACGGGGTTGGAATTGCTTTCGCGTGTACCATTATCCACTCGTTCTTTCTGGGGTGGGGCGTGTTGTCTGGTGGCAGCAATCTTTACCCGCCAATCCTATGCATTGGCGGCGCCCCTCGCGGCTTTTATATGGTTGTTATTTGAGGATAAAGCCAAAGCCTTGCGTCTGGTTTTGAGTGTAGGGGCAATCTCCCTCTTGCTTGCGGGTGTGTTAAATGTCATGACAAAAGGTGGTTTTTTCTTCAACATCGTGACGGCGAATGTCAATGAATTTGGTTGGGAAAGGTTGCGCTGGAATTTGACGCATCTGTGGGACGTCCTGCGCTATTTGCTGGTGCTGGGAGCAATCTCATTCCTGCAACATCCTTTGCGATCCCGGTCATGGCGTTTGACTGCACCATTTTTAGTGGGGGCTTCGCTCTCTGCCCTGACCATTGGCAAAATAGGCTCCAACGTGAACTATTTTATGGAGTTATGCGCAGCGCTTGCTCTGGCTGGGGGCAGCGTACTGGCAAAAATTCGTCAGAATCCCCATCTGGCATGGGCACAGGTGCTTCTGTTTGTCTTCCTGGGGTTTCAAGGTGTTGGGATGATTCGGATTTCCCTGGACGAATTTGGTTCGGACCTGGCTGGAAGGATGAAGCGTGTCCATGAATTGCGTCGTCTGGAGGCTTTGGTTTCGGCAGTGGATGGTCCCGTGTTAGCAGATGAATATATGGGAATGATTACCCTGAACCGCCGACCTCTTTATCTTCAGCCCTTTGAATTAACCCAACTGGCAAAAGCCGGGATTTGGGATGAAACCCCTTTGGCGGAAAGCATTCGCAACAAGGAGTTTGATTTGATACTGATTCATTACTTCCCGTTTTTCGATGTCTACAAAGAGCGCTGGACGCCGGTCATGCTGGCGATGATTGAGCGCAATTATGAGGTCTTTGAAACTCTTGCCGACACAAGAGTATACATTCCGAGAAAGTAAAGAAGGCTTTCTTTTCGCATTTGGTTATGTTAATTAAGTTTTCAAAAAAATTCTTTGCGTTATAATTTATACATGTCCCTCTGGAGATGAATGCGTGAGTACAACATTCTGGTCCGTTCCCACCCAAAACCTGAAGAATTTGAACAAGCATGCCATCATTGATTTAATTCGTTTCAGTTCAGGTGGCATCTCGCGTGTGGAACTGGCGCGCCGTATGGGATTAACCCGCGCCGCAGTCAGTGCCATCATTGACGACCTGATTGAGATCGGTCTGGTTCGGGAGTCTGAAGGAACGTACCCCAGCGGAAGAAAACCCATTGTCCTGGAAATTAACCCTATGCTGGGACATGTGGTTGGGATTGATATGGGGGCTTCCCATGTCATGCTTCTACTGGCAGACTTTTCGGGCAGGCAGATTCATGAAATCGAAGCCCCTCTGGATATCAATGAAGGCCCAGTGGTATGCCTGGATAAAGTTGCCCGTTTGGTGGATCAACTGCTGGCAGAAGCCCACATGACGGTGAATGAAATTTCCGCGTTTGGGGTTGGGGTGCCTGGTCCCATTGTGGCAAAAGAAGGTATGGTGAGCGGACCGCCCATCATGCCTGGTTGGGACCGTTATCCCATCCGCGATCACCTTCAGGAATTGTGGGGCAAACCGGTCTCGCTCAATAATGATGCTGAACTGGGAGCGGTAGGAGAGTGGGCGTACGGCGCTGGACGAGGCGAACGTTATTTGTGCTATATCAAAGTGGGAACGGGGATTGGAGCAGGACTGTTGCTGGATGGGCAAATTTACCGCGGTGCAACCGGATGTGCCGGAGAAATCGGGCATATCACCATTGATGAAAATGGTCCCATCTGTACTTGTGGAAACCGCGGTTGTCTGGAAGCCATAGCGGGGGGCAATGCGATTATTCGGAAGGTAAAAGAGTCCGTACGGTTGGGACAACGTACTATCCTCGCTGATCTGGTGCACCAAGATAAACTAGGGGTGGGGGATGTCATGAATGCCGCACGACACGGCGACCATCTGGCGCAACGCATCACTGCTGAAGCAGGGATGCATTTAGGTACTGCAATTGCCAATGTGATTAACCTGTTTAATCCCAGTATGGTGATCGTAGGCGGCAGTGTGGGGCAAATTGGCGATTTGCTTCTTGAGCCGGTGCGGTTAACGGTTCAGCGGCGCAGTCTTTCAGTTGCCTCTAAGAATGTGCGCATTACAGCCGCTCTTCTGGGACCCCATTCCTGTGCGATTGGGGCTGTTGTTCAAGCCCTTTCGATTGTTCTTCATCAAATTGCCGATAAATCCTGAGGAGAAGAGATGAAACTGTTCGTTCGCATAATGTCTATCTTTCTGATAGTAAGTTTTTTGCTTTCTGCCTGTCAGGTAACCCCAACATCGATGCCAACGGCTACGGAAAGCCCTGTGCAAACGCCTACAGAAAGCGCTCCTCAGCCCACTGAGGAGAAGGCGAAAGAAGAACCGCTTTACCTGGCATTGATCTGGCATCAACATCAACCGCTGTACTACAAAGACGAAAACGGCATTTATACCCGTCCATGGGTGCGCGTTCATGCCACCAAAGATTATTACGATATGGCGGCAATGCTGAAGAATTACCCGGCAGTCAAAGTTACCTTTAACCTGACGCCGGTTTTGATCCGTCAGCTGAATGATTTTGTGCAGAATGGCGCGAAAGATCGCTACTGGGTTCTTGCTGAAAAACCTGCCGCTGAACTGACCAGCGAAGAGAAGGATTTCATCCTGCGGCGGTTTTTTGATGCGAACTGGGACCATATCATCAAGGTCTATCCGGGCTATAAAGCCCTGCTGGATAAGCGCGCCGGTACGGATGATGTCGCCATTTCTAAAGCCATTGAGACCTTCACTGAGCAGGATTTCCGTGACCTGCAAATCTGGTTCAACCTTGCCTGGATTGATCCCGATGAACTGGCAAAAGAGCCACTCAAGAGCCTGGTAGCAAAAGATCATGGCTTTAACGAAGAAGACAAACAGGTGCTCTTTGCTGAGATTCGGCGCATCATGGCGCAGGTTATCCCCGTGCATAAAGAACTTCAGGATGTCGGTCAAATTGAGGTCATCACGACCCCTTATGCCCATCCCATTCTGCCGTTGATTTATGATACCAATCTGGCGCTGGCAGGAAATTCCTCGGCGGAATTGCCTGAAGGGCGATTCTTCTACCCGCAGGATGTGCAGGCGCATCTTGAGAAAGCCGTGGAAATCTATACCCAGACTTTTGGCAGACCTCCGCGTGGCATGTGGCCCGGCGAGGGGGCTGTGGCTCAGGAAATTGTTCCCTTTGTTGCCAATGCTGGTTTCCAGTGGATGGCAACCGGTGAGTATGTACTGGCGAAATCGCTGGACATGGAGTCTTTCACCCGCGACTCTACCGAGACAGTCCAGCAGGCTGATGTGCTCTATCGCCCTTATATTGTGCAGGGGAAACCCGGCGGCCCAGTCGAGGGTGGCCCGGTTGCCATCATTTTCCGCGATCTGGTCATTTCTGATAAGATTGGCTTTACCTACTCTGGTATGGACGGCGAAGCCGCCGCAAAAGACTTCATGAACCGGCTGGAGAATATCCGTGCGCGCCTGCAAAAAGAGGGAGTGCAGGGACCCCATCTTGTGAGTGTGATTCTGGACGGAGAAAATGCCTGGGAGTACTACGACCGTGATGGCAAAGCCTTCCTAAACGCTCTGTACCGTAATCTCTCTGAGAGCAAGACTATTCAAACAATCACACCTTCGGAGTATCTGGAGAAATTCCCCGAGCAGAAGAAATTGGATAAGTTGTTCCCTTCTGCCTGGTTCAGCCCCAATTTTGATACCTGGATTGGCGAACCTGAAGAGCGTGAAGCCTGGAATTATTTGCTCCGTACCCGTCAGGCACTGGATGGTGCCATTCGCAGTGGAAAATTGACGGATGACCAATTAGCCACTGCCAAAGATTTCATGTACTTGGCTGAAGGTTCGGACTGGTTCTGGTGGTATGGTACGGATCAGAACTCTGGAAATGATGATTACTTTGATGTGGGCTACCGTGCCCTGCTTGCGGAAGTGTATAAAGCCATTGGCAAAGAAGTGCCTGAATTTGTTCAGGTACCTATCATCCAGCCTAACCCCATATCTGCTGCTACTCCACTTGCCGGGCTTTCTTCCCCTGCTATTGATGGTCGAGAAGGCGCTGATGAATGGGTAAAAGCGGCGGCCTTCCCTGCTGATGGGCAATCTCCCATGCAGGGATTTGCCCTGGCGCTGGACAAGCAAAACCTGTATGTCAAAGTCAATCTGGTGTCTTCAGCCCAACCGGTTGAGCGAATTGGGGTGTACCTCTCTTCACCTCGTTTGCAAGGTGCTTATGCATTTACCCACGTGACCGGGGACGGACAAAAAGTCCTGTTGCCCATGCTGGCTAATCGGCTGGTTGAGTGGGAAGGGGGCAAGGCGCTTAAATCCTATAAAGCGGGTTCAAACCGCTGGGATTATGAAAGCGAAGTCGGCTCTGTTGCCTCAGGACAGGTGGTGGAGTTGGCTATTCCGCTGACGCAGTTAGGAGAGTTGGAAGCCGGGGACGAGTTGCGCATAGCCGTTGTGGCTTCACCCGCTGATCAGCGGTTGCCGTTAGGTGGCCCTGCTCAGTTGATTGTGCCGGAAATTTCCACCGCTGAAGTGATTTTCGAAGTCCAAGACCCTGAGAAGGACGACCATGGACCTGGAACGTACACCTACCCAACCAATGGAGTATTCCTGCCACAGGTGTTCGACCTGAAATCTTTCAGTGTGGCGGCAGATGAAAAGAACCTCATCTTCAAACTTGCTTTTTACGGGGCTATTCCCAACCCTTGGGGATCTGGATTGAATCTTTCTCTGCAAACTCTGGATGTTTATGTGGACAAGGATCCCGGAAAGGGCACGGGAGCACGGCTCTTACTCCCCGGACGTAATGCTGCCCTGACAAGTGGGAACGGTTGGGAATACGTGGTGTGGGCAGAAGGCTGGACACCGGGAATTTTCGCCCCCGATTCTCAGACTCTGGAACCCAAACCCGTCCCGGATTCGAGTTACAAGATTATTGTTGACCCGGTTGCCCAAACGGTCACCTTGAGGGTGCCGCGTCAGGTCTTTGGTGAGGGTGATCCGGCAACCTGGGGATACGTTGTGGCAGTACTCAGTCAGGAAGGCTATCCCAGCACGGGGGTGTGGCGTGTGCGTGACGTGCAGGCGAGTTCTGCTGAGTGGCGTTTTGGGGGCGCACCAGACGATACCAATCACACCCGCATCATTGATTTAGCCTGGCCTTCCGGGGCTACCCCCACGCAGGAAGAGATGCTCTCGCAGTATCCTTCCAGCAAAGCGCGAATAGATGAGTTGAAGCCGGATGATTTCCCGCAGGTGCAATTGCTGTTAAAACGCTAAGCCTTTTCTGAATTCCTGCAGCCCGAGGAAAGCAAAGGCTTCCTCGGGCTGTTTTGTTTTTCTCGAGAGGTTTATAATAAATGTCCGTTTTCATTCCTGCAGAGGGGAGTAGCGATATGACCGATAAAAGCAATGACATTCGCTTTGTAGAACCTTCTGATGAAGTGTTGATCCATTTGCCCGATGGCCGAGTGCTTTCCGGGAAGCGAGGCACAGAACTGGAAGCGTTCATGCAGAGGCTGGAGAACTGGCGCGATCCGCTGGTGGTGGGGGCAATTGTCAATCGAGAATTGCGAGAACTCTCTTTTAAAATCTGGCGGGAATCAGATGTGACTCCTGTTACTCTGAAAGATACCGATGGTGCAAGAATTTACCGGCGTTCTCTGGTATTTTTACTGGAAACCGCCTTTGAGGAACAATTTCCGGATGTTCACCTCACTGTGGATCACTCGGTGGTTTCCGGGGGGTACTTTTGTCAGGTGCGGGGGCGTGAACCGCTGACAGTGGAGGAATTGAAGCGCCTGAAACAGCGCATGAAGGAACTGGTCAGACAAGATTTGAGATTTGAGAGGTTTGTCATCTCCAAACAGGAAGCCATTGAACTGTTTGAGCAACAGAACAAGTCTGATAAAGTGCGTTTGTTGAAATATCGCCCCAAAGATCAACTGGTGCTTTACTCTTTGGGGCATCATAAGGATTACCATCACGGCTACATGGTACCCTCTACGGGATACCTGCAGTGGTTTGACCTGAAAGCCCAACCGGGAGGCTTTGTCTTGCAATTCCCGCGTCGCCATTCGCCGGATGTCCTGCTCCCCATGCCCGAACATTCCAAACTTCTGCAAAGTTTCCGTCAGTACGGTTCTTGGCTGGAGCGTTTGGGGATTGATCATGTGGGAGCTTTAAATGAGGTCATCAAAACCGGGCGCATTCAGGATGTGATTCTGGTTGCCGAAGCACTCCATGAGCATCAGGTTGCCGAAATTGCCGAGCAAATCCTGAATCGTCGGGATCAGGTGCGGATTGTGTTGCTGGCAGGTCCATCCTCTTCGGGAAAAACAACCACTGCCAAGCGTATAGCGGTACAGATGATTTCTCAGGGCATCGAACCGGTGCCAATCGAAATGGATAATTACTTCCTGGACCGCGAAAAAACTCCCCGGGATGAACATGGTAATCTGGACTTTGAGGTGTTGGAAGCCCTGGATACTGTCCGTTTAAATCAGGACTTGAAGCGTCTGATTGCCGGGGAAGAAGTTCAGTTGCCTAAATTCGATTTCCGCGAAGGGCGCAGTTACCCTGGAGATGTGGTCAAACTGCGCAAGGATCAAATGGTGATCCTGGAAGGCATCCATGGTTTGAACCCGCGCCTGTTGCCGGAGATTCCTTCTGAGCAGACCTTCCGGGTTTACGTTTCCTGCCTGACTCAGTTAAACCTGGATCGCTATAACCGTATTTCTACCACCGATACCCGTTTGCTTCGCCGAATTGTTCGGGATGAACGGGAGCGCGGTTATTCTGCACAGGATACCATCGGACGCTGGGAATCGGTTCGACGTGGGGAGAAAAGACACATCTTCCCCTATCAGGAAAATGCCGATGTGATGTTCAACACGGCGCTGGTGTACGAGTTAGCGGCTTTGAAACCTCGTGTAGAACCATTATTGCGCCAGGTGCCTTTTGGCACTCCGGAATACATTGAAGCCAAACGCTTGCTTGCCTTTCTGGATTGGTTTTTGCCGATTGATGAGGTCTATGTACCTGATAATTCAATTCTCAGAGAGTTTATCGGGGGGTCAATCTTGAAAGATTTCAAACTGTGGACGCGAGTCAGTGATTAATCTCAAAAAGCCCCTCGCATACCGAGGGGCTTTTTATTGCATGACCTGAGAACATTAATTCTCACTTTGCCGTTCAATCGAGGCGCCCAGGGCTTTTAATTTGACATCTACCTTCTCATACCCGCGATCAATTTGCCCCACGTTGCGGATGACAGAACGCCCCTGAGCGGAGAGCGCCGCCAGCAGCAATGCCATCCCGGCGCGAATGTCGGGGCTTTCCATTTTTTCTCCGTATAACTGGCTTGGTCCCTGCACAATACAGCGATGTGGGTCGCACAGGACAATTTGCGCTCCCATACCAACCAGTTTATCGGTGAAGAACATGCGGCTGGGATACATCCAGTCATGGAACAGGATGGAACCGCGCGCCTGCGTGGCAACGACGATGGCAATACTCATCAGATCAGTGGGAAAAGCGGGCCAGGGCATGACGCTGATTTCAGGGATGGCTCCCCCCAGATCGGGTTCAACTTCCAGGCGCTGTTCGGCGGGAACAAGAATATCCTGTCCTTCCACTTCCCATTCCACACCCATGCGCCCCATGACGTACCGGATCATGTCCAGGTACTCCGGGCCGGCGTTGCGGATGCGAATCGAACCATGCGTGACTACGGCAGCACCGATGAAACTGACAACTTCCAGGTAATCCGGACCAATGGTGAACTCTCCCCCACTCAAAGAAGGAACTCCTTCAATATGCAGGGTATTCGAGCCGATGTTCTCAATTTTTGCCCCCAGTTTATTCAGAAAATGACAGAGTTCCTGGACGTGGGGTTCTGATGCGGCGTTGCGGATGACTGTATGTCCTTTTGCCAGCACGGCTGCCATGATGGCATTTTCTGTGCCAGTGACGCTTGCCTGGTCGAGCAGAATGTCGGCGCCTTTCAGCCCATCTCTGGCACGAAAGTGGAAAGTGCGGTCATAATTCACTTCTGCTCCCAAGCGGGTGAGCGCCAGCATGTGGGTGTCCACTCTGCGGCGGCCGATAACATCTCCGCCCGGCGGTGGCAGATGCAGTTCTCCCGTTCGAGCCGTCATCGGACCTGCGAGCAAAATGGAAGCGCGGATTTTCCGGCACAGGTCGGGGTCAAGATCAGCAGGGCGCACTTCTCTGGCTTGAATCTTCCAGGTGTGCGCATCCAACTCGGTAAATTCCACCCCCAAACTCTGCAAAAGCCGCCGCATGTGGATCACATCGAGAATCGAAGGAACGTTGTGGAGGATGACGGGTTCGGTAGTTAACAAACAGGCAGCCAGCAAAGGCAGAGCAGCATTTTTGTTTCCACCCGGCGTGACCTCGCCATGGAGAGGAATTCCACCGTCAATAATGAACTTTTCCATAATGTCTATTTCCCTCTAGCGCAGAGAGCGAATAAAAGCATCCACTCCTGCTTGGTCCCACGCATTGGGCTTTCCAATAATCATGAGCCAGGCAGTGCCATTTTTTCCGTCGAATAGCCCCATCATCTGGCGCACTGCTTCTCCCTGGTCAGTGGTTCCCTCATATGTGAGCAATTCGGTGGCTTGACCGCGAATGGTGACGTTTTCCGAGCCGACATACTCGAGATTGTATCGTTTGCCGGTCTGGGCTTCAATGGCTTGCTGCATTTGTTCTCTCATCTGTTCAGAGGAAAGACCTGCCTCGGCAGGCATTTGGAATAAGAAAATCGTCATGCCTTGACTTTCGTTGGTAAACCCGGCCATGGTGATGTTCAAAAAACTCATGGCGAAGGCTTCTTTGTATCCCTGAGGCAGGGTGTAATCGGCAATCTGGCTGGCGGTCTGGGCGATTTTTACCGGGTCGGTTGACGCAGATTCGCTGATCAACTTCCCCGCGCGGTTAAGGGCAATGATGCCTACCCCTGCGATACACAGACATACCACCGCCAGCACTCCCACAATAATCAGGATCGTTTTTCGGTTCATGCTCTCTCCTTAAGTGATAGATGGGTTACTCACTGTCTTTATACTGTGAAAGAGTAGAAGCGTCAACTGCAAGGGAAGGGGGCAGCGTTTAAGGAATTCTTAAGAAATGTAAAAGCAGACTTAACTAAACGTTTTCGGGTTGCAGGAAAAGCCATTTCTCCTGCTTGTTCCATCCCCAAAAGCACAGCGCCGATTACTGGCGGGGCTTGAAGGGCATGAAACATTGCCCGTGGGGCAAATTCCTGTATGGTCTGCATAAGGGGTTCTGTAAAAAGAGGACCGCCTTTGAAAACACTGCCAATCAAGACCACTTCAAAGGTTTCATCTTGCAAGTTGACCTGACGAATCACGGCTTTGGTAGTTTCACCCAGTTCTCGTGCTGTCCATTGAATGACTTCCCTGGCAACCTCATCTTCCTGATAGGCTACCTCAAATACCAGGCGCGCCAGTTCAGCAGAGAGGGGATACTTCTCCAGAGCGATGCCCTCAATTAGGGCTGTCAAATCCGGTGCATCAAAGGCTTGCATGAAAGCCTCGGATAGCCGCGTAGTGGGACCTCTGGTGGACCAGTGATGAGAGATGGCTTGAACAGCACGGTAAACGATATCGGTTGCTCCGCCGTATTCTCCAAACAGTCCACCACATCCGGTTACCCATCCCTCTCGCCCGTCACGGGTACGGGCACGCACATTATTGCCTGTGCCTGCGTCGACCACTACTCCCCAGCCTTCACTGGTTCCAGCAATTAACCCGATGACCACATCGTTCACGGCTTCTACAGGACAGGACAAGCCGAGAGCAGCAATGCTTTCCAGGGTGGGCTGGCGTTCAGAGGGGAAGTCATAACCCGCAATGCCGAATCCTGCGCCAGCAATATCTTCCTTTTTTACCCCGCTTTGTGTCAGTGCACCTTCAAGGGCTTCTTTCATGGCTCGTGTCAGCCCATCGTATCCTACCCCTTCATGGTTGCCAGGACCTGCGCATCCCATTCCCAGGACGTTGCCATGTTCATCTGCCAGAAGTGCATGGGTTTTGGTTCCACCGACATCAATTCCCAGGTAAACAGGCATGGTGTTTCTCTATGAGAAGAATTGGGGCAGGTAAGCCCGGTTGGTGAGGAGAAGGTCGTCCATGACGGTTTGGATCATGGATACATCGGGTCCCAGAGGATGCACCAGCAGAGCCTCGTACAGCGCCTTACGGTCTCCATGAACCGCGGCTTCTACGGTCAGCAGTTCGTACATTTTAACCGGTGCCAGCAGCCCATAACAAGCCTCCGGCAACGGACGGGCGGGCAGCGGGTGAATACCCGTGGCGTCAATCCGGCAGGGCAGTTCCATTACCCAGTCGGCTGGATATTCTTTTACAGCGCCGTTTTGGCGAACATTCACGGTTTCAATCATGCCCGTTGAACAGGCGTGGGCGTGAATCACTCGTGTTGCCAGTGTGGAATAGTAGGCACCCCCCCGTTGCATCAATCCTTCCGGAACGGTGACCAGGTTGGGATTGGCGTATTCTTCTAACAATTGGGCTTCGATTTTCAGCACTTGCTCAGCCCGTGAGGGAGGCCATTTGTCCTGCGCGGCAAGCATGGCGCGGGTATTGTAGTAGTATTGAAGGTAATAGTTGGGGAGCATCCCCAATGCCTCAATCAATTGGGGGGGCCACTCTGGATGATCGGACTTGCGCAGTTCTTCGATATAAAAGTGTAACACCTCATCCCAGCGATCCTGCCCCCGAATGGTTAAGCCCCGGTACCATGTGAGATGATTCAATCCTAATGAGTCCAGAATCACCTCTTCCGGGCTGACTTGCTCGCCCGTGAGGGCGTTCCAGCGGTTCAGAAGGGTCATCTTGGTAGTGATGGGTGAATTACATAAACCCACACTTGGAATGTCCGGTGCGTAACGTGTCAGCGCCTCGGTGACCAGGCCGGATGGGTTGGTGAAATTGACCAGCATGGCTTCGGGTGCCAGTTCCTGCATCTCTCGAGCAATATCGAGCAGAACCGGTATCGTACGCAGGGCTTTTGCCATTCCACCGATGCCGGTGGTTTCCTGTCCAATTAGCCCGTATCGTTTTCCCAGATATTCATCTTCCCGCCGGGCGGGGATGTATCCCACACGGAATTGAGTCAGGACGTAGGCGGAGCCGCGAATGGCTTCTTTGCGACTGTCGGTGAGGGTTACCTTGAAACGCGCGCCCTGATGTTCGGCGATCCGTTGACAGAAATCCCCCACAATTTCCAGACGTTGGGGCTGGATATCCATCAACATGAGTTCATCTAAAGCAAGCGAATCTTGCACTTCCAGAAAACCCTTAATTAATTCGGGGGTGTACGTGGACCCGCCCCCAATAACAGCAATTTTCATCATTCTGTCCTTTCTTTGGTGAGTTTAGGAAGGATGCGAGGTAATACATCCACAGGAACGGCGAATCACCAGATGGGTTGGAAGTACCTGTGATTGTACGGCTTCCCCGCGAATTTGTTGAATCAGCAATTGAGCGGCTGTGTATCCTGCCTGTTCAATGGGGGAATGGACGGTGGTCAGAGGGAGAGGCAGATAAGGAGCAAGATAGTCATCATCAAACCCTACAATAGCAATTTCATCGGGAATAGAAACACCCATTTCCAGCAGGGCTTTCATCACCGCAGCGGCGGAGGCATCATCGCCGGTAAAGATGGCTTGTGGGCGCTTCCCACTGCTCAGCATTTGTCGCACAGACTCAGCCGCAGTTTCAGGATGGAAGTTCCCAATCCCAAAAAGCGCCTCATCTGGTTGGAGGCCGTGTTTCTGGAGAGAAGCACGAAAACCCTGCTCGCGTTCATGAGACTCTTCATTTGTTACGGGACCTCTGAGAAAACCAATGCGGGTATATCCATGCACTTCGATAAGGTGGTCGATCAATTTTTCTGTGCCGAGGCGGTTTTCAACAGTCACGTAAGGAATTTCGCAGTCTTTTGGGGAGGTACGATGTAACAGGACGATGGGAAAACCCTTAACATGCAGAGCCCTCAGGTCTTCATCGGACATTCCTTCGGTGAATACAATCAACCCGTCAGTATTTTGAGGCCCTACCGGAGGGGTGAGTGGGCGGTGAGGTACAGGATGACAGGGGGAAACATAGACCAGCAATTCAAAGCCCTCTTCGTTGACGCCCCGTTCAATCCCGGAGAACATCAGCGGGAAGAATGTCCCGCCAATCATGGGAACAATCAAGCCAATCGTGTTGGTACGTTTGCTTGCCAGTTTGCGGGCGGCGGCATTAGGATTGAACTGGAGTCGTTCAATCACTTCCCATACCCGCTGAGCGGTTTCCTCTGCTACTGGCGTGTTTTGATTGAGTACCCGACTCACGGTGGAGATGGAAACTCCTGCTTCTTTGGCTACATCTACGATGGTTACTTTTTTTATTCCTTTAGCATTCATTCCTATACCCCAGAGATTCAAAATGGGGAACATTTCCCCCGTGCAGTGTCAAGGATGATATTCTCAGAAGAGAGAAGATTGTCTTAATTTTCCCCAGTTTTCCACAAAAGGCAAGTTTCACACAAGTCCAATCGAGAACCTTCTCGATGGATTCTGAAACGGGTAAAGGGAAAGCCGGGACAGGCTTGCTGTGTCCCGGCTTCTAACTCAGTAACGGATGTAAATGGTCTTTTCCTGTTCAGCCGACTGCAGAATGGCATCGCAAATCACGGCATTTTTGTATCCATCCTCAAAAGTTGCTCCAAAAGGTGCTACCGGTTTGTGATTCACAATACAATCTAACAGGTGGGCAATCTCATGGACGAAGGTGTGTTCCCAGCCGATAATGTGCCCCTGAGGCCACCAGTGTTTCCAGAAGGGATGATAACTCTCGCTGACCAGAACATTGTGGAAGCCCTGGGTTTCGCGGGGCTGTTCATCCTTCCAGAACACTTCCAGTTCGTTGAAGCGTTCGAGATTGAAAACCAACGTGCCTTTCGATCCGTTGATTTCAATGACTTGATGATTTTTCCGACCGGCGCAGAAACGAGAGGCTTCCAGCGTGCCGATGGCGCCGTTTTCAAATTCTACGGTGGCAACAAAGGCGTCGTCCACCGTAACTTCTCCTGTTCCGCCACCCGGCACAGGACGTTGTTTGATGAATGTCTTTGCCAGTGCAGAGACCTTACGCGGCTCGCCGACAAGGAAGCGGGCTAGGTCAATGATGTGTGATCCTAAATCGCCCAGTGCGCCGGACCCTGAGACGTTTTTGTCCAGCCGCCAGACAAAGGGGAAGTTAGGATCCATAATCCATTCCTGCAGGTACACTGCGCGGAAATGGTAAATTTCTCCCAATTGTCCTGAACGAATCAGGTCATACGCCAGCCGGATGGCGGGGACAAAACGGTAGTTATGCGCGACCATGTGCACCACGCCTGTCTTTTCGACCGCTTCCAGCATTTGCGCGGCTTCTCTGGCGTTCCTGGCAAGAGGTTTTTCGCACAGAATGTGCTTTCCGGCTTGCGCTGCGGCGATGCTTGGTTCAGCATGGGCATCGTTGGGACCGCCGTTATCGAATAATTGAATGTTCTCGTCGCGGATCAGGTCTTTCCAGTCGGTGGTATACCGCTGGTAGCCATAACGTTTTGCGGCTTCGCGAACGGCTTCCTCGTTTCTCCCGCAGATTGCCACCAGTTTGGGAATGGCAGGCGGTGGGTAGACCATATACGGGATTTTCTTGAAGGCGTTCGTATGGGCTTTGCCCATAAAAGCGTATCCCAGCATCCCCACGCCAATTTCGGGGGCTTCGCCAGTCGCGCGTTCCCCAGCCATGGTGATGAATCCCACTTCGTCGGACATTTCTATCCTCCTGAGCAAATCCAAACGAACCGGCTTATTTGCGCTCGAAGGCGGCGTCAAAAGCCACCTGAGAGGGGGCAAAATCCAGGCGACGCACAAACGCGCAGGCTTCGGTGGCGCCAAACTCGCGATCCATGCCGCTGTCTTCCCATTCTACCGAGAGCGGTCCCTGATACTGAATGGCGTTCAGGGCGCGGATGATTTCCTCGAAGTTGATTTTTCCTCTCCCCAGGGAGCGAAAATCCCAATACCGGCGACGGTCGCCAAAATTGAGGTGTCCGCCAAACACGCCGGCTTCGCTGGGCTTATCTGACCAGTACACATCTTTCATGTGGACGTGGTAAATACGTTCCCCAAAGCGCAGGATAAATGCTACGTAATCTACCCCCTGATAGCCAAAGTGGCTGGGGTCGAAGTTAAACCCAAAGGCTTTGCGTCCGCCCACGGCTTGAACGGCTCGCTCAGCAGAGGCAATATCGAAGGCGATTTCCGTGGGGTGGGCTTCCAGAGCAAAGCGTACACCGACTTCGTCAAACACATCCAGGATGGGATTCCACATCTCGGCAAAGAAGGCGTAGCCTTTATCAATCAAGTCGGGTGGGTTGGGAGGGAAGGAATAGAGATACTGCCAGATGGATGAGCCGGTGAAGCCAGGAACAACCTTGACGCCCATTTTGGCTGCTGCGCGGGCGGTCATTTTCATTTCCTCCGTTGCGCGTTGGCGTACGCCATCTTCTCTGCCATCTCCCCACACGCGTGGGGGCAGAATGCTCTTGTGGCGTTCGTCAATGCGGTCACAAACCGCCTGTCCAACCAGATGGTTGCTGATGGCGTAGCACTTCAGCCCGTACTTCTCGAGGATATCCCAGCGTGATTGAATATAGCCATCCTCGCTCAATGCGCGTTCCACGTCAAAGTGGTCGCCCCAGCAGGCGATTTCAATCCCGTCATAGCCAAATGATTTGGCTTTAGCGCAGATGGTCTCAAAGGGCAAATCAGCCCATTGACCGGTGAACAGGGTTACGGGTCTTGGCATACAGTCCTCCTGTGTTTCAAAAAAACTACAACTCTTCCAGTGGATTCGGTTTGTGCCAGTAGGTAATCGCGGGCAGGTTGCCGGGGGCTGCCCATTTCACCGCGTTGATGATAACCTGCTGAACTTCTTTTTGGTAATAAGTGGGGTAGGTTTCATGCCCTGGGCGGAAGTAGAAGATTTTGCCCGCGCCCCGCGTCCAGCAGCAGCCGGAACGGAAAACTTCTCCTCCCTTGAACCACGAGATGAACACCAGTTCATCCGGGGCGGGGATGTCAAAGTGTTCCCCGTACATTTCTTCGTGGGGGATTTCGATATATTCCGGCAAACCTGCGGCGATGGGATGCGCAGGATTGACCACCCACAATCGTTCCTTTTCTCCTGCCTCGCGCCACTTAAGTGCACCGGTTGTGCCCATCAGGCGCAGGAAAGGCTTGGACATGTGTCCGGAATGCAGCACAATTAACCCCATCCCTTCCTGTACTCGTTTCACCACACGATCCACAATGGTATCTTGAACGGCGTGATGTGCCATGTGCCCCCACCAGGTCAATACATCGGTCTGGGCAAGCACCTCTTCTGTTAACCCGTGTTCGGGATCGTCAAGCGTGGCTGTGCGTACGAAAAAACCTGCTTCTTGCAGGGCTTGTGCTAATACAGCGTGCATTCCATGGGGATAAACACGTTTGACTTCTTCGTGGGTCTTTTCATGTACCCCTTCATTCCATACGGTAACGCGAATCGATTGGCTCATCTTTTGTTCCTTTCTTAACAATATACTACCTGACCATTTTGTGACGCGGAACGTTGAATGGCGTCATAAAGGCGTGCCATGCGCAAGCCTACTTCTGGGGGACAGGGATTGGGAATTTCCCCATTGCGGACCGCAAGGAACTGCTCCCACACTCCCAAAGAGGTTGGAACTCTCACCTTATGGAATTTTTCCTCTTTTTCCCGCTGGATTTCCAGAAATTCACCCCAAACACCGGTGCGCAGGATGGCTTTCTGACTGAAGACGTAGATGTTCGAAGCACAGGATGGGATGGCTTCTCCGCAGGCATGTAAAGTCACCAGCGCACCTGATTTCAGTTTACCGATCACTACCCCCAGGGTTTCGACAGGGCGTCCGTGGTGTTCCAGAAATGCTGCCACCTCACTGAACTCTTCTCCGGCAAGGTCCACCACCGTGTTGAGCATGTGAGCGCCGGTATCAAAGAGAAAACCACCCCCGGAGAGCGCAGGGTCCTGCCGCCACGTTCCCACGGTGGCGGGTCCCCAGTTTTGCCAGACCGTTGCACTGATAGAGAGGATCTTGCCGAGTTTTCCTGAGTGCAACCATGCGCTGGCTTGACGGACTTGTGGCGAAAGACTACCCGGGAACGCCACGACCAGGAGTTTTCCGGTTCTATCGCGCACTTTGATTAAATCCTGCGCTTCCTGGGCGTTCATCACCATGGGCTTTTCCAGCAGCACATCCAGTCCGGATTCCAGGCATGCTTTTGCCTGCTCAAAATGGTAGGCATGTGGTGTAATGATAAAAGCCGCATCCAGTTCAAAAGTCTCCAGCAGTTTCTGTAAGTCAGGCTCGTTGGGGGGAACTGCCAGCCCTGCCTCCTCGAAAATTCTGGCAGTGGCGGTAAATTGCTCCTCAGAGGGTTCACAGAGAGCTACAACCTGAGTGGTATGTTGCTGTCGAAGCATCTGGTGGAGATGGTAGCGTGCCATCCCGCCACAGCCAATCATGGCAACGCGCACTGGAGTCATAGATGTGTCCTTCCTACTCCCAAACTGCATTTTGTCGAATGACCTCGCGGTACCAGTATGCCGAGAGTTTTGGAATCCGTTTCTGAGTGGCGTAATCTACCCGTACAATCCCAAAACGTGGGCGGTATCCTAAAGCCCACTCGAAGTTATCCATGAAACTCCAGACGAAATAGCCTCGCAGGTTTACTCCCTGTTGAATGGCATCATGTGCTGCGATGAGATGTCGCCGGAGATAAGCAATCCGCTCACGATCTTGCACAAAGCCATGTTCATCGGGCTGATCCGGTGCAGCGGTACCGTTTTCGGTGATGTAAATGTCCGGGTTGCCGTAGTGATTGCGCAACTTCAACAGGATGGCGGTCAGTCCTTCCGGGTGTACCCCCCAGCCCATCTCCGTTTGACTCCACATCGGCGCGCTGAAAGGTCGGGCTGCTGCCTTAAGGAGCCCACCCCATGGCTCATAGCGTACTTTCAAGGTAAAGTAATAGTTCAACCCCAGGAAGTCAATTGGGGTGGAGATGATTTCCATATCGCCCTCCTGGGGTTGAGGGGCAATTGTGCCAAGCCATTCCATCAATCCCTGTGGGTATTGCCTTTTGAAAATGGGGTCTAAAAAGAGGTGATGGGAGTGATCCAGCATGCGCTGAGTTGCCAGAACGTCTGCTTCTGAGTCTGATTCAGGAATGTAATTCTGCAAATCCAGTACAATGCCTATTTTTCCGGGATATCCACCCTGCCGGAACACCTGCACGGCTTTGCCATGTGCCAGGTTCAAATGGTGAGCCACACGGTATGCCACAGAGGCATCTGCCAGTCCGGGAGCCATAGAGCCGCCCAGATAGCCACTGGTGACCACGACCGGTTCGTTGTGGGTAGCCCACAGGGCAACACGGTCCCCCAAACGGTCAAACATCACGCGCGCGTATTCGGCAAACCTATCGGTCGTGTCGCGATTTGCCCACCCGCCCAAATCCTGCAGGGCTTGGGGTAAATCCCAGTGATTTAACGTGGCGTTGGCGAGTATACCGGCTTTTCCCAATTCGTCCACCAGGCGATCATAAAAATCCAACCCTTTAGGGTTGACTTTTCCTTTGCCATCTGGAAAGATACGCGTCCAGGCAATAGAGAAGCGATACCCTTTTACCCCCAGTTCTTTCATCAGAGCCACGTCTTCCGGCATACGATGGTAGTGATCGCAGGCAATATCACCGGTATCTCCATTGGCGATGCGGTAGGGAGTATGGCAGAAGCGATCCCAAATGCTTTCTCCCTTGCCGTCCTCGTTCCATGCACCTTCAACCTGATAAGCGGATGTAGAGACTCCCCAAACAAAGTCCTGAGGGAATGCTTTGACAATCATGGAAACTCCTCGATGAAACAGAATGTAAATAGACTCCGAGATGCCCGGAGAGATAAAAGTGATGGTTCACATTGGATTATATATCATTCTCTGGAACGAAAGAATTGAATAAACCGGCGAATTGGGGGGAGACGCAGGATGAGTAATCCGAACAAAATCACTCCAGCAATGAGCGGGCGCAAAATTTCCCCGCTCAGACGAAACAAGTCTCCCTTGCTTGCCCAGGCGAAATGCAGAATCACCAGGATCCCTGCCAGATACACCAACCGATGCAGGGTTTTCCAGTGCTTTCCCAACCAGCGAGGGGAGAAGTCAAAAGAAGTGAGCGCTAAAAGCAACAGGATGAAGAGGGCTAATGCCCCGGCAAGGATGAAAGGCTTTTCTTTGAGTGAGGGCAGAATGAAATTCCATGCCCAGTCATAATCGAGCCACACGTATATCAGGAAGTGAATGCTGGCATACAGGAAAGCATATAAGCCTAGTGGACGACGAAATCTCAGGGCTTGTCGCCATTTGAACAGAAGAGAAAGAGGAGTACATGCCAGCGAGAGCAGTAAGAAAATCAGCGCCCAATCGCCTGTAAAGCGCGTGGCGGCTTGAATGGGGTTGATGGTGAGATCATTGATTTGCCAGCGGACAATCAGGACAATTAACGGCATCAAGCCAACGCTGTGCAGAAGAATGCGCAGGACCCCGTTCCGTTGCGATGACATGCACCGATTTTAATCTTTTTCAAGCGAAGAAACAATTTGCCAGTGCTCTGTTGCAAAGATAGGTTAGGAAGAGATACACCTAGCGGTGTATGTTGTAGACCAGTCCTTTGATAATCGGTTCTCGGTTTTGCAGGCTGCGTTTCCGCGAGCGGATGGCTTGCCCGAATTTGCGCTTGATGACCGAATTCACGGTTTCGGTCTTCCAGCGTTGACCATAGAGACCATCCAGGCGAGCCGCAGAGACAAGCTCGCTTCTTGCTCGTCGTTCAGGGGCCAGCAAATTTCCACCTCGCCGAACGGGTGGAATCAAGTCTTGAGGCCGGACAGTCCGACCATCGAACCCTGAATCGGCCAGCAAGACCCAAGCCCGACGTTTGGCAAACCGCCTGGCTTTGCGGCGCAGATAGCCCAGATAAGGGGCATCGCTACCTGGACCCCAGCCGGATTGCATCGCAAGGATGAATTGCGAGACAATTCCAACGGCATAAACGCCCTTCGCCCAGTGGCGATAGGCTTTTCCCGAACGGCTTTGGTAGTAAGAACTGGCCGGGCCGGGTGAGAAGCCGGTACTATCGGCAGCCACCCCTTCTTCTTCAGGCCGTCCGATTTCCTCGAGCAAGGTCTCGTTCATGCGCATCCAATCCGCTTTGCGTATCTTGGCGTAGGTACGTTGCAGGGTCGTATGATCGGGAACACGCGGTAATTCCAGCTCCTTACCAACCGCATCGCTTGCCAGCAGCCATTCTTCCATGTCGCGATAGCTGAGATTCAGGTAGAACATCAACAAAACACAGGCCCCCAACTGCGGCAACGTGAAGTGATGGGGACTCTTGGCATGTGAATACATCGGTAATGCTTGTTTGGCAAGCCGGTAGGCGATCCTCGCCACTCGGACGTATCTGCTTTCTCGTGTGGTCATACCGTATGTTTACCACATTTCAACCATGATTGCAACAGAGCAATTTGCCAGTATAATCAGGTAAATTCATCATGGAGATGGAATTGCTGCCATACGGGGTGGTTTTAATTGCGTTGCTGGGGCTTGCTTTGCTGGTGCGTAGTCTGGGTGTCTTGCGAGCATTCCAGCAACAGATTCGCCAAATGTTCAGCCGCGCACGCATCCAGTGGATTACCTGGGGGATGCTTGTGTTCCCGCTTCTGGTGAGTGGTGGAGTGTGGTTCTGGCTTTCATCCCAGGAAAAGGTAGCCTTGTTGATTAAGTGGGCGTATGTTTTTTTCATGTTAGGGACATGGCTGACCCTATCGCTTGCTATGTTCCTGCTGTATTTGCTTTATCGCCTTGAGCAGAAGCCCAGTGTTGCCATGTTGTCTTCGCCGGTCTTAATCGTCCCCTTAGTGGCTTATTTTTCGCCTTTTCAACGTTTCTTTGAAGTATTTGGAATGTACCCTCAACTGGCAATCCCATGTGGTGTTGTCATGTTTATTGTGGGAGTGCTGGTAATTTTTGAAATTCGTCGCGAACTTTTGTTTCTTTCTTAATCAAATTCCGCAGGCAGGTCGGGCTGTTCGTAATGTCTGAAAAGCATCTCGATATGCTGAGGTAAAGTTCTTGCCAGCGAGAGTTCAGGGATCTCACACCGCCCAAAGAAACGCGATTCACCGGTTTCAATGCTTCCTCTGGGTTCTCCGCCTCGCAATTCGCACAGAAAATACAGTTTGAAAATACTGAATAGATAGGGCGGATGCCCCTGATGTTCGCGGTCAAAGACGGCTACCAGTTTCACTGCTCTGGCTTCATAACCCGTTTCTTCGCGGACTTCTCGCTCCACCGCCGAAGAGGGAGTGTCTCCCGGGTCAACCCAACCACCGGGGAGGGTCCAGCGTCCGCCATCCAGCATTTCCCGTACTAAGAGAATGCGTCCATCCTGAATCACCCCGGCGCGTACATCCACCTTGGGGGTAAGATATCCGGCTTCCGCTCTTAGAATAGCGTGGATTTTCTCTGGAGGGTCTAGACTCTCCAGAGCCATCAATTGCGCAGCGATTTCCATGAGTTTTTCATACCGCTCACGGTCAAAGGGGTTTTGCGCATAACTTAAACCCGCCTGTGCGATGGATTGAATCTGCCGTGCCCAGTTAAGCAAAGAGACACTCATACTTTGGGTAGGATAATGGATTGTTGTTTCTGGTACTTGCCTTTTTTATCGGCATAGGAAATTTCGCAGGGTTCGTCCGCTTCAAAGAACAAAACCTGTGCAATTCCTTCATTTGCATAAATGCGTGCCGGCAATGGGGTGGTATTGCTGATTTCCAGGGTGACAAACCCTTCCCATTCCGGCTCAAAGGGGGTCACATTGACGATAATCCCACAGCGCGCATACGTGGATTTACCCACACAGATCGTCAGGACGTTGCGTGGAATCCGGAAATATTCCACTGTGCGCGCCAGAGCAAAAGAATTGGGGGGAATCACGCACACATCGCCCTTAAAATCCACCATTGATGCACGGTCGAAATTTTTTGGATCTACAATGGCAGAGTAAACATTAGTGAAAATCTTGAACTCGTCGGCAACACGGATATCGTACCCATAAGAGGAAACCCCGTAAGAGATCACCCCCTCACGTACCTGATGATCTACAAATGGCTCAATCATGCCGTGTTCCAGTGCCATTTTGCGAATCCAATGGTCGGGTTTAATGCCCATGAGAAAATCCCCTGCCTTTCCAAAAGTGGTTATGGAATATCTTCCATTTTACCCCAACCGCTGGCATTGAATACCTTCCGGAGCAGATCGCGACGTTCTTGTAATGTTGAAGGACGTGAGCGTGCGTAATCTACAAAGGTAATGGTCAGTACCTCGGTTGAGATGTGTTTTCCATTGTAAAAAACATGCCGATCCATCATGGCTGTGCGGGTGGAGTCCATCGAATACACCTGATCAAAGAATAAATTCCCCAAGCCGTAATGCAGGAATGCCCCCGAATAAAATTCCATGGCATGAGGTTGATGTGCCTGACTGCCGCTCACGATGACTGCACCGGCCTCTGCAACAGCACGAAAATCCTCTTGCAGTTTGGGGCGGGCGATGTACTCGTAATATTCCTGGTGCTGGAAAGTCACAATGGGCAGATATCCCTCGGCTTTGACCTGGCGAATCAATGGTATGAGCCATTCAGGGTCACAATGGATGGCGCCCGGGGTGGTTGGGCTGGCGCTGGCATACCCCTTTTCTTTGTAGTTGCATCCTATGAAGGCAATACGGTTGCCGTTATGTTCGAACAACGCAGGACGTTTGGCTTCTTCATCGTTTGCCCCTCCGCCGTAAGTTTGCCATCCTCGTTGGCGGTACAGATCCAGGGTGAACAACATGGCATCGGCCCCCCAATCGGCAAAGTGATCCCCTGAGAGTTCCACCACATCCGTTCCAATGGATTCCAACAAGCCAATGTAGCGTTCCTGACTGCAGAAGACCAGCCCCTGCCAGTTATAAGGGGCAGGGCAGTTCCTGGCAAATGGTACTTCATTATTAACATGCAAAATATCCGCTTCCCGAAGCCAATTGCCAATATCCTGAGCCGGATATTCCATACCGTTGCGTTCCATCAATGCAGCCGTACCGCGCACCAGTGCGGTCACGCCGGTCAACATGACGGTGGTAAGGCGGTTTTCATCCCGGTTTGTGAGCAGAAAATCGCCGGAATGGTCTCGTTCCCAATCTTGAAGAAATGCCTTAAGGGCGTTTGGCTCTCCGGACCATCCAAAAGTAACCTGAAGGGGGTAGTCATTTTCCTTAAACTGTTTTTGGATGGGAGAGTGACCATCCAGCGAAATCACCTTCCATTGGGGTACCAGTTGTTCGAAAGGCACAATTGCCCATGTACGGGGACCTTCCCAAGCGCCAGATAAGATGGCATCCTCTGACACAATCATTATGGTGTCCGAAGGCGTTCCCCAAAGAGTGGAAAGGGCTTCGGCAGTAGATGGAGTGACCAGAATGTGGTCGGGACCATCTTCGGAAATTTTGCCTTTTTGCCATACATTCCTCAACTGAGAGGAAGAAAAATCGTCTTCGAAGGTGGGAAAGGGAGCTACCAGGACATAAATCCACCGGCTGATAGATTGGGTTGCCTGTGGAACAAGATGAACCGCCGATAGTTCTTCCGTACCCCACTCCCAACCCTGAGGTAGAGAGATTTGCTCTCTCAACGAAGAGGGTATGGCAGGATGTGCCCATACCTTTCTGGAAATAACTGTCGGCGAAGGAGAAGGCGTAGTTTCTCCTGCTATAGTTTCGACTGGGTGCTCTGTTACCTTCGGTGTTGCTGACACCAAATCCGGGGTGGACATCACCCCGGAGGTGCAGGCAGTTAACCATAAAATACCAGAAAGCAATAAGAGGATTTTTCTCATTCAGTGTAACTTTCTAGAAAGGCAATTTTCCTCTTTGAATTAAGATGTTTTGCATTTGACTTTCTAGTTTTGTGGCTTCATCTTCTAACTGACGTAATTCCGAGACGAACGACTCCACCTGTGAAGAATCGGATAACCCCAGACAATTGATGCGCACATTCAATCCTGCGCCGGTGAGCGCCGCGCGAGCCTGTGCCAGCGCACTGCCTGCGTCCGAAATGGCGTTGAGGTTCCCAAGCGTGGCTACCTGGAGGGCTAATTGCATGATTTGTATGGCTTTGCGGGCAACCCGTAAAGGCACCTGAATTGCTCCGAGGGTGGCTTGTTCCAGCGCACGGGAACGAGCCTCTTGCTGTTCGGGCGTATCTTTGGGCAAACGGGATGCGTTCAGGAAGGCATCAAAAGCCTGAGCATCTTCTGTAATGGCATGAGTCATTTCCTGACGCAGGGCTTCGGCTTGCTCGATGATTTCCCACATTTTGGGCTCGACCTCGGCGTATTTTTTCTTACCCACGGTTAAACGGGCAACCATTGCCACCAACGCTGCCGCGGCAGCGGCGCTGTATGCCGAAGCAGAACCGCCCCCTGGGGTAGGTGTGCCGCGTGCCAGTTCTTCCAGGAAATTAGGTTGTGCCATTTGAGAGGTGGGTTCCTTGCTCAGGGCTTGAGTCATGCGGCGTTCCAGCACCTGATTAGGCTCAAAGCCGTCCAGTTGCAGATACCACACTGCCGAGTCAATCAGGGCATCTTCAGGAATCAAGCCAACCAGTTCACTGTGATGGATTCCCACGCCGTAGCGTTGGGCTTCGCGCCGAATCATTTCCACCACCCGGTATACCGGCGTTTGGCGGAAGTTGGTCAGATTCATTGAAACTTGGGCGCGTCCTTCTACGAGAACCCCCATGGCTTTCACAAAGCGCAATCCGCCGGAAGAATGGCGCACTGCCCGGGCAATCTGACTGGCAATGGAGACATCGTTTGTGGTCAGGTACACATTAAAGGCAATCAGCGGCTGTCGCGCGCCAATCACCGTTGCACCAGCAGGCCCCACCTGCTCAGGTCCAAAATCTGGAGTACGTTCAGGGTTGCGTCCCATTTCCTGTTTCAGGGCTTCGTATTCCCCACGGCGGATATCTTCCAGGTTTTTTCGGCTGGGTCGAGTGGCGGCTTCTTCGTATAGATATACAGGAATCTGCAGAGTTTCACCTACCCGTTTGCCCAGACGGCGCGCCATCTCCACACATTCTTCCATGGTGATATCGCGGATGGGAACGAACGGAACCACATCTGCTGCGCCGATACGAGGGTGTTCGCCAGTGTGGTGATTCAGGTCAATCAGTTCAACGGCTTTTTCGATGCCGCGGTAGGCGGCTTCTTCCACGGCGGCCGGCGGACCGATCAGCGTAATCACCGTACGGTTATGATCCATATCTGAATGTTGATCGAGGATACTGACTTCTGCCACGCTAGCGATGGCACTGCGGATGGCTTCAACAACTTCCGGACGGCGTGCTTCGGAGAAGTTGGGAATGCATTCAACAAGTGGCTGGCTCATTCTGACACCCCGGGAATTGGAATGGTATGGGGTTTATTATAATCACTTTGCAGGGTTGGGGAGAACCTTCTCGCATTGAGTGAACGTGCTAAAATAAAGAAGGGTGGGTTCATGCCCGGAAAATGAGGCTTCCATGTGTGGAAGGTTTACTTTATTTTTGGACGCAGAAACTTTACAGGAAGTTTTTGGGGTGAGTGAGATCCCCGCCGATTACACTCCCCGTTATAATATTGCGCCATCTCAACCTGTAGGTGTCATTACCAACCTTCATCCTCAACGGATGGAATGGATGCGTTGGGGGTTGATTCCCTCGTGGGCAAAAGACCCGGCAATAGGGGAGCGGATGATTAATGCCCGGGCGGAGACGTTGACGGATAAGCCTTGCTCTGTTGCAAAGATAGGTTAGGAAGAGATACACCTAGCGGTGTATGTTGTAGACCAGTCCTTTGATAATCGGTTCTCGGTTTTGCAGGCTGCGTTTCCGCGAGCGGATGGCTTGCCCGAATTTGCGCTTGATGACCGAATTCACGGTTTCGGTCTTCCAGCGTTGACCATAGAGACCATCCAGGCGAGCCGCAGAGACAAGCTCGCTTCTTGCTCGTCGTTCAGGGGCCAGCAAATTTCCACCTCGCCGAACGGGTGGAATCAAGTCTTGAGGCCGGACAGTCCGACCATCGAACCCTGAATCGGCCAGCAAGACCCAAGCCCGACGTTTGGCAAACCGCCTGGCTTTGCGGCGCAGATAGCCCAGATAAGGGGCATCGCTACCTGGACCCCAGCCGGATTGCATCGCAAGGATGAATTGCGAGACAATTCCAACGGCATAAACGCCCTTCGCCCAGTGGCGATAGGCTTTTCCCGAACGGCTTTGGTAGTAAGAACTGGCCGGGCCGGGTGAGAAGCCGGTACTATCGGCAGCCACCCCTTCTTCTTCAGGCCGTCCGATTTCCTCGAGCAAGGTCTCGTTCATGCGCATCCAATCCGCTTTGCGTATCTTGGCGTAGGTACGTTGCAGGGTCGTATGATCGGGAACACGCGGTAATTCCAGCTCCTTACCAACCGCATCGCTTGCCAGCAGCCATTCTTCCATGTCGCGATAGCTGAGATTCAGGTAGAACATCAACAAAACACAGGCCCCCAACTGCGGCAACGTGAAGTGATGGGGACTCTTGGCATGTGAATACATCGGTAATGCTTGTTTGGCAAGCCGGTAGGCGATCCTCGCCACTCGGACGTATCTGCTTTCTCGTGTGGTCATACCGTATGTTTACCACATTTCAACCATGATTGCAACAGAGCAAATAAGCCTTCTTTTCGAACAGCGTTTGCTCGTCGGCGCTGTATTATCCCTGCTACAGGGTTTTATGAGTGGAAGTCCGTTGGGGAGGGGCAAAAGCGTATTCCTTACTTTATCGGATTAAGAGAACATGCCCCCTTTGCTTTTGCCGGTTTATGGGAGGTATGGCTCAATGAAAAGGGAGAAGAGGTACATTCCTGTGCGATTATTACCTGTCCGGCAAATGCACTCGTTGCCGAACTGCATGATCGTATGCCTGTGATTCTGGATTTACAAACGATCCCCAACTGGTTGCACGAGACTTCTGCAGCCAGGTTGAAAACCTTGCTGGTGCCTTTTGAGGCGGATCGCATGGTTGCATATCCGGTTTCCAGGCAGGTCAATTCACCAGCCGTGGATTCTCCTGAACTCATTCTTCCGGAATCTCAGAAAGAATGAATGTAAAGTTTCGTGCCATTCTGATTTCTGCCATTATTCTCATCGCCATGGGGGCAGGGTTTTTCTTGCTTACCAGCCAGGTGCTTTCCAGTCAATTTAACTCGCTGGATGCTCAGATGAACCAGCGAGACCTTCAACAGGTGGTGAAGGAAGTCCAGCGAATTTATGGGGAAATGACCACGCTGGCAAAGGATTGGGCATTGTGGGATGAAAGTTATACATTCCTGAAAGGTCAGAACCCCACTTTTACGGAAGAGAATTTTCATCCTCAGGCGTTGCGTTCAATTTCAATCGATTTGGTGGTACTAAGTGATACAGGTGGATTGATCCGCTTTGCCCAGCACTATGATCAAGAAAGCGAACGTTATGTACCGGTTACTACGTCTCTCCAGGCATACGTAGGCAAAGAGGGCGCTTTTTGGAGATGGCTGGATAGCAGAGAAAGCACAGAGCGTTTGATTGTCGCCGACGGGCATGTCTACTTTGTCACGGCCGTTCCGGTCTTACGCACTTCGGGGGAGGGCCCTGCCGCTGGATTGCTCTTGTTTGGCAGGGAAATTAACGAGCAGTTGCTGGATCAAATTCGGGTCAATTCGGGCGTAGCGGTTGAATTTTATCGGTATGATGAGGTTCCTGAGAATTACCTGCCTCTGCCCAAGGGGCAGTGGGAAGGACAGAATCCCTTATTCCGGGTGAGTGTTTCCAATGATGTCATGAGGGGATTCTACTTACTATGGGGCGCTGGCGAACAACCGCTGGGCGTGCTTGTGGCTACATTACCTCGTCAGATTTATCTGGCAGGAAAAAATGCCATTTTTTTCCTGTTGGGGGGGATGGTTGTTGTTGGAGCCATTGCTCTCCTGATTGATTTGCTTACTCTCAACTTCTACATATTCCGTCCACTGGAGAAATTAGGTGAGAGGCTCAGACTTGCTACGGAGTTGCAGGACCATCTCGCTACCCTTCCGCCCGGTGAAGAACTGGCTCTCTCCCAAATCAGTGCCCCCTTACAGGACCTGATTCAGCAGACACAACAAGCCCGGCAGGAAAGCCAGACCCGCCAGATGCTCTACACTCAACTGTTTGAGCAAGCCCGGGAAGGCTTTGCCTTGCTTGCACCGGAAACTCTGGAGGTTTTAGAAACAAATCGCGAATTTAAGAACTTGCTGGAAATGGAAGAGACGGATGAGCCCGTTAACTTTGCTTCTCTGTTGCTCTCGCGGGTTATTCCGGAAGTGCGTGGGGCTTTGCGTCAGGAATTGCGCGAAATCGCTCGAAAAGGAGAGGGACTGGAGAAATCCCTGGCGTTACGGAGTGGACGGGAGATTGAGTTAAGCATTCAACCTCTGCGAATTGCCAGCCGGTATTACTTCTACGCTTTCGTTCGCGACATGACCGAGCGCCTTCGCCTGGAAGAGCGCTTGCAAAATCAGTTGCGCGAGACTGCTCTGCTCAATCAGGTGATTGCTGTCACCACCACCGATTTGGAGCCTAATGCCGTATTTCAAACGGTTTGTCGGGAATTGGTGTTGAACCTGCATCTGAATTTTGCCGATGTAGCCCTGCTAAGCGAGGATCGCATTTTCATGCATATTGTGGCAGAGTATGGGCAGGATGCAGAAGCGCCTTCATTGCTGGGCAAGGTCATTTCTCTCAAGGAAAATCCCATCTTCCAGCGAGGGTTGAGATCTCCAGATCCGTTGTTTATCCGTGAAATCTCAGCGCAGATTCGTACTGAGCAATTGCGGCGTCTCTTTATGGGTAGAGCCAGCGCCTCGTTGTTGTTGATCCCACTGCTGGTTCGGGAGGAAATCATCGGCTGGGTGATTCTGGAAAGCGAACATCCAACCTTGCTGACGCCGGATGTCATTCGCCTGGCGCAAAGTATGGCGCTTGCCGCGAGCCGTGCTTATGAAGTCACCCGCCTGTACCATGATTTGCAGATAGAGGTAGAGAATTTACGCCGCGCGGAAGAACAACTGGATAAACGTCAGCGTTATCTGGAAGCCTTGATGAAGATTCAGTCTCACCTGCTCGCTCTGGAAGTGGGAGAAAACCCCTACCCCCTGGTTCTGCAGGTACTTGGAGAGATTACAGAGGCTGACCGGGTTTTTGCTTATCAAATCATGCCGGGAAGTGATGGCAGAATTTTTGCCAGCCCTGTTGGACTGTGGGAAAAGTCACCTTCTGAATGGACAGGGCGGGACTTGTTCCAGGTGAACTGGCGTTTCTCAGAGAACCAGCGTCCTTTAGTAGCCGCGCTTCAGGAAGGTGAGGTATGCCTGGCGCATGCTTCCCAACTTGATGAGAAGGCTCAACAGACATTAAATGGTCTGGGTGTGGATACAGTGTTACTCTTCCCCATTTTCCACAACCAGCAACTGGCAGGGATTGTCGGTTTTACTGCTGAACAGGGGGAGCGGGAATGGAGTGATTTGGAAATCTCCATGATTCAGGTGGCGGTAAATTCGCTGGCGATTGCCGAAGAACGTTTGAACGCCGAAGAGTTGATTCGCAACGCCGAACAGCGTTACCGCCTTGTGGTGGAAAATGCCCGCGACATCATTTTCCAGATGGATTTGACCGGACGGTTCACTTTCCTCAACCCTGCCTGGGAGCGGATTACCGGTTTGAAAGTGGCTGACACGGTAGGAAGACCTTTCTGGCAGGCTGCACCGGAAGGAATGGTGCAGGAATTGGGTGCAGGATTCCGTATCCTGCGCGAAAAAGTGACCGACCGTTATCATCAGACAATCCATCTGCATCTCCCTGATGAACGAACCGTCTGGCTCGACGCGTTCATGCAGCGTGTACCTGATCCGGAAACCCAGCGGGAGATGATTTCTGGAACGTTTGTGGATATTTCTTCCTTTAAGCGTATTGAGTACATGTTACGCCGCAATGAACAGGCGCTCCGCTCTCTCCACGACATTACTTCATCTCAATCGTTGCCTTTTGATCAGAAAATCGATCATTTGCTCCAAGTGGGAATACAAACCTTCGGGATGGATTATGCTTACGTGGGTAAGTTGGCCGGAAATGCTTTGTTGATTGAGTCTTCTCATCCCTTTGAAGGTGGTTTTCAGGAAGGAATGACGCTGGAAATTGAGCATACCTTCACCCGGGAGACCTTGCGCGCGAATGAACCTTTAGGGATTGAGAACGTGGCAGAGTCGGATTTTGCCGGTCATCCTGCTCACCGCATCACTCAGATGGCTGCCTACCTGGGCACCCCTATTATCGTGGGCAATGAGGTGTACGGGATTCTTGCCTTTTACAGCCTCAAACCTCGCCGTACCGCTTTCTCTTCCTCGGACCATGAATTTCTGCGTTTGATGGCGCAGTGGATTGGCGCGGAGATTGAACGGGATCGTTATCTCAAGCAACTCCAGCGTATTAGCGATGAACTGGCGTTGGCAAGAGATCAGGCTCTGGAAGCCTCAAGGTTGAAATCGGAATTCCTCGCTACCATGAGCCATGAGATTCGCACCCCGCTCAACGCAGTCATTGGAATGTCGGAAATTTTGCTGGATACTCCGCTGAACGAGGAACAAGCCGATTTTGCCCGCATTATTCGGGATTCGGGCAAGTCCTTGCTTTCCATTATCAATGACATTCTGGACTTCTCCAAGATCGAAGCCGGTAGAATGACCCTGGAATCGGTCGAGTTCCAATTGCTCCCGCTGGTAGATAGTGTCATTGAAATGTTTGCCTCCATCGTCCAGAAAAAGAATTTGCATCTGTTTGGCTGGATTGCGCCAGATGTTCCCAACATTGTGGTAGGGGATCCGGTACGCTTAAGGCAGGTGCTTATCAATCTTGTGGGCAATGGGGTCAAGTTTACCGAGCAGGGCCATGTTTCTGTGAGCATTTCCTTACAGGAACGCCTTGAAAATGAGGTGATCCTGCGTGTAGAAGTGCACGATACTGGAATTGGATTGTCGGAGACGGCACGCAAGCGCCTCTTTACGCCCTTTACTCAGGCGGATGGCAGTATGACCCGTCGGTTTGGTGGGACCGGTCTGGGACTTGCCATTTCCAAGAGCCTGGTTGAACTGATGGGCGGAGAGATTGGCGTGGAGAGCGTGGAAGGTCAGGGGTCTACTTTCTGGTTTACTGTAACATTATCGGTTCGCCCAGAACAACCCGCCTCTGTCGAGTGGGAAGCCTTTGCCGGAAAGCGTGTGTTTGTGCTCAGCCATGACCCGGTAGAGAAACACTTCCTTGAAACCATGCTGAGTGGTTGGCAGATGCAGGTTCACAGTGGCTGTGAGGTGGAAGATGCGGTAGAATGCCTGAGAAAGGACGCACACTTCGATCTGGCGATCCTGGATATCTCCCTGCCAGCAGACTTGCTTCGCAACTTGTTAAGCCACGACATCTCCAGAGCCACAATCCTTCTGGCAAATTTGAACGAACGTGACAAGTGCGTTGCATATGAGCAATTGGAGCGTGTTGTGACTATTCTGCGCCCAGTGCGGCAGTCCGTGCTGATGGAGACAATGCGTTCCCTGTTTATGGATCATCTTACCGGCGAAAGAGTTCTTTCTTATTCGATTGTTGTGGACGAACCTGATTTTGACTTTCCTCCCCAGCATGTGGAACCGGATGGTGAGAAAATTGTCCTTCTGGCTGAAGATAACTCTGCCAATCAGCGTTTGGCAACCGTACAGTTGAAGCGTTTGGGGTATCAGGCAGATCTGGTGACTACTGGAGAGCAAGCCCTGGAAATGTACATGCGCCATCCGGAACGTTACCTGGCAATTTTGATGGATTGTCAGATGCCTGTGATGGATGGGTTTGAAGCCACTCGCCGGATTCGCGAGTTTGAGCATACTCGACAGCGTCATATTCCCATTATTGCCATGACCGCCAATGCCATGCAGGGTGACCGTGAAGCCTGCATCCAGGCAGGAATGGACGATTACATCAGTAAACCGGTCTCCATTCAGCGTCTTGGGGAAGTATTGGCGGCGGTGGAGCGTGCTGTTCGTCCCTCCGGTGAAGAGGTTTTGGAGACGGAAGTGACTGAAATGCGGAACATTCCTGTCCTTGTCTCTGTTGAGCCTCAACTTGAGTCATCGGGGGATGATGAAGATTTACCGTCGCCACTGGACCAGACGATCCTCGAAGGACTGCGGGAACTTGGAGAGGGAGAACAGGATTTTCTGAGTGAGTTGATTGATATTTACCTTGAAGACTCGACTAAATTGGTAGAACGCATTGAGGCGGGAATTCAACAGGGTAATGCCGATCAGGTGCGCGAGGCTGCTCACACCCTTAAAGGCAGCAGTGGGAATCTTGGAGCAGTAGCATTTTCAAAGGTCTGCTTGGAGATGGAAATGGCAGGACGTTCCGGCGATTTGCAGAAAGCCGCTCAGTTGTTTCCCGACTTCTTGCGCGACTATCGGCGGGTGTGTTCAGCATTGAAAAAAGAACGAAAAATTTCTGCTTAAACGCTTGACCGCAATGGGCACTGATGGTAGAATACTGCCTGCGCCTCCATCGTCTAGGGGACCAGGACGCAGCCCTTTCAAGGCTAAAACGCGAGTTCGAATCTCGCTGGAGGCACACCAAAAAAGCCAGTAATTTACTGGCTTTTTTCATTGCTTTTTATCCTTCGAACCTTCAAAGAGAACTTTTACTCCTCAAAACGATGAAGGTGCGTTTCCAGCAGGGAGATAATCAGGTCTTCCTCAACTGGAAAAGCATACACGATTTTTGCTTCGGGATGGGCTTGGGCTACCTCCTGCACAGTAGTGGCAATCTCACTTTCTGTGTGGGTATTCCCCCGAATGAGCATGGTAGAAACCACTTGAACCGTACTTGCTCCAAGCGAGAGGGCTTTTTCGATGGCTTCGGCAACGGTTGGAGCGCAAAATTCATTGTAACCAACCAATACAGGGATTCCCAAGCGTTCTGATAACTTTTTTGCCAGAGCCTCAACGGCTGTTTTGTAAGGGTCTGTTTGGGGTGTTCTTTTCCACGTGCGCACTTCTTGGTCAAGACGTGCATGCCATTTTTGCAGAAAACCCCAATGTGCCTTTTCATTGAGAATTTCCAGCATCATTAACAATCCTACTTTCATCCCGGGGTAATTGCTTGGGGGAATCCCATGCGCTGCAAGGACCACTGTGTTGGGTTTGGAAGTGTTCTTCGCCATTAACCAGATCCTTTCATCAGTAAAACCTTAAGGTAGGGACACCTGAACACCAAGAGCACTCAACAAAGCCACGATTAGAGGAGCAAGGATCAGCGCTGGCAGGAAGTTACCTGTACGGATTTTCTTAATCTCCAATAATCCGCTTACGGCTATTCCCATCAGCAGAATACCTCCTGTAGCGGTCATCTCGTTCATCATTTCAGGAGTAGTGATGGCTTGGACCTGTGCCGCTAACAGGCTGATGGCTCCCTGGTAAACCAGGATGGGAAATGCCGAAAATGCCACCCCAATCCCCAAGGATGAGGAAAATGCCAGTGAGGCAAAGCCATCCAGCACCGATTTTACCGCCAGCAGGCGATAGTCTCCACTGATTCCGTCTTGAATGGCACCTAAAATCGCTACAGGTCCAACGACAAACACCAGCGAAGCGGTGAGAAACCCACGAATAAAACGCTCGCGCTGATAGTTAGAATGTTCCCCCTCATCATTGGCATGGTTGAAACGTTTTTCCAGCCAGCTACCTAATTGGCTCAAAAGGTCTTCAATCTTCCACCATTCACCCAGCAAAGCACCAATCACTAAACTTCCTAAAACAATTAACGCATTGCCGGTTTTGAGGAACATTTGAATCCCCAGCGCAAAGGTGAATAACCCCATACCGGAGACAACCGTCTGCTTTAATTTGTCAGGAATTCTTCCCCCTAAAAACGTCCCTAATGCAGAACCTAACAGGATGGCGACGACGTTAAGAATGGTGCCTGTCATGTGACTTATCCTTTTGCCAGAGTGGGAGTATCGGGTTTTTCCAGAGAAGTTTCGAACAACTCAAGCAGGAACAGCAATGAGGATAACCGATTTAAGTACCGTACCAGTTCGATGTTTTCAAGATCACCTTCGTGAAACAGGGCAACCACACGGCGTTCCGCACGACGGATGATGGTGCGCGCCAGCGATATTGCGCCGCTGGCGGGAGTATCGCCGGGCAGAATGAACTCTTTGGGGATGTTCACTTGTTCGCTGATGTCTCGGGTTTTCTCCTCGAGCCATTGTACCTGTTCGCTTTGAATGGTGCGAAACCGGCTAGCGTTTTCCGGGGTTGCTGCCACTTCAGCCATGATCTGGTAAAGGTCGCGCTGAGTCTGAATGAGCAAAGAGCGAACCATCTCGGATTTCGAGAGTGAACGTGCCAATCCAATTGCCGCGGTGGCTTCATCCAGAGTGCCAATGGCTTCAATTCGAGGGGCGTTTTTGGCAATTCGCCCTTCTCCCAGTAAACCGGTAAAACCGTCATCACCGTTGCCTGTGTAAAACGGAGACATTTCTGCTCTCCTCCTTTTAAGGGCTTATTTGGATGGAATGCTGGTGAGGTACAAAAACCAGAAACGCGGTTGCGGGAAAACCGATTGCAGAGGTGTGTCCCACAGGAATTCTCCTGGAACAAAGAGGTTTCGCAAGGTGCTATCCAGAGAAACCAGCGCCCCAAGTTCGGCAGGCTTTTCCGGGGGTATCTCGTCTTTAAGCAGTTCCAGAATGACCCGGTTACGCACTTGTCCACGGTATACATTAAGACGCCCTGCGCTTTGGCGGGTAAGTTCCTGAATGGTATGTTCCCAGTTGTGCACTCGTTGAGCAAATTCTCTGGCGGCTTTCTTTGCCCAGTTAGAGCGCCAGCGTTCTCGAATGTCGTTGATGATATCGGAAAACGTCATGGCTTCCGGAAGGGAAAAAGCAGTGATGACCTTCAGACTCAGGATGACGCCTCCCAGTGTCATTTGATCCATGCCGGGTTCATTGATGGAGGATGAAGCAGAGGGCAGGGGCCAGAAGATAGTCGGAGAAAGCACATAGGATTCCAGGTCTGGAATGGCAAGTTTCAGGTATTTCAAGTGATACTGAGAAATATCGTTCATGGTTGTGTCGGGGCCCCCTGAGGTGTGGCAACCACCCGCGGACGATTGACCAGATACCACTCCGTGATATGGGCAAACCGGTCGCTTGGGTCAAACAACGGTCCCATCCTCACTCCGCCAATTTCACGGCTGACACCATAGTTATACACGCGGTAGAACAAAGGCAATGCAGGTAATTCCTCATGGAAAATAACCTGGAAGTTTCTGTAATAGCGGGTGCGCTCATCTCGATTGGTGGCTACCCGTGCCTGTTCCAGGTACTCGCTTGCCATGCGATTGTCCCATTGCGAATAATTCTGTCCATCTCCGCTGATTTGCGCCTGGTCCCAGAAGGGATATGGATCAGGATCCGGGGTTTGGGTGAGGTTCAAATCCACCAGCGCCGCCTGGTAGGCTCTATCCTTGAGGTTTTCCTGCACCAGTTGATCGTAGGGTAGAGGTTCAAGGGTCACCTGTACCCCCAATGCGTTCCAATTGGTGCGGATTTCTTCTGCCAGGGCAAGGTGTAATGGCGTATCTGGCACCAGTAAGGTAAAGGCAAGCGGTTTCTCCCCCTTCACTCGCACAGCATCGCCCTCTTCAGCATAGACATACCCCGCCTTTTCCAGAAGAGTTTTTGCCTGTTGAGGGTCATACTCGAAAGATGGAGTGGCGTAATATGCCCAGGTACCTGGCAGAATTGGACCGTTTGCCAGAATCGCCTGTCCTTTCAAATGCACGTCAATCATTCCCTGACGGTTTAATCCTAACATCAGGGCTTTACGCACATCTTTGTTCTGGAAGAACGGCACATCCGCATTGTTCAGATTGAGTAAAAGGATGCTCAGAATAGGCTGACGCGCAGAGTAAATGGCAAGGTTGGGCTCTGCCAGCGCGATTTCCAGAACGTCAGACGTAATTTCACTGATTCCCTGAACTTGTTTGTCCTGGTAGGCTTGCAGGGCACTCGCCGAGTCCGGGTAATAGCGAAAAACAATTTCATCCAGATAGGGCTTTTCGCCATAGTAATTCTGGTTGGCAGACAAAACCACCCCGGTAATAACACCGTTTTCTACAATAAGACGCGAAAACTGATAAGGCCCGGTTCCTACTGGTTTCAGGTTGAACGGATCATTAACAATCTGCTCGATGGTCTTATTTTCAAGCAGGTGCTTGGGGAGGATGCCAAAGGTGAGGTAATCCAGAAATGGTGCAAAGGGTGCCGGAAGTCTGAACTGCAAATCGTATTCACTCAACCGCACAACCTCTACTGCTTTCCAGAATTCCTGTAAGTCGGCGGGGACGATGTTCCCTCCGTTACGCATCAGTTCAATAGTGAAAATAACATCATCGGCGGTAAATGGTTTTCCATCATGCCACCGTATATCCTTGCGCAAGGCAAGATTGTACAGGGTGCCGTCTGCAGAGACACCCCATTGAGCTAAATCAGGTTGCGGGTTAGCGGTACTGTCAAAACGAATCAAACCGCTGAAAATAAGGCGGTCCACATCCCGGTCAGCCTGCGAATAGCGGTCCAGCAAAGGGTTCAGACGTTGAAAAGAACCGATGAGCGCCTCGGTATACACGCCGCCGCGTTCAGGTTCGGGAGTATCCAATGGGGTCGATGGGACTGGTTGCTCGGTCAAGAGCAGAATTCCAACGACCAAACCTGCCAGAAAGATGATTAAAAGTTGCCAGCGTATTTTTCTCATATGCGGGAATTATAAAGCAAATAGGGCAAATCTCGTCAATGCACGAGATGCCCTATCTGCTCCTAACTGAGTAAAAAGGATGAAAAAACTCAATCCCGAATTTACTGGATGATGGTCACCGTCAGAATCAAGATAAAGAAAAGCACGCTTAATCCAATGGTGACGTAGAAAAGGGTTTTTTCAATGCCACGCCGGGCTGTGAAGACCGTACTGCTGTCGCTGCCGGTCAAGCCACCCAGTCCGACGCCTTTACTCTGCAAAATAACACTGATGATCAGTGCAATTGACGTTATAATCAACGCAATATCCAGATAGGTCTGCACGTTTGTCCTCCACCATGATTGAACTGGCTCGAATTATACCTTTTCCCGGAGTGAATCGTCAACTAGTATGACCGTCGAACTTGTCGTCAATCTGCACATGCATACCCCTTACTCCGATGGGTTTGGCACGCATAAACAGATTTGCCAGACTGCCCTTCGGCATGACATTGATGTGGTGATTGTGACCGACCATAACGTATGGGTGCGTGACCTGGAGGGATACATCACCGAAGGGAAACGACGGGTGATGTTGTTGATTGGGGAAGAAGTCCATGACCGTAATCGCATCCCTCAGAAAAACCACCTGCTGGTAATTGGTGCAAACCGTGAACTGGCGGGCTTTGCAGACAATCCACAGCGGTTGATAGAAAACGCCACTCAAGCAGGTGGGTTGACTTTCATCGCTCATCCGGTAGACCCGGAATTGCTGATTTTCGGCGAGCAGGATATTTCCTGGGAAAATTGGGAAGTCTTCGGATTCACCGGGATAGAACTCTGGAATGGGTTTAGTGAATTAAAAGCGCGGGTCAAGAACCGCTGGCAGGGGATTTTTTATGGGCTATTCCCAAATTTTTATCCTGCCGGTCCGCTTCCGGAAACCCTGAAACGCTGGGATGATTTGCTCATCAATCGCCCCGAAAAGTGTGTGGCAATTGGTGGCTCCGATGCTCATGCCTTGCCGATGAAGTTTGCCTTTCTGCGGCGGGTGATTTTCCCATATGCCTTTCACTTTCAGGGGGTAAATACCCATCTTCTGCTTGAGGAAGACCTGAGCGGAGATTTCCTGCGTGACCGTCAAAAAGTTTTGGGGGCTCTGGTTGCCGGGCATGCCTTTATTGGCTACGATCGTCCCGCGTCCACACGTGGTTTCCGCTTTTATGCCCATGGAAGCGAGGGCACAGCGCTGATGGGGGATGACTTACGTTTGGGAACCGGGGTTACATTCCAGGTGCGTTTGCCTCAACGGGCTGAATGTGTATTAATCCGGGATGGTGAACCGGTGCAAGTATGGGAAGATCAGGAAGCCTGTACGTACATGACTACCAAACCCGGCATCTATCGCGTCGAGTCGTATTTGCCGTATTTGGGCAAAAAGCGAGGGTGGATTTTCTCCAATCCGATTTATGTGCGGGGGTAAGATATGGCTGTGGTAAACAATGTGACCCGAATGCTGGATGCGAAAAAAATCCCCTATCAGGCGTTTGAGTTGCCTGCTGAAAAACTGGGGGCAGAAGAAACTGCCCGGATTTTGGGGGTCTCGCCCTCAGTAGTATTCAAAACCATCGTGGTCAAACGCTTCACACCAGGTACCAAGCCAATTCTGGCAGTCATTCCTGGAGACTGTGAACTGGACGAGAAAAAATTGGCGGCGTTGCTGGGAGAAAAGAAAGTCCAGGTGCCTTCTCAGCGTGAAGCCGAAGAGATGACCGGTTTACTGGCGGGGGGAATCTCGCCGCTGGCATTAATCAACCGCGGGTTCCAGATTTGGATTGATGAAAAGGCAATGCGTTTGGATTTCATTCACGTATCGGGTGGACAGCGCGGGCTGAATATCCGTCTCAAGCCTCAGGATCTGGTTCGTCTCACTCAGGCACGCCTTGGAGATCTTTCGAGCAGCAAGGGGTTTCAGGAAGGGGATGACAAATGAACACATCGCGCAGGTTCTGGCTCTGGGTGTTTGGCTGGCTTTGCTTTCCTATTCTGGCATGCAATCTTCCTATCTCTGTACAATCTGAGCCTACGCCGGATTTGTTCTTCACTACCCCTGTCCCTACAGTCACCATGTTTTCCCAGACACGAAATCTTCCCACCAGTACCTTCTTGCCCACATATACCATGCCGCCCACACCTACCCTCCCGCCAGGCTTTGATGAGACTTTTGATGCCGGGTTGGAAAACTGGAAAGATTTATACGTGCTGACCACCCGCGCTCCCGGTGGAAAGTTAAGTTCTCGTATTCGTCAGAGCGCTGGAGCCCTGATCTTCGACATGCAGGATGCTGAAACCTACCTTTACCGCATCCATCGCTCAGTTATGTCGCCGAATATGGTTGTGGAGGCTGAGGTGAGTGTGGACGGTCAAAAAGATAACGGGTTTATGCTGGTTTGTCGTGTTGACGAGTCACTGTCCAATTGGTACGAGGCTCGTGTCAGTGGCACAGGGGCTTTCTGGATTTTGCGGTATGATCGTGCCTTGAAGGAACGCGAAAAGAAAAATCCTTACGTTCAGTTGATGTCCGGCACAGGGCCTGCCGATGTCTTTCGTGTTGGCGAGACAAACTCTGTGCGCTTTTCCTGCCTTGAAAATCGCATTTCCTTGCAATTTAACGGTCGCGGGGAGGTTTATTCCGTAGAGAACGGTGATTGGCGTCAGGGGACATTTGCCGGTTTTGGTGTATTTACCTACGAAAAATTACCTGTAACGGTGCGTTTTGAGCGCGTTCTGGCAAGCCAGCCGTAAACCAGCCTGCCCGAACCCTTTTCCTATCCCTTAACCACGGCGACCGGTCTCAGACGGGCAACCTTTCGGGCAATGCCTGCGCCGCTTACCGTTTCTACCACAGCGTCCACATCTTTATAGGCTTGAGGGGCTTCCTCAGCCAGTCCGGAAAGCGAACCAGCGCGAAGATGGATTCCATCGGCTTCCAGTTCCTTTCTCAAGTGCTCGCCGCGCACCTGACGTTTGGCTTCGTTGCGACTCATCACCCGTCCTGCTCCATGACAGGATGAGCCAAAAGAGATGCGCATGGAGGTCTCTGTCCCCACCAGCACCCATGAGGCTGTGCCCATGCTACCGGGTACCAGCACAGGCTGACCGATGGGGCGGTAAGCCGCCGGGATCGCCGGAGAACCGGGCCCAAAGGCGCGTGTAGCCCCTTTTCGGTGCACGCACACTTTGACCTGCTTTCCATCTACCTCGTGAGTTTCAATCTTTCCAATGTTGTGGGCAATGTCGTACACCTGGCGCAGATGCCAGTTCTTGACTTTCCCGCTCAGCACTTCCTCAAATGCCTGACGGGCATGATGTGCTAGAATTTGGCGGTTCAGGAAAGCGTAATTGGCGGCAGCGCGCATGGCTCCCAGATAGGCTTGTCCTTCCGGCGAGTCCAGTGGCGCGCAGACCAGTTCCCTGTCTGGTAATTGAATGCCGTATCTCCGCACTGCTCCCTGGAATTCTTGCACATAATCTGAGCAAATCTGATGCCCAAAACCTCGCGATCCACAGTGGATGGAGAGCACCAGACAGCCTTCAAACAATCCCATGGCATTGGCGGCTTCGGCATCAAAGATTTGATCTACCACCTCAACTTCCAGAAAATGGTTACCTGCACCCAGTGTCCCCAGTTGCTCCCGTCCGCGCTCTTTCGCCCGTGCGCTCACCTTTTCCGGTGCAGCGCCTTCGATACAGCCATTTTCTTCCGTGAATTCCAGGTCCTGTTCGCTTGCCATGCCCTGTTTGAGTGCCCAGCGCGAACCTAATCGGCAGGCTTGATCCAGTTCTTTGTCGCTCAGGCGAATGGCACCATGCGTGCCAACACCACTGGGACAGTGGTGGTCAAGGGCGGCTACCAGTGTATCCAGGTAAGGCTCGACCGCTTCATAAGGAATGGCGGAGGAGAGTAAGCGAACTCCACAGTTGATATCGTAGCCAATCCCGCCGGGAGAAATCACCCCTTCAGGGTATCGGGTGGCTGCCACGCCGCCAATAGGAAAGCCATATCCCTGATGCATATCCGGCATGACCAGCACGCGCCCTACCAGTCCGGGTAAAGTGGCTACATTTACGGCTTGTTCAATGGAAGCATCCTGTAAGGCTTTTTCCAGCAACCGGCGCGTGGCAAAAATGCGCACCGGTACACGCATTCCTGATCGAAACGTTGGAGGAATTTCCCACTCGTAATCGCTGACTTTTTGAAATATCTGGAGGGTAATCATGCTTTACCTCCTTTCTATACATCGAATGTAATGGTTGCTTCCAGTACGCCGTTTTGCTTTTGAATGGACAGATTGTGGAAGGTAACGGCTTTAATCTCTTTGGCAAGGGATTTCAGCGGTACGCATTCCAGTTGCGCTTTGAGCTTTGTGCCCTCAAACTTCAAATGAAATGACCGGGGAACTTTGCTTTTTTCCAGAAGAAAAAGAATTTCTGTCAGAAAGGCGACCAAAAGAGCCTCAGGGTCATCTCCCTCCACTGTTAAGTCGCTCAATACTGCAGGGACATCCAGTGATTCTACGCCCATCAGATGCAACATCCCTGTAGCGGCTTGCTTGAAAAATGTCGGCAAATCGGGCGCCCAAACCCGCAAGGACCAGTCTGCCGTATGCTCGATTTCCTCAAAACCCATCAAAGTTTTTGGTTCGCTTGCCATATTATAATTATAAGGTATGAACTTTCCCCTGCATCGCATGGAATTTCTGCTCAGGCAATGGCTTGAAGGTTGGTCTGGCTCTTCGGCTGAAGATTTTCTCCTGCACTTTCTACAAGAACTGGAGCGAATTCTCCCGCAGGTGCTGGCAAGCCAGTCTTCAGATCTCCTAGAGGAAATGAACGTTCTTCTTATCGTGGGAATTTCTCCCCAGGTGAGAGCCCATTTTCAGGAAAAATCTCCCGTTCTTAACGATCTCTTGCATTTACTTCAGCAGGTTGCCAGAGAGCAGGGAATGCGTGTGCATTTTTCAATTGAGTTCGTCGAAGACCCTCGCTTGAAGCTCGGTGAAGTATGGGTGGATTGGGAGATGCCTGAGCAGGGAAGCAGTACGCGCGCCATGCCCAACCCGTTGGGAGTATCTTTGCGCGAAACGGGCAAACGCGCATATCTCATTGTCCCGGGAGGCAATCTCTTTCCACTGGAACAAAGCGTGGTCAATGTAGGGCGAATGAAAGATAATCACCTTGTGCTGGATGATCCAAGAGTTTCTCGCCATCATGCTCAGATACGACGCAGTCCTGAGGGGTTCATTCTGTTTGATTTGAACTCTACCGGGGGTACAATGGTCAATCATCTGCCGGTACATCAGTGGACTTTGAGACCAGGGGATGTCATCTCGCTGGCAGGGGTCACCCTGGTATATGGAGAGGAAGAAGAACAGAATTCTTTTGATGAGGATACGACCGATACTGCCACTTTGCCGAAGGGAAACGCATAGCCTATGATTGCCATTGTTTTTTTGATTCTTCGGCTGGTTCTGGTCGTGTTGTTGTATGCTTTTCTCCTCTGGGCACTTTATACCCTGTGGAATGATTTGCGGATGCAAACTTTAGCCCTGCAGGCTCCGCAGATTCCCCCTATAACGCTGGAAGTGACCAACCTGATGGACGAACAACCGGCAACATTTGACCTGCCGGAAATTCTGGTCGGCCGTAGTGCATCAGCAAACTACACTATTCGGAATGAAACCGTCTCTTCTCAACATGCACGCCTGTCTTACCATCATCATCAGTGGTGGGTAGAGGACTTAAAGTCCACCAATGGCACGTTTCTCAATGGGGAACGTGTGGTTTCTCCCACGGTGGTGATGAATGGAGATGAATTGCGTTGTGGCCAGGTGAATATTCGGGTGACGGTACATGAACCTCAGAAACAACAGGTAAGGAGGATATAAGAGATGAAAGAACATGCTCCAGTTCTGGGTGTAATTGGGGGGTCTGGGTTATATCAGATGTCGTCGTTGACCGATGTGGAACAGGTGGAAGTAGAAACTCCTTTTGGGAAACCGAGTTCCCCGGTGGTGATTGGTACGCTGGAGGGTAAACGGGTGGCTTTCGTGGCGCGGCATGGGATTGGACACGTTTATTCTCCCAGTGAGGTGAACTATCGTGCCAATATCTATGCACTGAAGATGCTGGGCGTCAAGCAAGTCATCAGCATCAGTGCCTGTGGTTCGTTGCGGGAAGATTATGCGCCGGGACATATTGTCATCCCCGACCAGATTTTTGATTTCACCCATAAGCGGGCGCGTTCTTTCTTTGGAGATGGATTGGTTGCCCATGTGGGGGTGGCAGACCCGGTTTGTAAGGATTTGTCCCGGCAAGTTTATGAGGCTGTCCTGCAGGCTGGCGGTACGGCTCATTTAGGCGGTACATTGATTACCATCGAAGGTCCCCGTTTTTCTACCCGTGCCGAATCCAACGCGTATCGCTCCTGGGGAATGTCCATTATTGGCATGACGGCATCTCCGGAAGTGTTTCTGGCGCGTGAGGCGGAGATGTGCTATGCCATCATGGCGCATGTGACCGATTACGATGTCTGGCATGTCAGTGAAGCGCCGGTGACTGTGGAAATGGTCATTCGCACGTTGCTTCAAAATACCCAAATTGCTCAGCAAGCCGTGCAGGCGCTCATGCCACATGTGCCGGTTGCCTGTCAAAGTGGGTGCCAGCACGCCCTGGCAGATGCATTAATCACTGCGAAGGATCGGATTCCACAAGAAACCCGCGAAAAATTGAGCCTTCTGGTAGGGCGTTATCTCTCGTGAAGTCGTCAGCGGTTCCTTTCCCTTCTCCCATAGAGCGAGTACAGAAGCGCTTGCTCTGGTTGGCAGGCGCATTCTTGCTGGTTTATGCGATATTACTTACCCTGGCTCCGGCAGTGAAGGTGCGGGGCACGGGTTTCGAATTGGAATGGAGACACTGGCTGGGGTGGCTTATCTGGGCGGTAGGATTTGGAATCTTGCATCATTTCAGCCGACGTCTTGCTTTTGAAGCCGATCATTATCTGCTCCCTCTGGTTGCTCTTCTAACGGGATGGGGGATTCTAACCATCTTTCGGCTGGATTTTTTGCTTGGACTTCGTCAAGCCCTCTGGTTGGTGATTGGACTGGGGGTTGTGGCTTATTTGATTCGGCGTGAGGGCTTTCTTCAATTCCTGAAACAATACCGTGTTCTGTGGCTGGTGGGAGGGTTAATGCTGACCGCTCTCACTCTGGTTTTTGGTACCTATCCCGGTGGAGAAGGTCCCCGTCTCTGGTTGGGGTGTTGTGGAATTTATTTACAACCTTCTGAACCGTTAAAACTCCTTCTGGTGGTGTTTTTGGCATCTTACCTGGCAGAAAAGCCCTTGTCTCAGGCAAAACGCCTGCGCTTAATCCTGCCTACGCTGGTGCTTCTGGCATTAGCCATTGCACTCCTCTTGATTCAGCGCGATTTGGGTACGGCAACCCTTTTCATCCTGATATATACCTTAACCCTGTATCTGGCAACCGGAGAGACAAAAGTTCTCCTGTTTGCTGGAGGTGCTTTATTGTTTGCGGGGGTGGCGGGGGTGTTTGCCATTGACGTGGTGCGCTACCGTGTCGAATCCTGGCTCAATCCCTGGGCTGACCCTTCTGGACGTTCCTATCAAATCATTCAATCCCTCATTGCTATTGCCAGTGGTGCCGTGCTGGGTTCTGGGCCCGGTGTGGGATTCCCCTCGGTGGTTCCGGTAGCGGCTTCCGACTTTATCTTTACAGCCATTGCCGAAGAAACCGGGCTTATTGGCGTGATTGGATTGTTGCTGGCTTATGCACTTTTCCTGGTTAGAGGAATAAGAATTGCCTTATTTGCCAGCAGGCAGTATCACCGTTATCTTGCTGCTGGGGTTGTAGCCTATTTCACCTCCCAGGTTGTGCTCATTCTTGCCGGCAACTTGCGAGTTTTGCCTTTGACCGGGGTAACATTGCCTTTTTTATCTTATGGCGGTTCGTCTCTGCTCACTTCACTTCTTGCCGCAGCGCTTCTCTACAGTGTTAGTCGGGATGTGCGCGAAGAACCTGCTCCTCTGTACACTGTGAATGCTTATCTCCATCTTTTTACTGCTGGATTAATCCTTCTGGGAGGGCTGGCTCTTGTGGTGGGTTGGTGGGCGGTAGTGCGCCAGGATGTTCTAACTGCCCGTTTTGATAACCCTCGCCAATATCTTTATGACCGCTACGTTCAACGAGGAAGCATTGTCGATAGAAATGGTGAGATTCTGGTGCATTCGGTGGGCATGCCAGGACATTATCAAAGGGTTTGGGTCTATCCTGAACTCGCAAATACACTGGGGTATAACCACCCCTTATATGGAAAAACGGGTCTAGAGGCTTCCATGAATGCCTACCTCAGAGGCTTGCAGGGAGTGCCTTCCTCTCTCATCTGGTGGAATCGACTTTTATACAGTCAGCCTCCTGTGGGGTTGGACGTGCGCATTACCATTGATGAGCCTATTCAGCGGGCTGCCGATGCGTTGATGGGCAATCATCAAGGAGGGCTGGTGGTATTGAATGCCCAAAGTGGTGAAATCCTCGCTCTGGTGAGTCATCCCACATTTGACCCCAACCGACTGGGGGAAACCTGGCAGGAAATTATCTCTGACCCGCGTGCACCGCTGGTCAATCGGGCAGTACAGGGGCAGTACCCTGTTGGGAGTGCTCTGGCTCCGTTGATTTTGCTGGGAAGTGTTAACAAAACCCCTCTTCCAGAATTTCCCCAGGAACTAACTGCACCCTGTGGGTTACGTCCTGAAAATAGTACCTGGAATGCCGCCTTGAGTCAGGGATGTTCCTCTGCCCTGGAGTTTTTATTAAGGGCTTTTTTCCCCACAGAACTGGATCGTTTCATGCGTTCCCTTGGGTTGGATCGAGGCTATTCGCTGCCAATTCCGGTCGCTGCGCCTCAGTACCGTTTAGCCGAATCTCCTGCTCAGATGATGCAACTGGAAAACTGGTTACAGGGTTCCCCCTTGCAAATGGCTGTAGCAGTGAGTGCCTTGAGCAATCAGGGAGTCCTGCCTTCTCCCTCGTTGGTTCAAGCCGTGCATACACCACATCAGGGATGGGTGGTGATAAATCGTCCATTCAGTAGCCAGGTGGTCTCTGCAAGTGTTGCTCAGCAAGCCCAGCAGTTCTTGGCTATGCCCGGACAGTTGTACTGGCAGACGGTTGCCGTAGTGGGTAAAGAGCAAAAAATTACCTGGATGTTGGGTGGAACGACGCGGGAATGGAAAGGGGCTCCGGTGGTGATTGCCGGGGTGTTGGAAGAAGAAGACCCTCAACGCGCCCAGGAATGGCTGGCTGTTTTATTTGAGACAATTTTGAATTCGCGTTAGTGGCTTGCCTGCGTTTGCATTTGTTGGCGGAAAGTTTCCAGGTCGGAGGTGGGCTGAAGGCAAACAAATCCTTCGCACAGGTAAGCAGTAACTTCTCCATTCAGCACCGAACGCTCCTGTAAAAGAGCAGGGGCATTTGTGGCGGGCTGAAAAGTGGATGAGGCACAAACCAGGCGGGGACGATAAGTTTCCCAGAGGATGTTTTTGAAGGGCTGAAGTTCTTCCAGGGTTCTTGGAGCCAAAAGGGCTACCTGTCGCGAAGGACCCATTGCCCAGTCTATGGCTTGCAACCAGAATCCGAATGCGGTTGGGTACTTTACCAGGGAGTCCTGCAACAGGGGGAAAACCCGGGTGGCAAGTTGATAAATGGAATCATCCCCAGAAAATTCGTATAGCAATAAAAGCGCATAAGAAGCCAGGGAATTTCCACATGGCGTCGCGTTATCTTGAAAATCTTTAGGGCGGATGATTAAGTCCTGCTGGTCATCGCGGGTATCGTAAAACCCGCCTGCAGGATCCCGATAACGGGAAATCATCTCCTCTCCCAGTTTAACGGCCCATTCATACCACACAATGTTATCGTCGCTCTGATACAGGGCAAGCAATCCGATGATCAGCGACGCGTAATCTTCCAAAAGGGCGATTTGCCGGGGCGAACCTTCCCGCCAGGTGCGCATTAATCCTCTCGGGGTGTACAGGTTTTCGAGAAGGAAATGGGCATTTTGTTGGGCGGCATGTAAATAATCAGGACGATTCAGATATCTTGCCGCTTCTGCAAGTGCCCGCAGGGCAAACCCATTCCAGGAAACAATCACTTTGTCGTCCGTTGATGGACGCACCCTGAGAGATCTTTTCTGGTACAGAAGGGCTCGAACTGTATCCATTTGTTTGAGAAAGTCCGTCTCTGATAATCCAGTTTTCTCCGGTAGCCTTTCCCAATCCTCCTGAATTTGCAGAATGATTTTTCCCTCAAAGTTCCCGTTTCGAGGGAGGTTAAATACCTGACAGGAAAAATCCCATTGCCCGGCGGGCTCAAGGATCTGTCGAAGTTCGTCAAAATCCCAGAGGTAAAACTTTCCCTCCTCCCCTTCCGAATCGGCATCCAGACTGCTGAAGAACCCTCCCAGAGGGTGTCGCATTTCTTCTAAGAGGAAATCCAGTGTTTGGGTGGCAATGCGCAGGAACCACGGGTTTTTTTCCAGCATGCCCGCATGGAGGTAAACGCTGGAAATCTGGGCATTGTCGTAAAGCATTTTCTCAAAGTGGGGTACTAACCAGTGATTATCGGTACTGTAGCGGGCAAACCCTCCGCCAATGATGTCATACAATCCGCCTCTGGACATCACCTGTAAATTATGCTCCACAGGTTTCAGCGCATCCTCATTTCCGCGCGTTACCTGCAAAAGGAGAAATTCCAGTGCCATCGGCTGCGGAAAGCGCGGAGCATTTCCCCAGCCCCCATAGCGGCGGTCGTATGAAGCCAGGAGGGCGTGTGTCACCTGTTCAAGCAGGTTGGCGCGTAAAACCAATCCAGGAACGCTGCCCCAATCGTTCATGGCGTGAATATGCTGGGCAAGTTGCTCGCCGGCTTTGAAGAGATCATCGCGGTCGTTCTCCCAAGCCTGTAAAGCGGCATGTAACACATCTCGAAAGGCGGGTAAACCATGCCGTGGAGTGGGCGGAAAGTATGTTCCGCCATAGAAGGGTTTGCCTTCAGGAGTGAGGAAAACACTGAGTGGCCAGCCACCCTGTCCTGTCAGGGCGATAACTGCGTTCATGTAAATGCCATCTACATCCGGACGTTCTTCTCGATCCACTTTAATAGAGACAAAATGTTGGTTAAGGATTTCAGCGATTTGTGGATCCTCAAAAGATTCGTGTGCCATCACGTGGCACCAGTGGCAGGCAGCGTAACCAATACTGAGAAAAACCGGTTTATTTTCACGGCGGGCTTTTTCAAAAGCCTCATCACCCCATGGGTACCAGTCCACAGGGTTAGTAGCATGTTGAAGCAGGTAAGGCGAAGTTTCGTGAATGAGACGATTTGGCATAAAGATTACCTGAAAAATCAATTTCCCTGAGTATAGAGGATTAACCCAGGGAAATCAATGTTTGTGTAAAACATCCTCTCGAATGTTTGGCGTATTGACAAAAAATACTGGAGGATTTTAAGCCTCCAGCAAATAACTTTTTCTAATATCAGCGCGAAGGAAGCGGTTGTGGAGTATTTGTTGGGCCCAGAACATGTAAGGTGTCATCGTCTTGGAAAAGAAGACGGTCTATACATATCTGGCGATCATCGCTAGGGCAATCTGGATTAGTGTGTATATGGTAAACAATGAATAACTCTTTCCCGTCCGGGGATGAAATCACTGAATTGTGGCCGGGTCCAGAAATTTCCGGACTTGTGGAATAAAGAATGGGATTGTGAGCGGCTTTCTGGAAAGGACCTAGGGGATGATTGGCGATAGCGTAGCCTATTGCGTAGTCGCGGCTCGCGTAGAAGTTTGCCGAATACATGAGATAATATTTTCCGTTTCGTTTTATCATAAAGGGCCCCTCGTTCCAGCGCCATTCATTTCCAGAGCGCAATTCCCACTCTTGCTCTGGTTGAGCAATTTTCACAGGCTCACCCCTGATAGATAACAGGTTACTTTCCAGTTCCACTACGTAGAGATGACTCTCGTGTCGGCCATCAACGATATTTTCGCTACAATCTTTTGAATAATACAGGTAAGCCCGTTTATCATCATCAATAAATACATGTCCATCTATGGTAGCGTATCCAAAATCAAACATGGGATGTGAGAAGACATCAATGAAAGGACCTTCAGGTTTCTCTGAAATAGCTACGCCCAGCCGCAAACTATGGTTTTCTTTCCAACGGGCGGTATAGTGCATGATGTATTTGCCCTGATAGTATATGACCTCTGGAGCCCAGAAGTCGCGCTCTCCCCAGGATTTTTCTGTTAGTGAATACACGTATCCAAGAGATTCCCAATGTACAAGATCTATAGAACACCACGCCTTGAATCCATCTGGAGCGGATGTCGCATAACAATAATATTTTCCATCAGGCGCTTTCAATACAAATGGATCGCCTATATGGGTTATAGACAAAGGATTTTGATAAGTGGATTCCATAATCTTCTCCTGAAGGATGTTTTACTTGATCTGATTTATGCTTAAGGGGTAGATACTAACGGCACTGGTTGTGGATGGGTCGTGGGTCCCTTAAGTACTGGTTTCTCATTATCCCACTCCACAAGATCCATCCAGACAAATCGCCTGTCCCCCCGGCGACTTCCTGCTACTACTTCCCAAGCATGATAAATCATCCAGGTGTTTTCACCAATTTGAAGGATGGTTTGATGTCCAGGTCCGATGACCATGGCTTCTTTATTTTCCAAAGCACTCTTAAGAATGGGATTTTCTTTGGCTTTTGTGCAAGGTCCCATTGGTGTTGTGCATAATGCATAACCTACTGCGTATAAGTGGCTGGCGTAATCATTCGCTGAATAAAACAGATAATATTTACCGTTACGCTTAAACATTGTGGGCGCTTCAATCACATTTCCTTCCCATAAGGCATCATTTCGAATCAGTGGTACAGGTTTACCTACCAGGCCGAGCCCGTCTTCGGTGAGTTCCTGTACCCAGATGTAAGTTGGAATCCCACAACAATTCCCATCATTCTTGAAGTAAAGATAGGTTTTCCCATCTTCATCCCTGAAAGGACTGGCATCAATGGTTCCACCTTGATCTGATTGGCACACCAGTGGAGTGGGGTTGATGTCCCTAAATTTTCCTTCGGGGCGATCACTGACGGCAACTCCTACACATTGTTTATTGGATGTCTGGTCACGTGCTGTGTAATAAAGGAGAAATTTGCCGTTGAATTCCATAACTTCTGGAGCCCATACCAACCCGCCAGTCAGTTTTGCCCATTTTGGCAGTGCTGGCATTGCATCTCCCTGGATTTTCCAGTGAACTAAATCGGTAGAGATTGCCAGAGGAATGTTTTTACCGGAGGAGTTTGTCGCGTAAAGGTAAAAAGTGTCATCTCTTTGCAGGATAAAAGGATCGGCAAAATTTTCTCGCAGAACGGGATTTTGAAAAGTTTCCCCGGCTGAAACTGTAACTGTATTGATAGAAGTCGGAAAGGTAGATGCTTGACTTTCATTAGCGAAGGGCAAGCAAGCATTCATCACCAAGCAAAGGCTGAGTATCAGAATACAAGGTAACCTGAAGGTAAGTTTCATCCTTTGATTCCTGTCGTTGCCACACTTTGAACAATGAATCTTTGCATAAATACATAAATGATTAAGACCGGTATGGCTACAATCACTGCTCCTGCCATCATCAAGCCGTACTCAGAAGTGTAAGCACCCTGTAAAGTCCGCAATCCAGGTTGTAAGGTTTGAACAGCGCGATCCTTCAGCACAAGGAGAGACCATAAGAAGTCATTCCAGCTTCCTAAAAATTCAATTACAGCCAGTGTCGCAAGAGCCGGTTTGGCTAATGGTAGTGCTATTTGAATGAATATTTGAACCGTATTTGCGCCATCAATTTGAGCGGCTTCCTCAAGCTCTTTTGGAATGCTCATGAAAAATTGTCGCATGAAATACACACCAAAGACGCTTGCTAAGGATGGAATGATTACCCCGCTGAACTTATTGAGCATATTTAATTTGGCTACTGTAACAAAATTTGGGACGAGGAACATGACTCCTGGGAGAAACAAAGTGGCTAGTAATAGCCCAAATATCTGTTTTTTTCCAGGAAAGTCCATGCGTGCATAAGCATATCCGGCCAGGGAATCAATGAGGAGCTTGAGTGTGGTGGTAATTGAAGCAACAATCAGGCTGTTTAAGAACCAGCGTCCAATAGGAGTTGATGGATTGTTCAAAATCTTGGTGTAGTTTTGCAGGGTAATCACTTTTGGAATCCAATAAATTTCTTTTGTGAAAAGTTGTGATTTCAACTTGAAAGAGGTCGAAAACATCCATACCAAAGGAATGATGATCAGTAAAGTAATTGTGCAAAGGAGGATATAGAGCCCGGTACGGTTGAGGAATTTTTTAACCCTGTACCGATTCAAAGGCGAGTATTTTTCTGTCCCATTTTTCATCACATCCTCCGATATCATTCACGCTGGCGAAATATGCGAAAATTGGCGTAACTGAAGATCACCATAATCAAGGCAACGATGACAGACATGGCGGCGGCGCTTCCCTGAAATGGACGAACAAAACCCTCTGTAAAGATCCGCAACATGACAGGTTCAGTTGCACCACCTCCTGTAGGTTGAGCGGGTCCCCCACGCGTCATCATCATCGGTTGTCCAAGCAAATTGAAAGATGCAATAATCGTAATGATGATAATAAACACTAAAACAGGTTGGAGCATTGGCAATGTCACGTTTATAAAACGTTGCCATGAATTTGCTCCGTCTATTTCTGCTGCTTCATACAGTTCAGGAGGAATATCCTGCAGGGCGGCAAGAAATATGATCATGTTGTATCCCATTGTCCACCACACTGTGGCGACCACAATGGTAATCATGGCGTATGGCATGGTAGAAAGCCAACGTGGGGTGGGTAATCCGAACATCTTTAGGTAGTAATTGAGCAATCCTCCCTCACTTTGAAAAATCCACCACCAGATCAATGAAATGACTGCCACTGAAAGCACCCAAGGAGCAAAAAAGGTAGCCCGAAAGAAGTTTGTTCCTGGAATCTTAAGATTCAGTAATACTGCCAACCCGAGCGGGATTAAAACCAGGAAAGGAACACTCCAGATAACGAAGGTAACTGTGACTTTCATTGAATTCCAGAATTCAAGGAACTTAACTGTTCCTGGAGTAAACAGGTCGATGTAATTCTTCAGTCCAACGAATGTAGTTGCTTCTGGCCGTAAGTAATCGTATTGGAAAAAACTAATGTATAACCCGTTGAAAAATGGATACCCAACGAATATGGCAAAAAATATTAAGTGCGGAAGGATAAATAAATAGGGGATGAGGTTGATCTTTCTCTTTTTATTTTCCATATGTCAATCCCCAAAAATTCGGTTAAGGGACCAGGAAGAAGAATAATTTGTGAAACATGTGGGCGGGTAGGAAATTCTGCCTAACCCGCCCACACTGGGCTAGAGGGTATTAAGGAGCCTTGGGAGCGTCGCCATAGGTGGCTTTATTTTGCGCCAAAATTTCATTGGCTCGTTTTGCGGCATCGTCCAGCGCGGCTTTGATATCGGTAGCGGTTCCGTTCATTACCGCACCTACTGCCTCACCAAGCGGGCCAAATGCATCCGTGATACCGGGGACAGCAGGTGGGAAAAAGGCATAGTCGACCGATTTAGCAATAGATGCTTGTGGTTCGATGGCTAAGAATTCGGCACTCTGGCGCACCGACTTAGAAGCCGGAATTTGTCCAGCCTTTGCCCATGTGACTGAATTTGCCACCATGTATTTGATGAATTCAGCAGCAGCTTTGTCCTTGCAAGGATCAATATTTTTGTGAACAGGCATGGTAAACTGATGTGATCCTGCCCAAACTGCCATGTATGGACCAATTTGTGGAACTGATGTGGCGCGCCCATCAAATTCAACACCTTCACCGGTCACATTTGTGGTTTGCCAAATCCCATTCCAGATCATGGCTACAGTTCCGGCTTTGAAAGCATTCAGTTCTGCGTCCACTTCGAGATTGGGGGCAGAATACTTGTTTTGCATGTCTTTCATCCATTGCAGTGCCTTGACACCTGCTTCGCTATTCCAGGTTGCCTGAGTACCGTCCTCATTGAATTCAGTTCCCCCAAACTGGTGTAACATTTGCTGGAAGATTTGCTGGACAGGAAAACCACCTGTGATATCAAATCCTTTCGTTTCTTCTGTTGTCAGAGCGGCAGCAATTGCCTCAAACTCTTCTGCGTTCGCAGGCGGGTTTTCAAAACCTGCGGACTTAAGAAGATCAGCATTGTAGAACATGGTCATGGGGTGAATATCCAATGGGATGCTGTAGCGGTGACCTGCTACCTCTCCCGCTGCCCATACGGCTTCTGGATAATCGTCACCTGAAAGCCCCATTTCAGCAACCAGATCATCAATAGGGCGCAAAACATTCCGAAAAGCCAGTGTGGCAACTTGATCTGCATGAATGATGGCGACATCTGGCAAGGTGTCTGCTGCGGCTGCTGTGGAAATTTGGGTATAGTACTCCCCTTGACTGGTCATGGTTACATGGATATCTGGATGAGAAGCATTGAATGCTTCTACCATTTCACCCATATATGGACCATCTGGACCTGTAAAAGGATTCCAGTATTGCAATTCAACCTTGCCGCAAGCATTTTGCTCTGCAGGCTGTTCACCCGTTTGAGGGGCAGCTGTAGGTGTGGTAGTACTTCCACAGGCGGTTAAGAGAATGCTCAAAATGAGCATGATTGGTAGAAAGTAGCGACTGAAGAGTTTCATCTTTTCTCCTTCTGACGAACAAACCAAATTGTCCCATGGGACACAACCTGTCCATGCCTTATCAGGCTGGACAACTATAAACATTAACGAAACACGTAGGGTATGTTAAACTTAATTTGAGATGGAATCACCTCCTCTCCACAGCGCTGTATGTGTGCATCCCTGAAACTGAACACATACAGCGCTTGCCTTATGATTTATTCCTTACCAACTCGTTTGAAATACTGTCTCATAACAATGTCCTGAGGATAATTGCCAAATTTGCTACCAAATAAGTTCATCCCACCAACATTTGTAGCGTTCTCCTTGATCCCAATTCGTACAGAAATTGGTTCACCAGGTTTTATGGGTAAGTCTTTTACTTTGATTGAGGAAACCTGTACTCCATCCACGTAACTCCCTGTAGATGTGACCTTCCATACCTTGAGCAAACCATACTGGGAGTTCTGTGTATCCCACCATGCGGGAGTAAGCATACCGCGTTCTCCGCCAAAATCTGCTGGGCTAGTCCAGGTGCCAATCTCTATCCCTCCAATCCACAGAGTAATATCAGAAGGCCAATCAGGATGGTGTAATGGCGCTTCCGAGCACACCTCAAAACTAATTTCAATTTCGTTCAAGATGCTTCCTGGAGGGAGGCGGTAGGGAAAATGATATTCCAGAAAACCTCGTCGGAACCAGATTAGTTGAGCATAAATCCTTTGAGGTTCATAAAAGGCTGATGGATCATCTAAATGACCGATAATCCCCAGTTCTCCTACAAGGCCACAAGTGGGTATTGCCTGTATCTGAGTGTACGCACCGATTGGCATGGAAACTTCGATGGGGGTTTCTGCTGTTTCCAGGTATGCTGGCAATTGGATAATGATCCGATCATAAACACGAGCACAAACTCGTTGAAGTCCTCTTGTTGCAGGGCGTAGATCGGTCTTAATTAAACCTGCGTTTTCCAGAATATTGATGTGAAGGGTTGCTGTTGATGGAGGAAGTCCTAATGCCTCAGCAATTTCCATAACAGTGCTAGTATGGACGCTGAGAAATTTCAAGATTTTTAAGCGAGTTTCTGAGCCTAATGCTTTCGTGACTGCTTCCAACTTTTGCAACTCGTGGTCTTCTGCAAGCAGTTCTAGCAATCGTGCATTAGGAATTTTCTCGTAATTTGTCATGGAGGAGTCAGTCATGGAGAAATCAATAAAACATAAAATTATGTTTTGTTACATAAAATTATATTTCATTTGAAGCGTTTGTCAATAAGTAATTTTGAAAAGAATGTCCAATTTTTCTACCACAAGTACCTTAAGATAGATTTGGGTGTATACTCCATAAACAATCTTTTCATCCTAACTTTCATTTGCGAGGGGTCTTATGCTCACCATTCAGCAAGTGGATACCCGCTCTCGGGAACAGGTTCATCGTTTCATTCAATTTCATTATGATTTGTATCGCGGTACCCCCCAGTGGGTGCCCCCTTTTTACTCAGATATTCGTTTGATGCTTGATCGGGAGAAGCATCCCTTTTACGAGCACTCGGATGGGGATTTCTTCCTTGCTTTACGGGGAAAAGAGGTGGTTGGGCGAATTGCCATTTTAGAAAATCGCCCGTTTAATGAATATCATCAATGCAAAAAAGCCCAGTTCTATTTGTTTGACTGCATCAATGACTTGGAAGTCGCCCGTGCGTTGTTTGATCGTGCTGCCGAATGGTGCAAAGCCCGTGGGTTGACCGAAATTGTGGGGCCCAAAGGGCTGAGCGCCTTTGATGGCTACGGCATTCAGGTTGAGGGTTTTGAACATCGTCAGATGATGACGATGATGAACTACAACTTTGACTACTATCCCAAACTGATGGAAGCCCTGGGTTTTGAAAAAGAGGTGGATTTCGTTTCGGCTTATATTAATCGGGAAAATTTCCAACTGCCTGATAAAATGCGTGAGGTTGCCCGCCGTGTGATTGAACGGGGAAAGTTTAAGGTGGTGAACTTCCGAAACAAGAAAGAACTGGTGGCTTGGGCTCCAAAAATTGGCGAAGCCTATAACAAAGCCTTTGTCAACAATTGGGAGTATTACCCGCTCTCGCCTCGCGAAGTCAAATTTGTGCTGGATAACCTGCTCATGGTGGCAGTTCCCGAATTGATCAAGATCATTACCTACAATGAGGATGTCGTCGGGTTCCTCTTTGGTTTTCCCGATATCAGTGCGGCGCTTCAGCGGCAGGGTGGGCGCATTACCCCCTGGGGATTGGTGGATTTCATGCTGGAGATGAAACGCACAAAATTTATTTCCCTCAACGGGGTAGGTGTGTTGCCTGAATATCATGGCCGTGGCGGCAACGTTCTGCTGTATGCTGAGATGGCTAAATTCCTTGAAAATTCTCAATTCACCGAAGGCGAACTGACCCAGATGGCAGAGACCGCCGTACAGATTCGTAAGGATATTCTGGTAGCAGGGAGCAAACCCTGGAAGAATCACCGCGTTTATCATAAAGTACTGTAATTTCTTCAGGTTTATGTTGAAGGCGCCGCCCGAGAAAGTCGCGGCGCCTTTCTATTTTGACAGGTCTTCTCAAAGGATATAGATGGGAGAGGTGATTGTATAATCGGGGTATGTCAAAGACAACCCGACTCTGGATTGTTCTTCTGATTGCGCTGGCTTTACTTGCCCGCCTGATTCCCGGTCCCCGCACCATTGACGACTCTTATATTACCTACCGGTATGCTCGCAACCTGTTAAGTGGCTGGGGGTTTGTGTATAACCCTGGCGAGCGTGTTATGGGGACGACCACACCTCTGTACACCCTGTTGATGGCTGGTTTGGGTGCTCTGAGCGGTGGTCCGGAAGCGGATTTTCCTGTCATCTCGTGGCTTTTGAATGCAGTGGCTGATGCGCTTACCTGTGTGCTTTTGTTTCTGATTGGCAGGCAGGTAAACTTTGAAAAGGCTGGACTTGCTGCGGCTCTGGCTTGGGCTATTGCCCCTTATTCGGTCACCTTTTCCATCGGGGGATTGGAAACCAGCCTGTATGTATTTTTGCTTACCCTGATGGGATGGGCTTATCTCCGAAATAATCTCTCTCTCACTGCACTTGCGGGTGCGCTGGCTTTGCTTACTCGTGTGGATGCGGCGCTCATGATTGGGTTGATGGGGTTGGACTGGTTGGCGCGTTTCCTTCATGAGAAACCTCGTTCAATTCCGTGGCGAGCCTTGTTTGTTTTCCTTTTGCCTGTGATAGGATGGTATGGATTTGCTTGGGCATATTTTGGCAGTCCCTTTCCTCATTCGGTGACGGCGAAATTACTGGCTTACCGTCTTGAGCCCCATGCAGCATTGATCCGTTTGCTGCAACATTATGCAACCCCGTTCTTTGAGTATCACTGGATTGGGAATATTGCAATCGGAGTCGGGTTGCTGGTATATCCTTTCCTTGCCCTCACCGGTGTTCTAAGCGCATTTCGCACCGCACCCCGTCTGGGAGCGTGGCTGGTTTATCCCTGGGTATATTTCCTTGCTTTTGCTCTACCCAATCCACTGATCTTTCGCTGGTATCTTACCCCGCCTTTACCGGCTTATTTCCTAGCAATTCTTATTGGGGGGCAAAGTTTGTTGAGAGGGTTAATGAAACATAAACAGGTGCCACGCTGGGGATTTTCTCTGTTGACGGTTGTGCTGGTATTATTCCCGGCAGTGGTGTCATTCCGTGAATGGCGGTTTGTTCCCGATCATGGTCCTCGACGACCTGCGCCCGACATGGCTTACATTCAACTGGAGTTACTCTATAAAGAAGCGGCAGACTTTATTCGAGCACAGAATCAACCTCAGGCAGTTCTGGCGGCAGGGGATGTGGGGGTGCTGGGTTATGAAACCAATTTGCGAATTCTTGATACAGTGGGTTTGAACTCCCCGCAAAGCATTCAGTATTACCCGCTCGATAAAGCCTACTATGCCATTAATTACGCCGTTGCTCCCGACCTGATCAGGGATGCACGACCTGATTTCCTGGTGATTCTGGAAGTGTACGGACGCAAAGGGCTTTTGCAGGAAAATTGGTTCCAGCAGTCTTACCGATTGATGAAGAAAATCCCTACAGACATGTATGGGAGTGATGGATTGTTGATTTTTGGCAGGAATCCATGAATAGAAAAAGCACATTCATCTTATTTGGGAGTTTCCTGGTTTCTCTATTGTGGAAGGGCTTCATTGTTTTCTCCGAGCGTGTTCCCTTTAATGCCGACGAAGCCATTGTGGCTTTGATGGCAAAGCATATTTTGCAGGGTGAACGCCCAATTTTCTTTTACGGGCAGAGTTACATGGGAAGCCTGGACGCTTACCTGATCGCAGCGGGTTTTGCCCTTTTCGGACAGCACATTTGGGTGATTCGACTGGTTCAGGCATTACTTTATTTGGGGTTTCTGTACACACTTTTTCTGGTTGGAAAAGAGGCTTTTGACAACGAAAAAATCGGTGTGTGGGCAGTTGTGCTGAGTGCCATTCCCGTGGTCAATGTGACGCTGTACACCACCATCACTCTTGGGGGGTATGGAGAAGCCTTGTTGTTGGGCAACTTGATTTTGCTGACCGCCCTACGTTTGGAAAAATCTTCTTCCGGTTGGCTGGTATTGGGGTTAGGGTTCTGGATTGGGCTGGGGGTGTGGTGTAATGCCATTACGCTGGTGTATAGTCTTCCCGCGGGGATCTTTGTCCTGGTTAACTGGTTTAAGCGAAGGGATGCTTTGTTTTTTGTGGAGAAGTCAGCCTTAGCCCTTCTGGGGGTATTGCTGGGAGCCTTCCCTTTGTGGATTTATGCTGCCCAGCATGGTTTTTTCAGTTTGCTAGCCGATTTACTTGGCTCTCCCACGGTTTCTAATCCTTACCCCTGGATTGTCAAGATCGGAATGTATCTCACCTGGTTTATCTTGTTTGCTATTCCGGTTACTTGGGGTTTTCGCCCGCCTTGGTCGGTGGATTGGTTAGTACCTCCACTGATCCCATTTGCTCTGGTTGCCTGGTTGGCGGTGCTGGTATGGATATATCGTTGCCTTTCTAAACCTTCTTTGCAGCGATCTCACTGGTGGCTGGTTACAGGGGTAGGCTGGTCGCTGATGTTCGCCTATGTGTTTACTCAATTCAGTAAAGACCCGTCGGGCAGATATTTTCTTCCGTTGTATATTCCACTGATTCTTGGCGCAGCCCATTTTATGGTGCGGTCTTCCGTCCCAAGATGGGCAAGGATAGTTGTTTTTGCTAGTTTGTTGACTTATTTCATTGCTGGTAATATTGCCAGTGCTCTGGCAACCCCGCCAGGGTTTACCTCGCAACTGGATGCCAGTACGCGAATTGAGCGCAAATACGATGGCGAATTGATTCGCTTTTTGCAGGAACAGGAAGAAACCCGTGGTTACACCCATTACTGGGTAGCCTATCCGCTGGCTTTTGAAAGCAATGAAACCCTGATTTTTGTTCCTGACTTACCGTATCACCTCAATCTCTCTTACACTCCCCGCGATAATCGTTATGAACCCTATAACTGTCTGGTTAACGAAAGTCAACGAGTCGCTTACATTACCACGCAACAAACAGAACGCCTGAACGCATTGCTCCGTCAGCAGTTTGCTGAGAAAGGCATTACCTGGCAGGAAAAGTCTATTGGCGATTATCTGGTGTTTTACAACCTGAGCCATAAGATTACCCCGAATGAATTGGTGATTCAAGAGGTAGCAGAGCCATGAAACGCCTTATTGGCTGGTTTTTCCCATCCATGAAAGTCCTTCTAGGATTGATGTTCTTTCTGGCTGTTCTGAGTATGGGAGAAAGAATGATGAACGTGGATGGGGATTTGGGACGTCATCTCACCATCGGAAATTTTATTCTGGACACAGGATGGATTCCCAACCGCGACGTGTTTTCCCACACCATGGCGGGGGAAGTGCTGACTCCCCATGAATGGATGGCGCAGGTAGTATTTGCCCTGATGGAACGCTGGTTTGGGCTGGCAGGTGTAGTGTGGCTCTGTGCCTTGATGGTTGCCCTCACAGTCATGCTGGTTTTTCGTCTTTCCTGGGAGCGCAGTGGCGGCTGGTTGAGCAGTTTGTTGGTGACTCTCTTAGCCATGGCGGCAAGCAGTCTGCACTGGTTGACCCGTCCCCACTTGTTTACCTTTCTCTTTCTGGCAATCTGGCTTAAAGGGTTAGAAGATCTCTTTCAGAGGAAACGCTACGGGCTGTTGGTACTTCCTGTGCTGATGTTGATTTGGGCAAATACCCATGGCGCTTTTCTGGCGGGGTTTGTGGTGTGGGTTGTATATGGTGTGGGAATATTATGGAGGACATGGGTAGAAAAAACGCCTTTTACTTCCCTTTCTGGTGTTTTTCGTGATTGGTTCTGGGTAGGGGGACTTTCCTTGATTGCCAGTTTGCTCAATCCCTCTGGGGTGGATTTATGGAAAACCTCAGTGGGTTATGTGCGAAATGCTTACCTGGTGGGACATACCGCCGAGTATCTTTCCCCTGATTTTCATACTCCCGGTGCTTTTCCTTTCCTGCTCATGGTGCTGGGCATCCTGGGAGTGTGGGGAATCAGCCATCAGAAGCCGCGCGTGGATGAAGTACTTCTGGTGAGTCTCTGGATAGCCATGGCGCTGTACAGTGCGCGCAATATCCCCTTGTTTGCAGTGGTCTCGGCTCCGGTGCTGGCAAAGAGTATTCACACCGCTTTTCAGGAATGGGCAGAATCTGTTCCCTGGTTCAAGAAATTGCGTGACCTGGACTTGCGTATGCATGCAGTGGACTCAAAAGCCGGTGGGTGGGTAACTTTCTTGCTGATCGTTGTTTTTATGGCTTGGACAGCGCGTGCGGGTTTGATTCCTGCTCGTTTTCAGTCTGAGGTGTTCCCCGTCCGGGCAATGGATTGGCTGGAGGCGCACCCTCAGGAAGGCAATGTCTTCAATTATTTCCCCTGGGGTGGGTATATTCTTTACCGCGCATTCCCTGACATTCGGGTTTTCATTGACGGGCAAACCGATTTTTACGGCGAAGCCCTGACCCGAGAGTATGAACAGGTAATAACCCTCCAGGATGGCTGGAAGGACGTGCTGGATAAATACCGGGTACAATGGGCGCTGATGCCCGAGTCGTCCATGCTGTCAAAAGCCCTGGAGCGGGAGTTAAATTGGGAGGTCGTTTACCGCGATCAGGTATCTGTTATTCTTCACTGCCAGCCTTAATCGCTGAGATGATACAGGTCGGGACGGCGGTCCTGAAAAACGGGCAGGAAACCGCGAGCCCGCTCCACCTGGTTGGGGTCGATTTGTGCGCTGATTAGATCTTCATCGGTTTGACTGCCTTCTGCCAGGGTTTCTCCCCACGGGGAGATGATTGCGCTGCTACCGCCGAATACGTCTTTATACGCTGGACCGACGCAGTTGACAGCGAACAGAAAACACAGGTTTTCAATGGCGCGGGCGCGCAGGAGAGTTTGCCAGTGGTGTATTCGTTTGAGGGGCCATTCGGCACTGAGCAGAAATATCGTTGCTCCACTCAGCGCGTATTGGCGGAACAACTCTGGAAAGCGTAAATCATAGCAAATGGCTAAGCCCGCTTGCCCCATCTCTGTGGAAACCATTTGAAGATGGTCGCCCGGGTTAAGCCAGCGGTCTTCTTCCATCAGTCGGAAGAGGTGGATTTTTCGATAGGCAAGAATTTCCCGGGTAGGGGAAATCCAGTAGAACGTGTTGTAAATTCCCCGATCGGATTTTTCCAGAAGCGACCCACCAATGGAGAGATGGTATTGATGGGCAAGGTAGGTCAAGTCCTTCAGAATTTCAGGGGTTTCATTGGCGTAAGTTTCTGCTTTTTCCAGATCATATCCACTGGACCATAATTCAGGAAGCAGGACAATGGTGCTCTTCCGTGTTGCAGACTTCTCAATCATGGAGAAAGCAGTGGCAACATTCTTTTGCAGATTGCCGGGTTCAATATGCATTTGAGCAAGGGAAATGACTGGATTCATAAAGGCCTCAGTACAGTACCAGTATAATAAATCAAAAAGATTGTACTATAGGTGTGAGGATTGAATTCTATTTCTTTTGATGGAGAAACACCTTGAATCGCTCACGTAATCAAGCCCTTCTTCTCATTTTGATGATTCTTTTTCTGGGTATTTTACTTGCCGGGGTAACCTGGTCAAACTATCAGTACACACAGAAAAACCCGGGAGGTAATGACTTTCTGGTTCACTGGGTAGGAACGCGAGTTTTATTTTACGAAGGTATCAGTCCGTACAGTGATGAAGCCGCTCTGCGCATCCAAACCCTTGCCTACGGAAGACCAGCCCGCCCCGGAGAACATGAACTGCGGGTAGCCTATCCGCTCTACTCGGTGGTGTTTTTCCTGCCTTTTGCGCTGATTTCCGATTTCAACCTTGCCCGTGCGGTGTGGATGACCGTACTGGAAGCCTCATTGGTAGGTATTAGCTTACTGAGCCTGCGCCTCTGCCGTTGGAAACCCTCACCCTTCATGCTGGCAGGGTTGTTGATCTTTTCGTTACTCTGGTACCATGGGCTGCGCCCGCTCATCAATGGGAATGCGGTCATTTTAGTAGCGTTGTTCATCACCGGTGGGTTGCTGGCGTTGCGTGATGGCGCGGATGAACTTGCCGGGGTGTTATTTGCTTTTGCCACAATTAAACCTCAGGTCGTGGTACTGATTGTGGCTTTTTTACTTCTCTGGGGCATTGGGCAGAGGCGCTGGCGTTTTGTGGGCTGGCTGGTTGGCACGGTGGGGTTGCTCTCTCTGGCGGCGGGGTTAATTTTCCCGGATTGGATTATTCAGAACTTGAGAGAGGTCTTGAGATATCCTGCCTACAATCCACCAGGCACACCCGGCGCAGCATTTGCTCAATGGTGGCCCTCTTTTGGAGCACGGCTTGGCTGGGCGCTTACTTTCCTCATGGCGCTGATGTTGATTGTCGAATGGCGCTCTGGATTGCGGGCTGAATTCCGGGGATTTCTGTGGACGGCTTTGCTCACCCTTAACATCGCCCAATGGATTGGCATTCAAACCGATCCGGGAAATTTCGTTGTTCTCTTTCCCGGCATCATTCTGGCTTTTGCGCTGATGTATGAACGCTGGCACAAAGGGGCAGCCATTGCTTCGAGTATTATTCTGCTTGTTCTCTTTGTGGGCATTTGGGCTATCTTCCTTTCTACGGTGCAATATGGTGACCAGCCTGTACAAAGCCCGGTGATGTTCTTCCCCTTGCCGTTTGTTATGTTTGTTTTGTTGTACTGGGTGCGCTGGTGGGCATTTCATCCTCTGGGGGCGTGGAT